>NZ_JBAQEO010000308.1:0-11944 GCF_049286785.1 Rhodococcus sp. (in: high G+C Gram-positive bacteria) | reverse complement strand
CCACCGCCGATACACATCGTCACCAACGCCCGCCCACCACCACGACGCTTCAACTCGTGCGCGGCAGTGGTGAGCATCCGCACTCCCGTCGCGCCGATCGGATGGCCGAGGGAGATCCCGGACCCGTTGACATTCAATCGGTCTCGATCGTCCCAATCCCACTCTTTCAGCACACCGAGGACCTGACATGCGAAGGCCTCGTTCAATTCGACGAGATCGAAATCGGGGAAGCCGCGCCCGGTGCGGGCGAACAGCTTCTCCACCGCCGCCACCGGGCCCAGCCCCATCAACGCCGGGTCGCAACCTGCCGCGGCCCAGCCGTCGAGGAATCCGATCGGTTCCAGGCCGAGCGCATCGAGCTGATCTTCGGCAACGACGAGGACCGCAGCAGCGGCATCATTCTGCTGACTTGCATTACCGGCGGTGACCACTCCACCGGGTGTGACCGTCCGGAGCCTCGCCAGCGACTCGGTCGTGCTCTCCGGCCGGATACCCTCGTCCCGGGCAAACACCGTTGTCTCACCCTTGCGGTCGGTCAGTTCGACCGGTACGACCTCGGCATCGAAGCGGCCGGCCTCCCACGCCGCATGGGCACGGCGATGACTTTCGGCAGCGTATGCGTCGGACTCCTCGCGGGTGATGCCGCACTTCTGCGCCACGTTCTCGGCGGTCTCGACCATTCCGCTGATCTTCCCGAACCGCCATTCCGGCTGGGAGCGTTCCCGGCCTCGATCGAGCCGGTCGAACAACTGCAGCCCACCGGCGCGGGTACCCCAGCGGGCGCCGGTCGTGTAATGCTCGATGTTGCTCATCGATTCGACACCGCTGGCGAGCACGACGTTCGCCGCACCCGTCTGCACCATCATCGCCGCGGTTACCAGCGCCTGCAAGCCAGTGCCACAGCGCCGGTCGGTTTGCAGGCCCGCCACCGAGATCGGCAGTCCTGCATTCAATGCCGCCCATCGTCCGATGCACGGCGTCTCCGAGCTCGCATAGGACTGGCCCATCGCCACGTCCTCGATCAATTCCGGATCGATCCCGGAGCGGGCCACGGTCTCCTTGACCACGATCGTAGCCAGGTCGATCGCCGGCACGTCCTTCAACGCACCGCCGAAACGGCCTATCGCTGTACGAACCGGCGCGACCAGTGCCGCTCTTCTCATAGTGTTCTCCTCAGGGTATTCGCTGACCTGTCTTCCGTTCGGGTGGAACGGATCACGCCCGGGCTGCCGCTGACAGCTTTCGTTTCTCCGCGAAAGCGAGGGCATCGTCCCAGGTCGCAGCCTTCATCAGCAGGCCGCGATATTTCATGATCACCGTCTGCCCGTTGAGAGCGAGTGCGCCGACGAGGCGGTCCCCCTCGCGGTAGAGGGCCACCCACCGGTCGCTGTCGAGTTCACCGTCGACCACCACGATTTCGTCGGCCTGCGGAACCCCGACGAACTGAATCCGGTTCCCGTACCAGTCGGACCAAAAATACGGAACGGTGGAGTAGGGCTTGGCCGCCTGCGGGTCGAGGGCGTTCCTGGCGGCCACGGCACCCTGTTCGGCGGCACTGGTCCAGTGCTCCAGACGCTGAGAGCGATCGAAGAGTGAGTTGTGCCAGCGCGCCACATCACCGGCCGCATACACACCGTCCACCCCGGTGTAGAGCGTCTCGTCGCACACGATCCCGTTGTCGAGAGTCAGTCCCGAGCCTTCGAGCCACTCGGTGGCCGGCACACAGCCGATCCCGACGACCACAAGGTCCGCGGGCAGGACGGTGCCATCCGAGAGAACGACACGCTCCACCTTGCCGTCGCCCTCCACGGCACTCACACCGACTCCACACAGAAGCGGTGTGCCGTTGCGCTCGTGCAGGGACGCGATCGCGCCCCCCATCCGCTCGCCGACGGCCCGCACCAACGGTGTAGCCAGAGCCTCCACGACGGTGACGTCCACGCCACGCTTCCGCGCACCGGCGGCCACCTCGGAGCCGATGAACCCGGCACCGATCACCACGGTGCGCGCATGGGCGTCGAGTGCGGCACGGACCGCGACCGCGTCATCGATGGTGCGCAGAGCATGCACTCCGGCGAGTCCCTCGGTGCCGGGCAACATGCGCGCGTCGGCGCCGGTGGCGATGACGAGCGCGTCGTAATGCACGTCGGTGTCACCGACGACGACAACTTTTCGTGCCGTCTCGAGTGCAGTGGCGCGGCGCCCCAGAAGCAGAGTCACATCGAGTTCTTCGGAGAAGGTGCGATCGTCCCGGAACCGGGTGGACTCGGGCTCCATGCCTGCCTCGAGATATGCCTTCGACAGCGGCGGGCGATCATAGGGAAGGTGCTTCTCGCCGCCGATCAGTGTGATCGGTCCGGTGAACCCCGTCTTGCGTGCCGCCTCCACCGCGCGCAGTCCTGCCAGAGATGCGCCGACCACTACCAGGTGCCGCTCGCTCATGTCTTCGTCCTCTACTCGATGATGTTCGTGGCCGTCCTTCTCTAACGGATGATCCGCAGCGCCTCCGTGGGGCAGGCGGCTACCGCTTCCTCGACGTCGGCGAGTTCGTCGGAACCGATGTCCTCCTTCAACAGGAGCAGCTCACCGGAGTCGTCGACCTCGAAGAACGCCGGGGCCAGCGACTCACAGATGCCCAACCCGGTGCACTTCTTCCTGTCAACTTCAACCTTCATGACGTTCCCTTCGTCGTGATCGCGCAGGAGTTCCTCCCCGCGCCGAGCCGTCTTTAGTTTAATATAAATTAAACTATGACGCTCCGGTAGGTCCAATCCTCGGCACCCGGCGGGTGCCCGCGGCCCCCGCGTGAAAGTAAAAGCGGCCGAGCATGCCGATATAGTTGATCCGTGCTTAAAAACGACCCAGCCGAATCCGCGCCGGACGAGCGGTCCAAGAGCGCTCTCACACGCCAGCGCATCCTCGACTCCGCGGCGTACGTGCTCAGCCTGAAAGGCTTCGCCGGCACCCGGCTGGCAGACGTGGCGGCCCACGCCGAGCTTCAGGCCCCCGCGATCTACTACTACTTCAAATCCCGCGAAGAATTGATCGAAGAGGTCATGTTCGTCGGCATCGCCAGTATCCGGGCACACGTCACCGAAGTACTCGAGGCCCTGGACCCCGACACGCGTCCCATCGACAAAATCGCTGCCGCGGTCGAGGCACATTTGCGCTACGAACTCTCGATCTCCGACTACACCACCGCAGCCATCCGTAACGGCGGACAGATGCCGGAACATCTACGCGAACGTCATGAGACCGAACGCACGAAGTACGGAAATGAGTGGCAAGCTCTGTACCAGGCCGCGAAGGAGGCCGGGGAGCTGCGCGAAGGTTTGGACATACGCGCCGCCCGAATGCTGGTGATCGGGGCCCTGAACTGGGCTTCGGAGTGGTGGAATCCTCAACGCGGCGGCTCACTCGCCGCCCTGGTCGACACCGCACAGTCGATCGTATTGCACGGCATCGCCAGCCCTGCCGGGCTGGCCGGAAGCATTGCCGACACGGCGACAATTTCGGACGCCCCGGCCGAGAAGAAGCCCCCGAAGAAGAAGCCGGCCGCCAGGGCCACTGCCAAGAAGCCCACGGGTACCGCGACGACCCGATCGAAGAAGACCGCCGCCCGCGGCTGAGAAGCGGCGGCCGCGGATAGATCCGCCGGCCACCGCTTCAGAGTTCTACTGCTTACGCCGTGACTTCTACCGGAAACCGGTCACGAATCGCGTCTACGACGATCTTGGCTGTCTCGGCGCACGCGGTGGTACCGCCATTGGCGTATTCCTTGACCCCATCGCCCACGTTCCAGAGGTTGGCGATCGGTGTGGTGTTCGGCATATCGAAGCCGGCGACGGCGCGCTGCGGCGGCCAACCGTCGCGGGTGGTGACGATGGAGAGAATCCGGGCCTTGTCGAAGCCCTTGATCTCGTCACGCAGCTCGTCGAGGAGGATGTTGGTCTCGGCCTCCTCGTCGAAGTCCCCCACGGCCGGCTTCGGGACGGCGGTACCCACGTAGAGGTTCCACCCTTCCGGAGCCATCTCCGGGCATACGTCGGTGAAGTTGGCGACGTAGCAGAGACGCTTGGTGTTGGCGAAGCTCAACATTCCGGGAACCTCGACCAACCGTTCCCGGCTGGCGAAGTTCACCGCGATCATCGAGCAGGGCCGGTCACCGCGCTCGACGGTCTCGAGGTACTCGGCGGGCAGGTGCTCGCTGCCCACGAGGCGAACCGTGGCCGCGGGGCCGGTATCGCTGACGGCGAACCGGCAGCCCACCTCCACGGTCTGGCCGTCGCGCACGATCACCGCCCCGGTCACCTGACCGTCCGCCATGGTGAGGCTCTTGACCTCCGAGTTCAGCCACAGCTGCCCACCGTCACGCTCGAAGGCACGTGCCAGCGAACGCCAGATTCCGATGGTGCCCTCGGGCGCGAAACCGAAGGTCTTGAAGGCGCTCTTGCGGGTGAAGTAGGTAAGGAACACCCGGGCCGGGAGTTCTTCCGAACTCACCGCGAACACCGACCCACACATGTTGCGGAAGATGCCGCGCACACCCTCGTTCTTGGTGTACTTGCACACCCACTCGTCGGTGGACAACTCGTCCTCCGGCAAACCGGAATCGTTGCGGGCGGCACCGATGCCCTTGACCAGCTTTGCGCCCTGACGCGTGAGCTTGCCGAGCAGGAAGCCCCAGCCGCCGCCGGTGACGTCCACGTCCTTGCCGCCCAGGCGGTAGAGGATCGGCGGTTTCGGGGAACGCACGTCGAACTCGGCGTCGAGCTCGGCGAACGTCTCCTGGGTGATACCGCCCGTCTCGATGACGATGGCCCCGTTGTTGACCTTGAAACCGTCGATATCGTGAGTGGAGGCGCGGCCACCCACCTGATCCAGACGCTCCACCACCAGTGTGCGGTAACCCAGATGCTGCAGCCGGGCCGCAGCGAACAGGCCGCCTGCGCCTGCACCCACAACGAGGGCGTCGAAGTTGTTCTCCGGACTACTCATATCACTGCTCCTTGGTGAAATTCCATGCTCCTTGGGCCAATCCGAATCGATCAGTAGGACGCCGGCAGACCGAGGGTGGTCTGAGCGACGTAGTTGAGCACCATCTCCCGGCTGACCGGGGCGGTGCGCAGCATGCGGGTGATGAACCACAGTTCCGCCAGGCCGTACTCCTTGGACAGGCCGTTGCCGCCGTGTACCTGAATTGCCTGATCGAGGGCCTTCAGCGAAGCGTCGGCCGCGACGAACTTCGCCATGTTCGCAGCCTCCGCGGCATCGAGCCCCGCGTCGTGGAGTTCGGCACTGCGCTGGGTGGCGAGACGCGCCGTCTGCACCGCGATATGCGCTTCGGTGAGGGGGTGCGAGACGCCCTGATGCGATCCGATCGGGGCGTTCCAGACCGTACGGTCCTTGGCGTAGGCGGTCGCCTTCGCGATGGCGTACCGCCCGATTCCGTTGCTCAGAGAGGAGGCCAGGACGCGCTCGGGGTTCAGGCCGGCGAACACCTGCCGCAGACCCTTGCCCTGCGCGCCGATCAGCGCCTCCGGGCCTACCTCGACATCGTCGAAGAAGACGGTGAACTGGCGGTCCGGATTGACCAGCGCGGTCTCGAGCGGCTGGAATACCAGACCCGGCGAGTCCTTGGGCACCACGAAGAGAGACAGCGGGCTGCGCTTCGCGCCGGGGGCCGGCTCCACGCTGGCATCCCGCGTCACGACGAGGAGCGCCTCGGCCCCCTCGACCGCGGAGATGAAGTACTTGCCACCGCTGATCTTCCAGCCCTCGCCGTGTCGACGGGCGGTGGTGGTCACGTTGTGGCTGTTGGATCCGGCGTCTGGTTCGGTGAGCGCGAACGCCATCCGCCTCTCGCCCGATGCCAGTCCGGGCAGCCACTCGGCCTTCATTTCCGGGGACCCGTGCTCGGCGATGATGCAGCCGCAGATGGCAGGCGAGATGACCCCGATCAACAACGGCATGCCGTGTGCGGCCAGTTCCTCGAGCACGATGATGAGTTCGGACAGTCCCGCGCCGCCACCGCCGTACTCCTCGGGCAGGTGGACACCGAGCAGTCCGGCCTCGCCCAGCTCCGCCCACAGCTCGTCGACATTGCCGCCGGAACGCGAACGCTCCAGGTAGTACTCGGGCCCGAACTTGTCCGCGATCTTCGCGACACTCTCGCGAATCAGACGGTGCTCATCGGTATCTACGACCAGTCCGGTCACGGTGGTCACTTCCCTTCGAAGGTGGGTTGTTGTCTGGCTACGAAACTCGCGAAGGCGCGCTGCGCGTCCCGGGACGAACCGACACGGCCCACCGCGGCAGCCTCGTCGGCCAGTTGCTGCGACAGCACGGTTGTGGACGACTGCTGGAACAGCTGCCGCATGATGCCGTAGGCCACGGTGGGTCCGGCGGCCAGCTTCCGGGCCACGGCGGCGCCCTGCTCGGCGAGTTCGGCTGCGGGCACCACGCGGGTGATCAGCCCCCACTCCTCCGCCTCGTGCGCGTCCAGCACCCGGTCCTCGTAGTAGAGCTCCGCCGCGCGCCGGGCGCCGACGAGCCGAGGCAGGAACCAGGAGTTTCCGCCGTCCCCCGTGAGTCCGATCTGGCCGAATCCGGTGGCGAATTTGGTTCCCTCCGCCGCGAGCACGATGTCCGAGACGTAGATCAGGCCGAGTGCGCCGCCGGCCACGGCGCCGTGCACCGCAGCGACCACAGGCACCCGCAGACAGGAGAACTGGCGCAGGGCGTCGTGATAGCGCCCCGCCATGCGCTGCAGTACCTCGGGAACCTCCTCGGCGGGCGTCGAAGCGAACACGGTGATGTCCCCACCCACGGAGAAGATCTTCCCGTTCCCGGTGAACAAGACCGCGCGCACGGCGTCGTTGTGGGCGATGCGCTGCGCGACGTCGTAGAGTTCGTCGGCGACGTCCTGGTTCATCCCGTTCTTGGCCTCGTGGCGGTTGAGCGTCACGGTGGCCAAGCCGTCCACCACCGAGTACTCGACGGGCCTCGAAGTCGGCGTCAGTGCGTTCGACCAGGCTGCGGTGTCGGTGACCTGGTGCAGTTCGACGATCAACTCGCCCGCGAAACGGATCCGATGGGTGAAGGCCGCCTCGAACTCCCGTCCCGTCGAGCGGGCCGCGCCACGGTAGATGCCGGTGACCAGCACCGCACCCTCGCCCAGCTCCGTAACCGCCTCCGCGTAGGCCTGTGCGCGGAAATTACGGCCGATGCCAGACCAGAACTCGTCGAACATCGCCTCGGGGCCGCGGTATGTGCCGCCCAGCTCCAGCGGCATTCCTGCAGCACCGTGACCGAGGAAATTCGCATCCAGCAGTGACAGCACACCGGAACGATCGCCGACGGCGAGCGCCGAGTACAGCGCCTCCACTGTCTTCCGCTGCTCCTGTAACCCCATACGGCCTCCTCATGAATCAAATTTAATGTAGATAAAAATATGTACGGACGTCAAGGCCGGATGCCGCGAGGCACCTCAGCCTCGTTCGCGCCCGACCACCGAGACGAACGACACGCAGCTGCCGGGACGGCCGCCGAGATTGTGCGTCAAGGCCGTCCGCGGATCGTCGAGCTGCCGTTCGCCCGCCAGCCCGCGGAACTGCAACCAGCATTCGTAGAGCATCCGGAGGCCGCTGGCCCCCACCGGATGCCCGAAGGACTTCAGCCCGCCGTCGGGGTTCACCGGCAGGCGTCCGGTGCGGTCGAACGCACCGGCCAGCACGTCCTTCCAGCCCTGCCCGCGATCCGCGAATCCGAGGTCCTCCATCAGGACCAACTCGGTCGGGGTGAAGCAGTCGTGCACCTCGGCCATCGAGATCTGCGTCCGCGGGTCGGTGATCCCCGCCTGCGCGTATGCGTCCTGTGCACTGCGGACGACCTCGGGGAAGGTGGTGTAGTCGTAGTCCGGGTCGGTCGCGCCCAGCCCCGGACCTGCGGCGAGCGCGAGAGCCTTCACATACATGGGGGTGTCGGTGTAGAGGTGCGCGTCCTCGGCGCGGACGATCAGCGCGCACGCGGCACCGTCGGATACACCGGAGCAGTCGAATACTCCGAGCCTGCCGGCCACCAGCGGGGCGCTCTCGATCCGCTCACGGGACACCTCGGACCTGAACTGCGCCTTGGGATTCAGAGCACCGTTCACATGGTTCTTCCACGCGATGTGCGTCATCGCCGAGCGCATCTGCTCGGGATCGACGCCGTAACGCGCACAGTATGCGGGGTCCAGCAGGGAGAACGCGGCGGGTGCCGTCATCGACAACTCGGCGGCCGTGCCGTCCCCGGGCGGGTCGCCCCGCAACAAACCGGAGAACCCGGAATCCTTCAGCTTCTCCACGCCGACGGCCATCACCTTGTCATACGCGCCGGACGCCACCGCGTAGCAGGCATTGCGGAACGACTCCGACCCGCTGGCACAGTAGTTCTCGACACGGGTGACGGGCTTGTAGTCCAGGGCCAGAGGCTTGCTGAGGGTGAGTCCGCTCTGTCCGCTGCCGAGCGTACCGAGCCAGAAGGCGTCGACATCGGCCGACGAGACGCGGTCGTTGTCGTCGAAGCAGTCCGCGATGGCGGCGACGAGCAGGTCGTCCGCACTTCGGTTCCAGTGCTCGCCGAAGGTCGTGCAGCCCATCGCGACGATGGCCACCTTGTCGGCAATTCCGTTGCTGCTCACAGCGCCTTGGCCTTCCAGAAGTAGTTGTGTACCCCGCCGGTGGTGCCCAACCGGCGGAAGGTGAGTCCCACCCGGGTGCCCACCCCGATTGCCTCCGGGTCGGCGTCGGCAACCTCGAGGCTGTAGCGGCCACCGCCGTCGAAATCCACCACCGCGTCCACAACCGGCGGTGAGGGCGAGAAGGCCAGCCGGTCCACCGTGAAGGTGGCCACGCTACCCTGGCGGGCGGCCAGCGACTCGGCGGTCATCTTGTCCACCACCCCGCAGCCCTTGCAGACCCGCACAGGCGGCAGATGCAGGAAGCCACATGCTGCACAGCGTGTTCCGGCGAAGTTGAACTTCCACGCGCGTGCCCGAGCGGAGGGTGGAGCGGCGGCCCAGTCGGGCTCGGGACGGCGCGGCGGTTCGCGGTCCAGGAGTCCACGCCAGTTGAGGTAGGTGAAGTACGGCAGAGCACGACCGGCCAGCAGTTGAGCTGCCACGCTGACACTCTGACGTCCGGCGGGGAGCAGGTCGGTGGCACGAAGCACCAGCGCGTCGGCTCCGTCGGCCGCCGACACCAACAGGATCGACTGTCCGGGCTCGGCGCGGTCCAGCACATCGGCGAGGGCGAGCCCCAGGCCGGCGGCACCGGCGTACCCGATCGGGGACCCGGTGGTACCGATTGTCCCGGGCAGCAGTTTCGCGGCTCGTTTGGCGACCCCGCTGTTGGGCGAGACCACCACCACGTGATCAGCCTGGCCGATATCGGCCTGCACCAATGCTTTTTCGGCCACCTCGGTGATCAACGGCAGGTACCGTTCCAGGCCGAACCGTTCCTCCCACTGACTTCCGGTCACCGCGCCGGGAACACGCCACCGGTCGAGGAACTCCTCGCTGACACTGACGCGGGCCAGCAACGTCGCCAGCGCCGATTCGGCGGGACCGAAGGTGAAAGCCGCGGCCCCATCGCCGCCGCCCCGCTCGTCGGCCGAACCGGGACGGCCCGTGATCACGTCGGACAGCACGGCCAACCCTCCCGACTCTCCGGCGGTGAGCAGGGCTGCCACCGCACTCCGGGCCGAACCGGCGATGTCTGCGGCGAAAGTCTCGCGCCCCAGACCCAATGCCGCATGCACCGCAACGGCATTGGTCTTCTCGACATAGGGCGGGGACGTGGTCGTCAGAAACAACGAACGCGGATCCGCAGCCACAGTGCGGTTGAGTGCAGCGCCGGCGAGCGCTGCACGTGCGGCCTCCACGGCCATCGTGGTGCTGTCCTCGTCGAAGGAGGCGGCCACCCGCTCTCCCCGTCCAGCGCCGGAGCCGACGGCGCCGGCAATCTCGGACAAGGACACCCGATGGCAGGGCAGGTACGCGCCATACGAGGTGATACCCACGCGTGGAGTTGTCATGAAATACAGAACCTTTCAGGAATCGCGGCTGGGTGTTGCCGTGCCGGAACCCTGCTCACCGAGGTCCCGGTCCTCGCGCCAGCGGTCGGCAGAGGGGTCGAGCAGAATTTCCATGGCCTCGTCGCTGAGCCACACCAGTGCCTCGAGAATGAGAGCGTCGAGGAAGCGCACCTGCCCGGTGCGCAGATCCTCGAGGCGCAGCCGAGGGTTCTTGGCGTTCTCGTCGATCTCGACTGCGACCTGGGCGAACTCACTGTGCACGATCCCTCTACCGGACATGACCGTCTCTCCTAGATCAAGAAGCCCATGTTGGGCAGTGCGTACTCGTTGTCCACCAGGACCACGGTCTTACCCACCAGCCGGATCGCGCCGTCCACCACCCGCAGTCGGTAGGTGATACGACCGGCGAAGGTATCGGTGCCACGCTCCTTGGCCGAGAACAACACGAAGTTGGCGCCGACGACGGTGTTCTCCGCGCCTGAAGGAGCCTGTTCGGTGCCGAGCAGTTCGATGTTGGAGATCACGCGCCGCATGTTGGACGGCGGCGACTGCGCGTAGCGCTTGCCCGTGCGCAACTGTGCGAGCCGGGTGGTGATCCGGTTGCGGTTGTCATAGATCACCGACATGTGGGTCTTCGGGTCCTTGTCGGTGCCGTCGATGGGAACCCAGTACAGGGCGTCGTCGGTCCACAGCGCTTCCCAGGCATCGAAGTCGTGCTCGTCGGCGTATCGGGCCTCCTGATAGAGGAATGCCTCCACCTGACGGATATCGGTCAGGTCGGCCACCTGCTGCTGATTTTCGAACGAGACGGTCATTTTGCTTCCTCCCCGGGGACGTCGGCGGGCGCCTCCATGATCTTTTTGTAGTTGCGCCAGAACGCCCGCATGCCGGTCTCGTCGGTTGCGGTGCCGATCTTGTAACCGCGCTCGTCGGTCTGCTCCCGCTCCACGCCACGGCGGATATCCACCCAGTGCGGCTCCCGGATCTCCACGCCCGCCTGATTGCGCTCGTACATCTCGGTGTCGTCGGCGAGCAACATGCCGGCCGGACCCACCGAACCGATCGACTGGGACACCATCCGCGAGTTGAGCTCCGGAGCACCCTTGAGCTGGACCGCGGTGGAATACTGCACGCACTCGTGGGCCGAGAGCGGCTGGATATTGAACACCTGGATTTCTGCGACGAACAGGTTGGGAAAGATCATCACGTGCGGGGCGCCCTCGATCAGAATCTCTTCTGCACCGGCGCCGTGCTCGGCGCGCATCGCTGCCACGTATTCGGGCACCCGATCCTCCGTGGTACCGAACCAACGCATCGGTTCGGCGAACTTGCGGAATTCCGGACGAAGATCGTTCTCGCTGTGTCCGTTGTCGAACGCGCGAGTGACTGCCGTGGAGTTGTCACTGTAGAGCGCGCCGATGGGGCTGCCGGTGACCGAGAAGATGGAGCCGTGCACGAATTGCGGATGGTAACCATCGGTCTCGTTCTCGGCCAGCAGTTTCCAGTTGGCCCTGGTCTTGTGCTTCAGCCAGCCCGCGGTCAGCTCGACCTCACCCTCCGGAGAGAGCCTGGCCAGTCGGTCCAGCTCACCTGCGGCGTCACCGAGGTGCTCGAGCAGGGTCGGCCCCTCTTCTGCAAAGCTGCCGAAGACGAAACCCTGGTGCACCGCAACTCTGGGCACCCGGCCCAAGCCCAGTTCGAGCTTGTTCTTGCCGCCGTAACCTTTGTTGTAGGGATAACCCCAATGCCGCGCAGTTAGGGCGGCGGGTCTGTTGTCAAGTGTGCTGGTATGAGGATGCTGATGCTGATCTCGGCGTGGTAGTTGGTGCGGTCGATGTCGCCCTTGGCTCGGTGTTTGGAGATTGCG
>NZ_JBAQEO010000307.1:0-4259 GCF_049286785.1 Rhodococcus sp. (in: high G+C Gram-positive bacteria) | reverse complement strand
GTGGTCAGACGGATTCCGCCGTCGATTCTCCGAATTGTGATCGGGGTGGCAGGACTGGGCTTGGCCGCCTGGTTGTGGATGCGCTGAGACGGACGGTCTCAGGCCTTGGCCCGAGTTCGGCCGATCGCCCGCCACCCGATAAGGAAAACGGCCAGCACGGTTCCGGCTACCAGGATGAAACTGAACGCGGTGCCCTGACCACTGACGACACGCAGCACCATGCCCACCAGGAGAGTCGACACCCAGACGAGCACACCCGTCGGGATGACCAGGAAGGCGTCGAACTTGTCGCGATACAGCGCGAAGGTCGCAATCCACCCCACGGCCAGGCCGCTCAGGAACGGCCACGCGGTGGTGGCGAGGCCGGCCAGCGCATTCGCTTCGTCATGACTGCGGCGTCCGATGGCACAGAACACGATGACGAGAACGACGTCCAGGGCGAAGGCGGCGAGGATCTTTTTCACCGGGCCAGGGTAGTACGTAGTACCCCGATCGGTACTCAGGAGGCGACGGCGCGGTGGGCCCGGCGGACTACGCCTCGGATTCGGGTTCGGGGGTGGTCCGGCTGCGCCGAACCCGGCGAGTGGTGGAAGACGGCTGCTCGCGTCGTTCGAGTTCGAGATCCATCTCGAGATCCTCGTGCTGGTTGTGCCGGAAAAGAATGAGAAAGGTGATCCAGCCGACGGCCGCCACGAGGATATAGCTGACCACGCGGTAGACGAACACGGCAGCGAGTGCCTGCGACGCGGAGGCGCCGGCTGCGGTGAGCGTGGCGATGAGGGTGCCGTCGACGAATCCCAGTCCGCCGGGCGCGAGGGGGATGCTGCCCACCGCCTTGGCGGCGGCGAACGCGATGAGAAGTCCGGCGAACGAGGGCTCGGCGCCCACTGCCCAGCACGCGAAACCGAGGCATGCGACATCGGCGGAACGGTGCACCGCGGACCAGCCGATCGTGACGAGCAAGTCGCGCCGTCCGAGTACCACCGATTCGAGCTGACCCAGAATCTCGTTCCACCGGTTGATGCCGGTGTCCGGAGGATTCTTCCGAATCCTGTTGTATCGGGTCAGAACCCAGCGTCCGCTCGACTCGACCGAATCGGGATTGCGTGAGACGTAACGGAGCCCGAAGAACAGGGCGCAGGCGCCGACCAGGGACAGCGCGAGAGTGACGGGGCTGACCCTGGTGCCGACCGCGAAGGCGCCCGCGGCTCCGATCAGGGCCAGGCTACCCGCGGCGATCACACCGGAAATTGCCAATTGCCAGGACGCCACGACGGGTGTTGCGCCCCACTTACGGGTCTGCCGATAGGTGAATGCGGTCGAGAAGACCTGACCGGCGGGCAGGCTGACCGACATCGCGGTACTCGCGTAGATCACCGACACGGACTTGATCTGGCTGACTATGACGCCGCCGGCCCGAAGTAGGCGTTGCTGGACCGCGCCGAAGCCCGACAGCGAAACGGCCTGAGCCGCGACACAGGCGGCCACCCATCCCCAGTGGATCTCGCTGAGTGCGCGCCAGGAGTCACTGAGCGTGGGCCACAGATAGACGGCCTCGACGGTCAGGAGAGCGAGAAGACCGGCCCCGAGTATCCATTTGAACAACCAATAGCGGCTCCGCCGCCGAGGAACCTCGGCAGGGGGCGGGTCGGAGCGAGGCTGGGCCACCAGGTCAGCGTAACCAACGGGTGGCCGATCACACCGGATAGTCCTCTGGCCACGCCAGGTGGGTTGTTCGACGGCGTCCGCGGAGCTGAACCTGTTCTCCCAGTTCCCAGTGGGCCTGCTCGTCGTCGTCGGCGAAGTACAGGGCACTCGTCGATGCCAGTACCCGGCTGGGATGGAGCTTGGCGAGTTCGGTGAGCCGGGAGGCCTCGTTGACCGGGTCCCCGATCACCGTGTACTCGAATCGCTCGGCGGCTCCGATATTCCCGGCAACCGCGAGGCCTGCGGAAACGCCGATGCCGATGTCGAGTCCGGTGATCTCGTTCAAGGCGAACCGCAACTCCCGAGCGGCGGCCAGCGCAGCGGTCGGCGCGTCCGGACGGTCGAGGGGTGCGCCGAAGATCGCGAGCGCGGCATCGCCCATGAATTTGTTGACGAATCCGTGGTGGCGGTCGACGACGTCGACCACGACGCGGAAGAATTCGTTGAGCAGATTCACGACCTCGCCCGGGGGCCGTTCGGCTGCGGCGCCGGTGGATCCGACCATGTCGACGAAGAGCACGGCCACGAACCTCGTCTCACCGCCGAGTTCGGTACCGAACTGCAGTGCGCGCCGGGCCACCTCCTCACCGACGTGCTGGCCGAACAGTTCGCGCAGCAGACGTCGCTCGTCCGACTCGCGCATCATCCGGTTGAAGCCGACTTGCAGACGTCCGATCTCACTGCCGTCGAAAACCTCCACCCGCACATCGGTGGCGCCGCGCTGAACCCGCTCGATGGCGCGGCGCAACTGCTTGATCGGGTCGGAGATCTGACTGGCCGTCAGCGTGGACAGCGCGAACGCGAGCGAAATCGTGACGATCGAGAGCAACAGGATCGACCAGGCGAACGCGTCGGGCGGGAACTCGATGTTGGTGGACAACTGCGTGGCGCACAGCAGGATGATGCCGATGACCGGCATGAGAGTGCCCAGACCCCAGGTCATTGCCAGACGGGTGCCGACACCGGGCGCCATGGTGCGATCGAATTCGCCTTCGCTCAGTGCCTGCGCGGCGACGGGTCGCAGGATCCGCTCACCGAGCATGTACGTGAATCCGAAAGTGGTGGTGGCCGCCATGCACACCGTCACGATGACGGCGATCGCCAGCGACGGCATCTCGGTGACGGTGAGGATGACGAAGATGGCGCCCCCGAGAATCCAGAGCACCAGGTGCACGATCGCTTGACGTAGTGGTGCGTGCAGCGCCGACATCTGTTCGCTGCGCGTCGGCGGACCGCCGCGTAACTGCCAGCGGATCACCGACCGCAGCATCATTGCCGCCGCGGTCAGGCTCACCACAGCGGCGAACGCGAGGTAGCCGCCGAAGACGACGACGTTGCGGACCCGGTCGGCGATGATCCCCTGCGATTCCGGGATCGGAACGCCGTACCGCACGAAGGCGAACACGAGAATGGCGCCGATCAGATTGGCCATGAGCATGGACACCATATAGAGCGGCCATCGGCTGCGGACGGTTGCCGCGATCGCTCTATAGGATTTCCGCACGCCGTTCAATTTAGCGGGGGCCCGCTCCGGTGGTAGCGGACACGTCCCCCAGACGTCGAGGTTTTGGTCACAGCGTGTCTCCGGTGAACCGCGTGCGGCCTCGGCCGAAGCGAGATCCGGCAGCGACGTCGAGTCCGACGAAGATCTCCGCAGACCACCATGAATCCCATCGTCACGGCGGACCGCGCTTGAATCAGGCGAGGGTCGCCAGTTGTGCAAGCACGAGTTCGGGCACAGCATCCGCCGGTAACTGGGTGATGTAGAAGTCGGTGGGTGGGAGCGTGGTGCCATCACCCCGCCAGAATTCGGGAGATATCGCTGAGCCACCGAGTTCTTTCCGGTCGGGTTCGCTGTTGTGTACGAGCACCCGATCGGCGGTCCGTATCGCCACATCCCACCGGTAGTGACGGGCCACGTTCGTGATCGGCGTGTAGGTGTCGAGTCCCACGCTGGGTAGCGGCGCTGCCCCCGGAATTGGACGGTCGTCCAGCAGGATGCCTGCAAGCGGCACCGCCGCAAGTCCGCGTAGCCAGTCCGCGACGTACATCGACGCGTTCTCGGCGGCATCGAGGTCCAGCTCGTCGGCACCCTCGGTGCCGGCGAGCTGGTGCGTGCGGCTGAGCCACTGCATGGGCGACGGAATCTGGACCACGAGCGGCTCGCGGACAATGTGGGCCAACGTGGTGACGAGGTCGACCGCGAGAGTGACCGTCGCGCTGTCGGCAAGCAGGGCCCGCAGGGCGTATCCGGTGCGTTGCCTCGCCGACATAGCCTCTTGCAGAGCGTTGTTCGAAGCCTGCTCTTCATCGTAAAAACGGTCGAGAGTCAGTAGTGCGACGTCCGGCTTCAGCAGACCTTGAGCCTGACCGAAATAATTGGAATAGGCCGTCGGGTCGTGCCACGGAACGTCGCGCCCTTGCAGAATCACCGACTGCGCGTAGTCATGGTGGTCGATCACAATTGCCGTGCTGCGGCCGGAGAGCGGGTCCGAGATCGCTGTGGTGAAGCTGGTGGCCATGGCCGTTCCCTTCGAAGAACTCGCAATGTA
>NZ_JBAQEO010000306.1:0-1985 GCF_049286785.1 Rhodococcus sp. (in: high G+C Gram-positive bacteria) | reverse complement strand
GTTCACGAGGTCGCGGCGTTCCGCGTATTCAGGGTGCGATTCGTCCCAGATGACCTCGAGGGACTCCCAGTTCTCCTCCGGGGTCTTCTCCGGGGACAGTCCGAGGGCGGCGTCGAGCCGGAAACGGTCCTGGGTGCACTTGACGGAGTTCGCGATGTTGCGCAGGATTACGGGCTTGCGTTCGGCCTCGTAGGTGTCGAGCAGCCCGTCGCCGGCATGCCCGGCGAGTACCTGGGCGAGTTTCCAGCACAGGTTCTGGGCGTCGTGGATCGCGGAGTTCAGGCCGAGCCCGCTGGTGGGCGGGTGCTTGTGAGCGGCATCGCCGACGACGAAGACCCGGCCGGCACGGAACCGGTCGGCGACGATGCCCTCCATCGTCCACAACGACACGGCGTGGACCTCGGCATCGAGGTCGGGCATACCGAGGAGAGTCTTCATGTGCGCGATGACCTTCTCGCGTTCGCCGGCGTCCGGGTCGCCGTACGGGTAACCGATGTGAAAGACCCATTCCTCGGACTCGGTGCCCCAGTGGTCCGGGCCCATCGGGCACAGCACACCACCGGTGAACGTGCCGCCGAAGTCGGGGTTGGCCAGCCAGCGCAGCAGCACCGAGTCGTCCTCGAGCACTCCGGACAGGTCGGCGCTCATGTGCACCGACACCATGTCGAGGATGTTGCGCTCACCCTCGAGTTCGATGCCGACCAGCTTGCCGACGGTGCGGCCGCCGTCTGCGGCGATCACGTACTGCGAGTGGACCTCGTACTCCTCGCCGGTGGCCTTGTCCCGGACCGTGCTGCGGACACCGGTCTCGTCCTGCTCGAGCGCGATCAATTCGTGGTTGAACCGGACCCCACCCGGGTTGAGCTTCTCGGCGTGCACCTTCAGAACTGGTTCGAGACGGATCTGCGGCAGGTTGGTCGTCGGACACGGGCTCGCGTCGATGTATTCCGGGTCCCGGTCGCCCGCTCCCCAAATCTCGAGTTTGCCGATCTCCCGGCCGGCGTTGGGATTCGGGCCCTGGACACCGGCGTAGAAGCCGGTCGCAACGAGGTTCTCCTGCGGGGTACCGCGCCGATAGATCTCCTCGGCGACGCCGACCTCGGTGTAGATCTCCATGGTGCGCTGACCGAGCACGTGGGCCTTGGGCAGGATCGACGTGGTCGGTAGAGCGCTGACCAGCAGGGATTCGACGCCGTAGGTGGACAGCAGCATCGACGCGGACAGGCCGGCGCCGCCGCCTCCGATGATCAGGACCGGAACAGTAGTGGTGGTCATAACGGATTCAACCTCTCGAAAGCGACGTCCTGTCGCGGGTGAGTGACATGCACCACAAGGTGTACTCGCCGATTTTTGGAAACACAAGAGAATTTCGAAATATTCTTCAATATCGTCATTCTGTGGGATTCGCTGTACGATCCGAGGATGCCGACCAGTACCAAGACCCGGGCCGAGACCGTCTTCGACTCGATCCGCGACGAGGTCCTCGCCGCCCGCATCCCACCCGGGACGAAGATGAAGCTCGCCGACTACGGTCAGCGCTTCGACGTGAGCCTGTCCGTGGTGCGCGAGGCAATGGGTCGGCTCGCCGAACAAGGCCTGCTGCAAGCGAATCCGCAGCGCGGCTTCAGTACACTGCCGCTGTCGGTCGACGACCTGCTCGAGCTCACCCGCGCCCGGGTCATCATCGAGACCGCCGCCCTGCGTGAATCCATCGAACGCGGGAACCTGGAGTGGGAAGCGGCCGTGGTCGGCGCCCACCACCGACTGGCCTCGACCGCGATGTACGCCGACGACGGTGCAACCATCAACCGGGAATTCGCTGTGGTCCACCGCGACTTCCACGTGGCGCTGCTCGCGGGAAGCGGCAACCCCCACCTCGACTCGATCGCCGCCTCACTGCGCGACCGGTCCGAGCTGTACCTGTACTGGTCCCGCTACCTCGGGGACGACCCAGCCCGCGACGTCGCGTGCGAGCACCGTCAACT
>NZ_JBAQEO010000305.1:0-1596 GCF_049286785.1 Rhodococcus sp. (in: high G+C Gram-positive bacteria) | reverse complement strand
CGGCCGAGGACTTTGTCCTTGTCGTCACCCAACGGCGCAACGTGACCGACACCCGTCTCGTCGTCACCGGCCCCGTCGCCCAAACCTGGATGGGCATCGCCCAAGCCTTCGCCGGTGCCCCCGGCAGCGGCAGGCCCAGTCTGGCTACCCCTTCGACCACTGGAGGAACCCGATGAGAGAGTCTGAAGCACCTCGACGGCCGATCCGTATCGGCAACGCATCGGGATTCTACGGCGACCGACTCTCCGCCTTCCGCGACATGGTCGACGGCAGCCCGGTCGATGTGATCACCGGTGACTACCTGGCCGAACTGACCATGCTCATACTCTGGAAGGCCCGCAAGAAGGACCCCACCACCGGCTACGCGAAAACCTTCCTCACCCAGGCCCGTCAGTCACTCGCCGACTGCGCCGCCAAAGGAATCAAGATCGTGGTGAATGCCGGCGGTCTCAATCCCGCCGGACTCGCCTATGAGGTGCGCAAGCTCATAGACGATCAGGGGCTCGACCTGTCCGTCGCACACATCGAGGGTGATGACATCCGGCCCCGGCTCGAATTGCTCCAGGCCGACGGTCACGAGTTCCGGCACCTCGACAAGGGCATCACGTTGGCGGAGGCCGGTGTGAGCCCAGTGTCGGCGAACGCGTACCTCGGTGGCTGGGGTATCGCAGCAGCGCTGAGGAAGGGCGCCGACGTGGTGATCTGCCCACGTGTCACCGATGCGGCACTCGTTGTCGGTGCGAGCGCGTGGTGGCACGGCTGGGCGCAGACCGACTTCGACGCCCTCGCCGGGGCGGTGGCGGCCGGTCACATCATCGAATGCGGCCCACAAGCGACCGGGGGCAACTATTCACAGATCCGTGAAGTGCATGATCGGCGTTACCCGGGCTCCCCTATCGCCGAAATTGCGCACGACGGCAGCTTTGTCATCACCAAGGACCCCGGAACCGGAGGACTGGTGTCCGTGGGCACCGTCACGGCCCAGTTGTTGTACGAGATCGACAGCCCGATCTACCTGAACCCGGACGTCGCCGCGCACTTCGAGACAATCGAAATCACCCAAGAAGGGACCGGCCGAGTCCGGGTGGCCGGAACCACGGGCAGCCCCCCGCCGCCCGATCTGAAGGTGGCGATGAACTACATCGGCGGCTTCCGTAACACGATGACCCTGGTCCTCACCGGACTCGACATCGAAGAAAAGGCGAACTGGGCGGTCGACGAGCTGTTCGAGATACTGGGTGGGGAAGAAAAGTTCGACGAAGTCGACGTCCAACTGCTTCGCTACGACATTCCCGATCCGCCCACCGCCGCTCAATCGACCGCGCACCTGCGGGTGACCGTCAAAGACGCCGACCGCGCCAAGGTTGACCGCGCCTTCTCCAATTCGGTCACCGAACTCGCCGTCGCCGGCTATGCGGGTTTCCACACCACGACACCACCGTCCTCGGCATCGGAGTTCGGCGTCTACTGGCCCTCGCTGATACCGGCGGACGAAATCGAACACGTCGTCCTCCATGCCGACGGAACCAAGGAACTCATCGACCACTGTCCGCGGACCCGGATGCCGGAACCGGCACCGATGCCGGCATCGTCGAC
>NZ_JBAQEO010000304.1:0-1593 GCF_049286785.1 Rhodococcus sp. (in: high G+C Gram-positive bacteria) | reverse complement strand
ACCGGCGCGATCGGCAACGTGCCGTTCGGTAAGTACGGCGTCTACGACCCGATCCACAACGCCGACGGTCATTCCCTGCACAACCAGTTCATCGTGAAGTCCCTCGCCCTGACCGCACCCGGTGGCTCAGGACATGCGTTCCACGCTGATTCCGGCGATCGTGTCGAGGTCGTCGATGAGAGCAGCGGTACCGGACATCACGGCGAAGTCGTCGTCGATGCCGCATTCGGCAAGCCAGGCATGGTCACTGGGCCAGATCAGGTTCGGCCATTCCCGCCAGAACCCTGCCGGTGTCGGATTCCAGCCCATCTCGGGGGCCGCGGCAACGGGTCCGGCGAAGAGCACATAGTGCATGCCGTCGATCTCCGCACGCGGTCCGTGCAGGATCATCGACGGTAGCGCGGGTTTCGGGGGCGGAGGAGCCTTCTGTCCCTCCCTCAGGTAAGGGGTGAACGCATGCGGGGTGTCGTTGATCCATGCTCGGCCGTCCCACACACCGAACCAGCACTGAGCGCCGGCGGTGGTGTGACGGTCCAAGACCGTGCACACGTGCTTGAGCACCGCGGCCGGTAGGTCGCCGAACTCCTGATCGGGTTCGAGGTGGCGTAGGACAGTACGCACTGGATACCCGGTATGGATGGTGCGCGGCGGCGCGCCCAACTGTCGTGCCGGCGCCGTCTCGGTTTGCGGGATGAGACCCCGCGCCCGCCACCGCGCCCAAACAGCGTCATCGTCGATGACCGCGTCGCTGTGGCCTCTGGCAGTGTCCGACGACTTGATCGAGGCGAGGGCGAAGGTCGGATATCCGTCGCCCCACCACTCGATTCCGCCGTCGATCGTCAACACTTCCGCCTGGTTGCCTAGCGGCTCGCACACCGACAGCCGCGACAGGTACTCGGCGAACTCCCGCACGCTGTCCCGCCGATCCGATGCAGGGACGTAGCCGCGATACCCGAGGACCCGGGGCCACCACCGCGACCGGTACACAATGCGCACGTACTCGGGCTGGTAGTCCACGCCAGCGGACACCACATCAGTGTTCGCGTCGGCCGTGATCATCTCCACCGCGGCATCGAGCACCCGCTGCGACCACGCACGTCGGCGTTCACGATCTCTCGCGTACAGGCGTTTTCGGATCCCCACCCCGCGACGATATCCCGATTCCGGCGCCAGCCCGGAGGACCGGCAGCGGCAGGGCCAGCCCTGCCCGCTCAACTGCCGACGAAGATCACGACACTCGCTCCCGAGCAGTGCTCCGGCAGCGTGTTGCATCGGATCGAACAGTTCTTAGTTCTACGTCCAACCGTTTCGAGAAGGAAACACCCGGGCGCAGTTCGCGTTCTTCACACAACTCAGTGCGGACGCCGGGTACACCTTCGACGCCGAACGATTCCAGCCTGTCGAGGCGAACCTTCCTCACGCGAGCTCATCGGTGGGTGACCTTCGCGAGCAGTTCGTGTGGGGGCGATACGAGTACATGCAGACGGGGGAGACAACACTGCTGCGCGAGACCATCGACGCGGCCGTTGTGGTTTCCGCCTCACCGCACGATCCAGAAGCGGCGACTGCCGGTCCCAGTTACGACGTGAGCGC
>NZ_JBAQEO010000303.1:0-1580 GCF_049286785.1 Rhodococcus sp. (in: high G+C Gram-positive bacteria) | reverse complement strand
GTTCCGACGTGTGCAGATCGTCGCGCATTCCAGGGAAACCTGGAACATAGGTGTCCACCGAGAACGGCGGCACCGCCGTCACCAGTCCCAGGGCCCCGATGAGACCGATCGAGATGTGTCGCTTGCGCACGGAAGTGATCGTGCTAGCCATGTCAAACTGCCAATCATTATGGCCGGCACAAATACCGGCAGTCGATCGGTGAGGAGTACCAATCCACCGGCCTGTCGCCGATGGAATGTGTCGACGGATCAGAAAGCGATCGGATGCACTGCGTGCAATGCAAACGGTTGGCGGGTGTCTATCAGGGAACGTCGCGCCTTATCTGCCAGGGTGGGTCAGACGCGCGCAGACACCGATCGCGAGGTCATCCCGTGGTACATCCGAGTCAGGTGTACGCGACTGCAGATGCCGAGCTTGTTGTAGATGTTCTTTACGTGCTGACGCACGGTGTGCAGGCTCAGCGTCAATTCCTCGGCGATCTCCCGGTCCGAGAAGCCCGCGGCAACCAAACCGGCCACGTCGTACTCCCGAGTCGACAGCGACTGCAGAGCCGGACTACGAAACCGCGGCCGTGCGGTCTCGAGTGCGAGCTCGAGTACCTGGGCACCGGGTTCACCGGGCACCGGTCGCACCGTGCACTCGAGCACGTCTTTCGCACCGTTGGTCAGCCGGACGAGGTACGACCGGTGCAGCACCGACGACGTGACGCCTACGTCTCGCAGGATCCGGTAGAGGATGTCCGCGCCTTCCTGTAATTCACAGACCAACTCGGTGGCCGACGGAGTCCATTGCGGGTCGATGGATCCGGCGGAGAAATAGACCACGGCGGCCGAGCTTGTCTCGAGTGCCATCCGGGACATCGCTACCTGCTGTTGTAATGCCTCCCTGCGACGCAGATTGATCACCGCGCCACCGACCACATTCGCGATAGCAACCATCAGATCCATGTCGATCTCGCCGATCTCCGTGCCAACCGAGTCGGAGGCGAAATCGATCGTCCCGATGATCGTTCCTCCGGCCACAACCGGAGCTTTGAGCACATGCACCATGTTTTCGAGACGATCGACTCGCTGGTACACCTCGGTCTCTCGCCACTCTCGAATGGTCCGCTGCGCTAGGTTGTACACGGGAGCCGCGGTCAGCAATGCCTGCCGGAGTTCTTCATCGACCGGTCGTCCGCATTGCTCGTAGGTGGTCATGAACCTGTCGCTGACGTTTCGCGACTCGTACCATGCCGGCGTCTGCGCATCGTCGTTGAAGAGATAGATCGCCTGCATCGGCAAATCCATCACGGCGCCGATCTGACCGAAGTAGGCATCGCCGAGCTCCGCCAGATCATCGACGTCCATGAGGGACGACGACAGTTTCATCAGCGCGGCGTACCGCGACCTATCACCTTTTCGTGTGGTGCGTTCGCCCGACCACGCCACCAAATTGCTCTTACGCATCGGGCTGGGTTCCATACCGAGTGACTCCGTTACTTGTGGCCCACGGTCGTGAAAAGAACGTGCGCGCGCCCAGACGTCGGCCGCGGGCTGAGCGGCACGACGTCGTCGGGGCACACGTCGTTGGGTATCAC
>NZ_JBAQEO010000302.1:0-7284 GCF_049286785.1 Rhodococcus sp. (in: high G+C Gram-positive bacteria) | reverse complement strand
CGCGCCAGCCTCACCACACCGGCATGAACCTCCGGACCGATCACGAAATCGACGCGGCCGCCGCGAAGTGATCGGGCAGCGGGACGCGGACGGTCCGTGGGTAACTCCAGCACTTCGGGCAGGTCCGACAGCGTGGTGGTCCAGTACGCCAACTGCCGCGACATCAGCGACGTCTCATCGGATTCCGACCCCAGCCACTCACGCTGCCACAGGGTGTAGTCGGCGTACTGCACGTCGAGCGGTGCCCAACCGGGTGCCGATCCGTTCACCCGCGCCGCGTACGCATCCATGACGTCCCGGGCCAACGGAGCCATGGAGAAGCCGTCGGCCGCGATGTGATGAACCACCACCGCGATCACGTGCGCGTCCTCGCCCAGCCTGAACAGGCGCGCGCGCAACGGAACCTGTTCCGTCACGTCGAATCCCGCGGACAGCACCCGCAGCAACTGTTCGTGGAGTTCGGCATCATTGGACACGCCGATCGGAGCGAGGTCGGGCACCGCGCTCGTCGCGGGCAGGATCACCTGGTGCGGTCCGTCGTCGGTGAGGGGGAAGATGGTGCGCACCGACTCGTGCCGTTCGATGACGTCGGCAACGGCGGCGTGTAGCGCGTTCACATCGAGCCGACCGTCGAGCCTCAATGCGAACGCAACGTTGTATGCGGAGGAAGAGGTGTCGAACTGGTTGATGAACCACATACGCTGCTGGGCCAGCGACACGGGGACTTCCGCGGTACCTTCTCTCGGTTTCAGCGGCGGTCGGGCCTCCTGCCCTTCCTCCGACTCCGCCAGCGCTGCCAGACCCGCCACGGTGGGAGCGTCGAACACATCGCGCACGTTGATCCGGTCCCCGACGGCTGCATTGATCCGCGCCACCAGACGAGTGGCGATCAGGGAGTTCCCGCCGAGGGTGAAGAAGTTGTCGTTCACGCCCACCCTCGAGATTCCGAGCAGGTCGGCGAAGACAGCGGCCACTATCTCTTCGATCGGATTGCGGGGTGCCACGAATCCTCCGGCATGTGCGCCGAAATTCGGTGCGGGAAGAGCTTTCCGGTCGAGCTTTCCGTTCGCGTTCAATGGCAGTTCTGTCAGTACGACGAGGGCTGACGGCACCATGTACTCGGGGAGCCGGACCGCGGCGGTTTCGAGCACAGCTCGCTCATCCACGCTCACCTCGCTCGACGGCACCACGTACCCGGCCAGGTAATCGCCGATCGAGCCGTCGTTGCGGAGCACGACGACCGCCTGCGCAATGCCCTCACACCGCAGCAACGCCGTCTCGATCTCCCCGAGTTCGATCCGCAATCCGCGCAATTTGACCTGCAAATCGGTGCGGCCCAGGTACTCCAACTCACCGTCCGCATTCCACGACACCAGATCACCCGTGCGATACATCCGGTCGCCCGGCGCGCCGAACGGATCGGCGACAAACCGCTCGGCCGTGAGGTCCGGCCGGCTCACATACTCCCGCGCCAACTGGCCACCCGCAAGATACAACTCGGCCGCCACACCCACCGGAACCGGACGCAACCGCCCGTCCAGTACCAACAGTTGCGTATTCCACACCGGCGCACCGATCGGTATCCCGGCCGTGTCCGCCTCGGTGACCTCGTGGAACGTCACATCCACTGCCGCCTCGGTCGGACCGTACAAGTTGTGTATCCGGGTACCGGGCAGCAGTGCCCGCATCTTCGACGCCGTCCGGGCAGGTAACGCCTCACCCGAGGCGAACACCCGGCGCAGGCTCGTGCACTCCGCCGCTGTGGGCTCGGCAGCGAACACCGACAGCATCGACGGAACGAAATGTACTGTAGTGACCGAATTTTCGACGATCAAGCCGGCCAGGTACCTCGGATCACGATGACCTTCCGGTCGCGCGATCACCAACCGGGCACCCACCTGCAAGGGCCAGAACAACTCCCACACCGAGACGTCGAAGGTCACCGGCGTCTTGTGCAGCACCACGTCATCGCCCCGGAGCCGATACTCCTCCTGCATCCACACCAGACGATTCACGATCGCCGCGTGCGTCACTCTCACGCCCTTGGGCCGACCGGTCGATCCCGACGTGAAAATCACATACGCGGTGTTGCCTGGCCGCAACGGTGCCGAACGGTCCAGATCCCGCACAGGGTCAGGGCAGAAACCGGACACGTCCAGGGTGTCGATGTGGAGAACCGGGATATCACCCGGCAGTGCGAATGTGGGCAGTGCGAATGCGGGCAGTGCGAATGCGTCCGCCCCGCTGGTCAGCACACACTGCGGTGCTGCGGTGTCGAGTACATGGGCAAGACGCTCTACCGGCTGGTCCGCGTCCAACGGCACATAGGCGCCACCCGTCTTGATCACTGCATAGATCGCCGTCAGCAAGTCCGCGCTGCGACGAATCGACAC
The DNA here is from genome assembly GCF_049286785.1 of Rhodococcus sp. (in: high G+C Gram-positive bacteria). Lineage (GTDB taxonomy): Bacteria > Actinomycetota > Actinomycetes > Mycobacteriales > Mycobacteriaceae > Rhodococcus_F. Next base: position 4,891 of record NZ_JBAQEO010000302.1, on the reverse strand, counting down.
TCCCACCAATGATTCCGGACCCACCCCCGCCGCTATCAGATACCGAGCCAGCCGGTTGGCGCGCGCGTCGAATTCGGCGTACGACACACTGGTTCCATCGGATACGACCGCAACAGCGTCCGGAGTGCGGGCTACCTGCGTGTCGAACAGCTCCACCAGGGTCGTGTGCGGCACGTCGTGCGCCGTCGCGTTCCAGGTATCGAGCACCAACTCCCGCTCTTCCGACCCGAGAACCTCGATGTCTCCGATCGGAGTCTCCGCGGCCGCCGCGACCGCCTCCAGGATGCGAATGAAGCGCTCCCCGAACCCTGCGACCGTCGTCCGATCGAACACATCCGTCGCGAACGTCAACGCGACCGAGATGCCCGCTGCAGCCCCCGACGAGTCATAGCGCTCTGCGACCGATAACTGCAGATCGAACTTGGACACACCGGTTTCGACCTCGACAACCTCCACCGTCAGTCCCGGCAACTCCACGTGAGCCGTGGCCGTGTTCCGGAATTCCAGCAAGATCTGGAACAGCGGTGAATACGCGGTCGAACGCCCCGGCGCGAGCGCCTCCACCACGCTCTCGAAGGGCACTTCCGTATGACCGAACGCCCCCAGGTCCGCCTCGCGGGCGCGGGAAAGCACCTCGGCGAACGTCTCGAACGGCTCTACCGTCGTACGCAGCACCAGCGTGTTGACGAACATCCCCACCAGATCATCGAGTGCCTCTTCACCGCGCCCCGCGATGGGCGTCCCGATCGCGATGTCCGAGGATCCGCTCAACCGTGCCGACAACAACACCAGAACCGCGTGGATCACCATGAACATCGTGGCGTTGTGTTCTCGTGCGAGCAGGAGAAGCTCCCGATGCAATTCCGCAGACACCGAGAATGGGACGGTCTCACCCCGCAACGATCTCTCCGCGGGCCTCGGCCGGTCCGTGGGGAGGGCGATCGCCTCGGGGAGACCGGACAGTGTTGTCCTCCAGTACTCCAACTGCGCCGACATCACGCTGCCGGGATCCCGGTCGCTGCCGAGGACCTCCCTCTGCCACAGGGTGTAGTCGGCGTACTGCACCGGGAGTGGGTGCCAATCCGGCTCCTCCCGCCGCACCCGCGCCGAGTACGCCACCGTCAGGTCGCGGGCCAGCGGCGCCAGCGAAGCTCCGTCCGCCGAAATATGGTGAACCACGAGCACGAGGACATGCTCGTCGGGGCCGGTCCGGAACAGAGCACCGCGCATGGGTACCTCCGCGCTCACATCGAAGCCCTGAGAGGTCCACTCGGCGATCCGCGCCCGCAGCGTCTCCTCGTCCCCGCCGAGCCTCGGTGTCAGATCCGGAATCACCTGTGCCGGCGCCACGATCACTTGATGCGGTCCGTCCACCGAGGCCGGATACCGGGTGCGGAGCGATTCGTGTCGTTCGATGATGTCGCCCATCGCCGCCCGCAGTGCCTCCACATCGAGAGTGCCGGACAGGCGGATCGCCATCGGAATGTTGTATGCCGGTGAGGAGATATCGAACTGATTCACGAACCACATACGCTGCTGCGCAAGCGAAAGCGGAATCCGCTCCGGCCGCTCCTGCACCACCAGGTTCGGGCGGTGGGTGCGCCGGACGCCGGCACTCTCGATCCGCCGCGCCAACGCTTCCACCGTCGGCGCCTCGAACAGCTCCCGCACGCCGAGATCGACGCCCAGTGCAGCATTGACGCGCGCGATCACTCTGGTCGCGACCAGCGAGTTTCCTCCGAGTTCGAAAAAGCTGTCGTCGACACCGATTCGATCCACACCCAGGACATCCGTATACACCTGTGCCACGGCCTGTTGCACCGGATCAGCAGGGGCACGAAACTCGGTGGCCGTCGAGTGGAAGTCCGGCGCGGGCAGCGCCTGACGATCGAGCTTCCCCACCGGTGTCATCGGTATCTCGTCCAGCACCACGATCACAGACGGAACCATGTGCGGCGGAAGTTGTTCTCCGGCATAGTCCATCAATTCGGCAGTCTCGAGCAGCTGCCCGGCCGCCGGCAGCACGTACGACACGAGCACCGTATCACCGGAGGGCGCCGTTCGCGGCATCGTCACAGCAGTCTTCACGCGTGGGTGGGCGTGGAGGACCGTGTCGATCTCGCCGGGCTCGATGCGGAAGCCTCGTACCTTCACCTGGAAATCACTGCGGCCCACGTACTCCAGTGTGCGGTCGGCTCGCCAGCGCACCACGTCGCCGGTTCGATACATCCGGTCGCCGGGGCCCCCGAAGGGGTTGGCCACGAATCGTTCCGCCGTCAAACCAGGTTTACCGTGGTACCCGCGCGCCAGGGCGTCGCCCGAGAGATACAGTTCCCCGGCCACCCCGACCGGTACCGGCTTCAACCGCGCATCGAGGACGACCTCGCGGAAACCACGCAGTGGACCGCCCAGCGTGATGGCCCCCGCCGGTGACATCGGTTCACTGATGTTCGACATGATGGTGGTCTCGGTGGGCCCGTAGGCGTTGCACAACCTGCGGCCCGGCGCCCACCGCTTCACCAATTCCGGCGGGCACGACTCGCCGCCGAACACCACGTCCTGGAAGTCGTCGAGTCCGTCCGGTTCGATCGAGCCGAGCGCCGCAGTGGTGATGAATCCGTGCGTGACCCGCTCCGCCTTCAAGAGCCGGGACAATTCGTCCCCACCGTAGATCGTGGGCGGAACGATCACCATGGTCGCTCCGGCACCGAAGGCCTGCAGGTACTCGAAGAGGGACGCGTCGAAGCTCGGGGTGGAGAAGTGCAGTGTTCTCGAGTTCATCGTCGCTCCGAAACGTGAGCGCTGTTCGGCCGCAAAGTTGTCCAGTCCGGCGTGTGTGACCACGACGCCTTTGGGCCGGCCCGTGGAACCGGAGGTGTAGATCACGTAGGCCGTATTCTCCCTGCGCAGTGGCCGGACCCGATCGGCGTCGGTGACGGCGGATACCGATCGGCCGGCACACAGGGCTCGGAATTCGTCGTCGAGCACCAGCCACGGAATCGAGTCCGGCAGCCGGGAACGCTCGGCAGACACCGTCACACCCACGGCGGCACCGGCATCGCCGAGCATGTGATCGATTCGTTCGGCCGGATAGCTCGTGTCCACCGGCACGAATGCCGCGCCCGACTTGGCCACCGCCAGCATCGACAGGACCGACTCGATCGAGCGCGTCAGGCCCAGCGCCACAGAGTTCTCCGGCCCGATGCCGCGTGCGACCAGGACGCGCGCCAACTGGTTCGAGCGCTCGTCCAGTTCTCGATACGTCACCTCGACACCGCGATACGAAAGTGCGACACCGGCAGGATTCGCTCTCGCCGCCGCCTCGAACACTTGGGGCAGCGTGCGTTCCGAGCGGCTCGGCACGCCGTGAACCGGAACGAAGGCTGCACGTTCGGCGTCGGAAAGGATATCGATTTCGCCGACGTCGATGCCGGGGTCGGTGGCGACCGTCTCGAGGATTCGACGGAACCGTTCACCGAGCCGAAATACCGTTTCCGGGTCGAACAGATCGGTGGCGAACCCGAGATTTGCTGTGATGCCGGACGGGATGCCGTCGTTGTCGAAGGTCTCCGCGGTGGTCACCCGAAGGTCGAACCGGCCGAGCTCGGGACTCTCTACCCCGCGACGCTCGAACAGCACCTGGACGATCGGCGCATACGCGGGCGATTCTCCGACCCCGAGTTTCCGCACAACCTGCTCGAAAGGAACATCGCAGTGCTCGAACGCCTCCGCGTCGACCTCACGAACGCGGTTGAGCAGATCTGTGAAGGACATGTCCGGTTGGACGTGGCTCCGCAGCACCACGACATTCCGGCCGCCGTCTACCGTGACCGGCGTTCCGATCGCCACATCCGAGGTGCGTCCGAGCCGGCTCAGCAGAACGGCCAGGGCCGCGTGCAGCACCGAGAAGGTGGTCGTGTCGTGTTCCGTTGCCAGCGCGACCACTCGGCGATGCGTCTGAGCACCGATCGGGAGTTCGACCCGGTCCGCCCTCGGTGATTGCGTGGCGGGTCGCGCCCGGTCGGAAGGCAGGTTCAGCAACTCGGGAAGACCCGAAAGCCGAACTTTCCAGTACTCGAGCTGCCCCGCCGCGCGGCGTAGTCGCTCGCCTTCACGGGCGCTCGCCGCGTGAATCGTGGCGAGAACGGTCTGTGGGTCTGCCACGACGAACTCTTCCAGCAACTCGACGAATTGCCGGTGGTGCCTGTGTAGCGCCGCATCCTCGTACCGGTTCGGATTCGCACGGAAATCGACGAAGAGCTCGGCCGGCGCGCCGCTCGGGTACACGTTGACCAGAAGATCTTCCACCGGACCGGACGTGACGATGTGGTATTCGCCGACCAGGGGGCCCAGCTGAACCTCTTGATGGAACAGCATGACGTTGATCATGGGGCCGTACAGCCTGGCGCCACCGCCCGCGCCCAGATCGCGGCGGATGTCGTCGAGACTGCACCGCTGATGCCGCAACGCGCCCATCAGCTCTCGCCGAACCCTCGACACGAGTTCCGCGACCGTCTCTCCTTCTTCGACCGAGATCGACAGCGGCGCGACGGTGACCATCATGCCGCCGGAGTTGCGCAGCAGGGACGTCGTCCGGCCGGACATCGGAACCTGCACGAGAACATCGGTTTTCGCCGTGAGCCGGGACAGGTAGCAGGCGAAGGCGGCGATGATCATGGCCGCGGCGCTCGCCGTTGCCTGCCGGTCGGAATCCTGGAGACCGGCAACGCCCGCCCCGGACAGCAGCGCACTCTCGACCTTGCTTCTGGCGACTGCGGGCGCGGGCACGCCGGCCAGAGTCGATCCTTCGATCGGCTCGACGCGCCCCACCCAATACTCCCGATCCGCCGCGAATCGATCGGAGGATCGATAGCGAGCGTCGATGTCGTAC
>NZ_JBAQEO010000301.1:0-2869 GCF_049286785.1 Rhodococcus sp. (in: high G+C Gram-positive bacteria) | reverse complement strand
CCTCGACACCCAGCAGTGGTACCACGACATCCTTGGGGCGATCGACGACAGCGAACGCGCAACGCTCGAATCCGACTTGCGTACATGGGGGGGCGCCCACGATGGTGAGCCCGCCATCGCTGCACCTTCCCAGGCAATCGCGCAACTGGACCGCCACCGCCACCCCGTACCTGAGCGCGGCCCAGGTGGAGCGGCTGGCCGTGGCAGTTCCAGTACTTGCGCAGGCTCTAGGCGGACCACGACATCGACGGGGTCAACTCGGCATCGGGAAATGCCGTACGAGCGTTCGGCGGTGCGTTGATCGAGGTTCGCCTTCACCTGCGCCAAGGCCCAGTTGTAGGCGTACCGCTGCGCCCCGCAGTGCGAGCGCAGCATCTCGGCCTGAGCGGGGGTGGACTCGAGGACGTACACATACGCGCGGATCACCGACCCGGCCGAATCGGGTGCGGCAGTGGACCTCACGTCGACAGTCGCGCTCTCGGCCGCACCGGGCACCGCCTTCGATGCTTCGACGCACGTGGATCGACACCCACGCGGCGTGCGGTTTTCTGGCCGCTCTCCGACCGAGCGACCGGTACGCGGGATGACGACACTGCTACCGAAGTGCAGGGGTGCGGATCGCTCACCACGGTCATGCCCGACGGCAGCTGCCGGGCCGCCCCGGGCGCCGTCCCCCCTTTTACGAAACCCTCACCAACCGGGTTCGCACTTCCCACGGTTCTATGCTGCCCGGTCCGCCACCTGCACGGACCTGCACCAAACGACACGAACCGGTCCGAATCGATGAGCGGTTAGCAGCCCCCTCGATTCGTTCGGCGGGTATTGGGAGCCGATGTCGTGCCTGACCGGGGACTTCTCCTGCATCTCGGCCAACGACGCCGTGCAGAGCAGCAGCTACCTGACCGTCCTTCCGGGTGATGTCGCGTTGCGGGTCGAGAACCTCGAACTGATTCCCACCGGCAATCCCGCACCCGCCACCGAGCCGCCGGCCGCGCCTCCCGCGACGCGCGCACCGTCCGCCCCGACGCTCGACAACACCGACAGCCAGGGTTTCGTGGGCGTGCCCCAGGCCCGCTGCAACCACACCAATCCAGCAATCGCCGCCGGGCAGACCACCGAATCGCTCGTCGTGATCTGCGAAACCGGAGTAGGACGGCTGTACTACAAATGCCTGCGCCTCACCGACGGAGCGGCCATCGAGATCGACGACCCCGTCGCCACGGCGGACGGTTACACCGCCACCAACGACGGCGTGCAATACCGGTTGTCGTCAGGGGCCCTCGTCATCACCGAAGGCTCCGACCTGCTGGCCGAGGAACCGATGGTGCAGTACTGGTCGCGGTAATCCTGCTCACGTGTCCGCCCGGGCACTTCGGGGTATGCGAAGCGGTACCGAACGTCACGCTCGAGAGGACTCCCATGACCGACCTGTTGTTCGTCGTCACCGCCGCCGACCATTGGACCCTGTCGGACGGAACCCGGCACCCCACGGGCTTCTGGGCGGAGGAACTCGTCGAGCCGTACCGGGTGTTCTCCGAGGCCGGCTACAACATCACCTTCGCGACACCGGGCGGCCGTACACCCGTGGTCGACGAGGCGAGCCTCGCGCCGGACGCCGCGGGTGGAGAAGAGCGGTCCGCTGAGCTGCGCAAAGTCCTCGACGACCTCGAACCGCGACTGAGCAAGGCTGCCGTCCTCGAAGACGCCGATGCCGCCGACTACGACCTGGTGTTCGTGCCGGGCGGTCACGGGCCGATGGAAGACCTCGCCGTCGACGAGCGCTTCGGCGAACTCGTGCGTCGCTTCGTCGAGTCCGGCAAGGTCGTCGCGATGGTGTGCCACGCCCCCGTCGCGCTGCTGCCGGCATTCGCGTCGGGTGGGAAGTGGCTTTTCGAGGGCTACAACCTCACCGGCTTCACGAATATCGAAGAGGCTCAGGCCGGGCTCGCCGACAAGGCACCGTGGCTTCTGCAGGACCGACTGCAACAGTCCGGGGCGATCTTCTCCGCGGGCGACCCGTGGGAGCCGCACATCGTCGTCGACCGCAAGCTCTACACCGGTCAGAATCCGGCGTCGTCCCGGCCACTGGCCGAGCGTGTGGTTGCGGACCTGTCGCAGACGTAGGACCCGCAGGGCTCTACCGCTTGGTGCGTGCCGTCACTGCCGCAGCGACGTCTTCGGCGACGAGGTCGGCGTTGACGGCAGCGCCGGCGACCACGCCTGCTCCCGCTGCGACGACGACCATTGCCGAGAGGTCGCTCGAATTACCCGCAGCCCACACTCCGGGTAGTTCGGTCTGCCCCATTGGACCGGTCTCGATGAAGCTTCCGAGTGGATGGTCGGCCACCGTCCCGCCGAGCTGTACGTACAGGTCCGTCCGTGCATGGAACCGGGGCCCGACCACGACCGCGTCGACACCGCACTCGCGACCATCTTCGAGGACGACGGTGTGGACGTTCTCCCCTTCTGCACGCAGTTCCGCGACGGTTCCCTCGACAAGCCGGATGTCGCGAGCAGCAAGCTGTTCCAGGGATTCACCGTCCAGGTCGGGCATCGTGTGGGTGAACAGCGTGACGTCGTCGCTGAGCTGACGGAACAGCAGCGCCTGATGAACACTCATCGGACTCGAACCGACCACGCCGATGCGCCGGTCCCGGACTTCCCAGCCGTGGCAGTACGGGCAGTGCAAGACACTCTTGCCCCACAGTTCCCGGACACCCGGAATGTCGGGCAGCTCGTCGACCAAACCGGTGGCCAGTATCAGCCGTCGTGCCCGTACTGTCCCGGTTTCGTCGAGATCCACCTCGAACCCGTCGTCGGTATTACGAGCCGAAACAGCACTCTCAAACCGGATTCCGGCCCCGTAGCT
>NZ_JBAQEO010000300.1:0-2511 GCF_049286785.1 Rhodococcus sp. (in: high G+C Gram-positive bacteria) | reverse complement strand
GGTGAGCCTTGCGGCAAATCGGGATGCGCCGGGATGGTCCGTCCAGATCGTCTTCGATGCAGTGGATTGCACGGCCGTACCAACGTCCGTGACGTTGGCCCCCTTCCTCACTTCCAGAGCCCTCAATGTCGCCCTCGGCTCCGGTGCCGCGTCGGCTCCGCTCCTGGGTCCTGCTGCCGTGTCTCGGTGCCGCAGGACTCGCCCATCCGTCGAGCCCACATACCGAGGCGTGCGGAGCGCCCGAGCGCACTGTCGGATCCAACAGCCCGGAAGGGTCGATGCCCCGACCGATCTCGTCGATTTTTTTTCTTAACTATATTTAAAAGAAACATAAGTTGAGTTAGGCTGTACGGCGTGCCGCACGCATCTGAACTTCCCTGATCGATCGAGGGCGTTTCGATACCGATTGTCGTACCGCGAACACGCCGTACGGGCTTCATCTGGGGTCGCGACCCCAGCGGAACTGCAGTCAGAGGAGATCATTGAGACGAATGTCAGCGCGCTACATCGACAACCACGAAACCCCTCTCCGTCATAGCGACGAATGAGTCACCTTCGAAGATCTTCGAGACGTTCAATCACATCCTGAGAGCGACGGTACCGAAGGTACTGGCGTCAGTAGACAGAGATAGGAAACTTCGCGTGGCCAAGACCAACCACACCCACACAAGCACCAGTACCGTGCCCCGCACTGCGGACACCATCCCCCGCAGTGCCGACGTCGTCGTGGTCGGCTCCGGCCACAACGGTCTGGTCGCCGCCGCCTACTTGGCAAAGGCTGGACTCGACGTCCTCGTCGTGGAGGCCGCGCCGACAGCCGGCGGAATGACCTCGACAAATCCGTTTGCTCCCGAGGCGCCGGAATACATGATGAACGAGGCGTCGATCCAGGCCTCGCTCTTTCGCACCACCACGATCAATGAGGACCTGGGCTTATCGGTGAGGTTCGGCCTCAAGCAGACCGTGATCGACCCCGCGCACTTCCAGCTCGCAGCCGACGGCTCGTCCCTCGGCTTGTGGCGCGATCCTCGAAAGACCGCCGACGAACTACGCTACTTCTCACCAAAGGACGCCACGGCCCTGCTCGAACTCTATGAGGTGATCGATGCCGCGGTCGAAATCGGTCTTCCCCTCATGCAGACAAACGCCACCCGGCCCGAGTTGATGAAGGTCTACCAGGCCGCAAAGTCCGTCGCGAAGAACCGCAAGCAACTGATCAACCTCGGACGCTGGATGACAAGCTCGCAGGCCGAAGCCATCGAGGACAGCTTCGAGCACGACATGATCCGGGCTCCCCTTCTGACGAGCCTTCCGTTCATGCCCTTCGACGCCGATCTCAGCGGTTGGTCATTGATCTACCTCGGTGTGCTCAGTAAGTACGGTGTCGCGATGTTCCATGGTGGCACCGGATCGCTCCCGAAGGCGCTCATCGCCAGCATCGAGTCCAACGGCGGCCGCGTCATCACCCGGGCACCAGTTGAGCAGATCCTCATGACCGGCGAGCGCGCCACCGGTGTCCGCATTGCCGGTGGCCAGGAGATTATCGCGCGGCGCGGTGTCCTGACCGCCTGCAGCCCGCGAACGACGCTGACCCGACTGCTGCCTGCGGGCGTTCTGACTCCCAAACTGCAAAATGCGGCCAATCACATCCCAACCAAGAAGCGCGGCATCGCGGATTACAAGCTCAATGTTGCCCTGAACGGACGCATCGACATGTCGAAGCACGAGAAGTGGCGAGGGGATGGCATCGATCTGCGGATCGCCTGCAACTGCTACCACACTTACGAGCAGGCGCTCGAGGCGGCGCGCGCCTGCGTCCGCGGCGACGTGCCCGACGCGATACCTGGTCTCGCCCAGGTCTCAAACGCATTCGACCCGTCGATGACGCCGGAGGGAAAGGATCTTTGGTGGTTCTGGACGGGCCTCACGCCCTCCATTCCCGAAGAAGGCTGGGATGTTGCCCGCAAGAAGATCACCGAGAGTGTCATCAAAGACGCCGAACAGTATTACGTCGGAGTCGAGAGTCTCGAGGTCGCCCGCCGTCCCCTCGCACTGCCCGATATCGAGGAGCGATTCTGGGCCATCGACGGCAGCGTCTACCACGTGGACCCAACCTTGAGCCGGTTCGGCCCGAACAAGCCCGTCGCAGGCTTTGCCGGCTATAAGACTCCCGTTCCCGGCCTCTTCCTCACCGGCTCGGGCACCCACCCGGTCGCAGGCATCAGCGGTATGCCCGGACAAAATGCCGCACGCACGATGCTGAAGGAGTTCGGCCTGGAGGACAAGGGCGGCCGCCTCGGCGCTATCAGGGCTCGCCTGGCGCGGGAGAGGTCGAATGCGGACCCGTACTCCAGCGGTCAGAACGACCCCTTTCCCGGCAGCATTTAGCCTGGATGCACCGATCGGCTGATGGCGTTGTTGTGAGTTTGGTTGTCCGGCAGCGGATGGGGTGTGGGCGTGAGTGATCGTCCGACCTGGTGTGTCGGGTTGTTCCACTGAGTCTTTCGCATC
>NZ_JBAQEO010000299.1:0-25897 GCF_049286785.1 Rhodococcus sp. (in: high G+C Gram-positive bacteria) | reverse complement strand
ATGCTCCTTAGAAAGGAGGTGATCCAGCCGCACCTTCCGGTACGGCTACCTTGTTACGACTTCGTCCCAATCGCCGATCCCACCTTCGACGGCTCCCTCCCACAAGGGGTTAAGCCACCGGCTTCGGGTGTTACCGACTTTCATGACGTGACGGGCGGTGTGTACAAGGCCCGGGAACGTATTCACCGCAGCGTTGCTGATCTGCGATTACTAGCGACTCCGACTTCACGGGGTCGAGTTGCAGACCCCGATCCGAACTGAGACCAGCTTTAAGGGATTCGCTCCACCTCACGGTCTCGCAGCCCTCTGTACTGGCCATTGTAGCATGTGTGAAGCCCTGGACATAAGGGGCATGATGACTTGACGTCGTCCCCACCTTCCTCCGAGTTGACCCCGGCAGTCTCTTACGAGTCCCCGCCATGACGCGCTGGCAACATAAGATAGGGGTTGCGCTCGTTGCGGGACTTAACCCAACATCTCACGACACGAGCTGACGACAGCCATGCACCACCTGTATACCGACCACAAGGGGGGCCGTATCTCTACGGCTTTCCGGTATATGTCAAACCCAGGTAAGGTTCTTCGCGTTGCATCGAATTAATCCACATGCTCCGCCGCTTGTGCGGGCCCCCGTCAATTCCTTTGAGTTTTAGCCTTGCGGCCGTACTCCCCAGGCGGGGCGCTTAATGCGTTAGCTACGGCACGGATCCCGTGGAAGGAACCCACACCTAGCGCCCACCGTTTACGGCGTGGACTACCAGGGTATCTAATCCTGTTCGCTACCCACGCTTTCGTTCCTCAGCGTCAGTTACTGCCCAGAGACCCGCCTTCGCCACCGGTGTTCCTCCTGATATCTGCGCATTTCACCGCTACACCAGGAATTCCAGTCTCCCCTGCAGTACTCAAGTCTGCCCGTATCGCCTGCAAGCTCACAGTTGAGCTGTGAGTTTTCACAAACGACGCGACAAACCGCCTACGAACTCTTTACGCCCAGTAATTCCGGACAACGCTTGCACCCTACGTATTACCGCGGCTGCTGGCACGTAGTTAGCCGGTGCTTCTTCTGCAGGTACCGTCACTCTCGCTTCGTCCCTGCTGAAAGAGGTTTACAACCCGAAGGCCGTCATCCCTCACGCGGCGTCGCTGCATCAGGCTTTCGCCCATTGTGCAATATTCCCCACTGCTGCCTCCCGTAGGAGTCTGGGCCGTGTCTCAGTCCCAGTGTGGCCGGTCACCCTCTCAGGTCGGCTACCCGTCGTCGCCTTGGTAGGCCATTACCCCACCAACAAGCTGATAGGCCGCGGGCCCATCCTGCACCAGTAAACCTTTCCACCAAAAACCATGCGACTCTTGGTCATATCCGGTATTAGACCCAGTTTCCCAGGCTTATCCCGAAGTGCAGGGCAGATCACCCACGTGTTACTCACCCGTTCGCCGCTCGTGTACCCCGAAGGGCCTTACCGCTCGACTTGCATGTGTTAAGCACGCCGCCAGCGTTCGTCCTGAGCCAGGATCAAACTCTCCGTTGAAGACTCTCGATATCACCAACCCCGAAAGGCCGGCTAATCAGTCATAGACAAAAAGAGTCAAATCACTAGCAAAATAAACTCAAACTAGCGTTCAAACACTGATCTCTCCCCACACCGTGAAGAATGAGAAGAATCAGCACTACCCACACCACACCCCACCAAACCCCAAGGCCCGGTGAAACATACGTGATGCGGAGTACCAAAAAATTTGGCACTGACATTCATCGACACACTGTTGAGTTCTCAAAGAACACGCACACACCATCACCACCAGCAACACACACCAGCCGATCCGGGGCAACCGTTCTACTTTATCTCCTGCCCGCCTCCCGATGCAAACCGGGGCGATTCAGGCCATCCCAGGACTGCGAACCAATTCGGTACGGTCCCGGGAAGTTCAGGCGCCTTCGTCCAACCTCGTGTCCCCGACCTTCCGGTCGGGGTTGGTGTCCGTGTCGCTCTGACTTGGAATAAGTTACGCGCCTGCTAACGGAGCGTCAAATCGCCTGGTCACAGGAGTACGGAACGTGAAATCCGCTGGTGGCCCCGGCACTGCGCACGCCCACCGAGCGGATTCCACCGAATGACACGGCTGTGACCCCCGGCACTCAGTGCGCCAGCACCTTGATGCCGGCGAAGTTGCGCTTGCCTCGGCGAATGACCAGCCAGGTTCCGTGCAGGAGATCCCCCGACTCCGGAGCCCAGTCCTCACTCGCGATCTTCTGGTTGTTCACCGAGGCTCCCCCCTCCTTGACCGTGCGACGGGCGGCACCCTTGCTCTCGCACAGTCCACTGAGTACGAGCAGGTCGACGATGCTGGCCGGCTCCCCCGGCACCAATTCCGCGACGGACGCTTCCCTCAGAGCGGCCCCGAGTGTCGGCTCGTCCAGTTCCCGCAGCTCGGCCCGGCCGAAGAGCGCCCGGCTCGCCAGCTCGACTGCTCGGGTGTTCCCCGCTCCGTGCACGAGCGTGGTCATCTCCGCGGCGAGCTTGCGCTGCGCCTCGCGGGCGTGCGGGCGTTCTGCAGTCGCGGTCTCGAGTTCGGCGAGTTCCTCGGCCGAGAGGAAGGTGAACCACCGAAGGTACTTGATCACATCCGCGTCACCGGTATTCACGAAGTACTGGTACCAGGCATAAGGGCTCGTCATCTCGGGATCGAGCCAGAGGCTTCCCCCGCCCGTGGACTTGCCGAACTTCTTCCCGTCCGCCGAGGTGACCAGCGGAACGGTGAGTCCGTGCACCGACTCACCGTCGACACGGCGATTGAGTTCGACGCCGGCGATGATGTTGCCCCACTGATCGGATCCGCCGACCTGCAGCGTGCAGCCGTGAGTGCGGCGCAGATGCAGGTAGTCGTTGGCTTGCAGGAGCATGTAACTGAATTCCGTGTAGGACATGCCGTCGGACTCGAGTCTCCGCTTGACGGTGTCCCTGGCCAGCATGACGTTGACCGAGAAGTGCTTGCCCACGTCACGGAGAAAGTCGATGGCGGAGAGCTTGCCGGTCCAGCTCATGTTGTTCTCGATGATCGCCCCGCTCGGGGACTCGTCGAAGTCGACGAAGCGTTCGAGCTGGCCACGGATCCGATCCGCCCATTCGGCGACCGTGTCCGCCGAGTTCATCGTCCGCTCGCCGACGTCGCGCGGATCACCGATGAGCCCGGTGGCCCCGCCCGCCAGGACGACGGGACGATTGCCGGCCCGCTGGAACCGCTTGAGCGCGAGCAAAGGCACCAGGTGACCGGCGTGCAAACTCGGCCCGGTGGGGTCGAATCCGGCATAGAGCGTGACCGGTCCGGCGTCGAGATCGCGCCGCAATGCGTCGAGATCGGTTGATTGAGCAATGAGTCCACGCCAGGTCAGTTCATCGATGATGTTCTCAGTCACGGGTCCGATCATCCCATTTACTCTCGGACGGCTGCCGCACGCGGGCTTCGTCGATACACCGACACCGCCGCCGACTCCGGAATCCAGAAGCGCCACGGCCGGTCGGCGGCGGAACTGACCCCGACCCGCGGACCGTTCACCCAGTCATCGACCTCGGCTATCTCGAGGCGAATGTCCGAGCCGTCCTCGAACAATGCTGCGCCGTTGTCCGCGAGAGTGATGCCAGTCGCGGAACCCAGGTTGCCCGGGCCCCGGGCCCATTCCACGGGTCGCTGAACGTGGGAGCGTCGCGACCGTACGGTGTCCGCACCCTCCAGCACCTCGCCCGCGCGCAGGAGAACGCCGCCCGCGACCCCGTCCGGTCCGTACGAAACGTTCATACAGAAGTGCATCCCGTAGCTGCGATACACGTACAGGCGGCCCGCCGGACCGAACATCACCGCGTTGCGTGGAGTTCGTCCGCGGTAGGAGTGGGATGCCGGATCGGGCCACGGCCCGTCCTTCTCTCCCCCGTACGCCTCGACCTCGACGATTCGGATGCGTACGTTCGCCACGTTCAGCGTGGATCCGAGCACGATCTTGGCAGCGTCGACAGGATCGGCCTCGGAGAGTCGTTCGATGGTCACGATCCGATTCTCCACAACCGTTGACTGGAGAAGTCGCGCAGTCGCATAATTCATCATGCAGTGAATTCACCAAGCGATGAATTGAGGCATGCCATGTCTGGCAGCACGGCAGTCGACATACGGAACCTTCACGTCCGAAGAGGCAAGCACGAGGTGCTGCACGACGTGAATCTGCAAGTGCCCACCGGATCGATCACGGGCCTACTCGGGCCGTCCGGATGCGGAAAGACCACCCTCATGCGCTGCGTGGTCGGCACCCAGATCGTGGAGTCCGGTTCCGTCACCGTTCTGGGCTCCCCTGCCGGTTCCGCCACGTTGCGACGACGCGTCGGCTATGTCACCCAGTCCCCCAGCGTGTACCCCGATCTGACGGTCCGGAAGAACGTCGCCTACTTCGCGACGCTCTACGGTCAACCGGCGAGCGCGGTCACGGAAGCGATCGGCGCGGTGGGGCTCTCACGATTCGCCGGGCAGAAGGCGCAGGACCTCTCGGGAGGACAACTCGGGCGGGCTTCCCTGGCGTGCGCCCTGGTAGCTCGTCCCGAACTCCTCGTGCTGGACGAGCCGACCGTCGGTCTCGACCCGATACTCCGCGTCGAATTGTGGGCACGATTCGACGCCCTTGCCGCCGAGGGGACGACCCTGCTGGTGTCCAGCCACGTGATGGACGAAGCAGAACACTGCGCGTCGCTGCTCCTCCTGCGCGACGGGTACGTCCTCGCGCAGGAATCACCGGGCGAACTGCGTGAGCAGACCGGACAGACCAGCCTCGAGGAGGCCTTCCTGAGCCTGATTCGAACCAGCCGCGTAGGGAGTGAAACCCGATGAACGTCACCATATCGGCCGCGACCGCGGGCAGGGTCCTCACACAACTGCGAGCCGATCACCGCACCGTCGCGATGATCCTGCTCGTCCCCAGCCTGCTGATGATCCTTTTGTACTTTCTATACGAGAACGTTTCGACCCCGCCCGGCCAGACACCGCTGTTCGCACGGATCGCGATCACCATGCTCGGCATCCTCCCCTTCACCGTGATGTTCCTCGTCACCTCCATCGCGATGCAGCGCGAACGCACCTCAGGAACGCTCGAACGGCTCCTCACGACGCCGATGGCCAAGCTCGACCTCCTCGGCGGCTACGCCGCGGGCTTTTCCCTTGCGGCCGCGGCACAGGCCGCATTGGCCTGCATTGTCACTTTCGGGTTTCTCGGACTCGACACGGCGGGGAGCGTCATCTGGGTGATCCTGATCGCCGTGCTGAATGCCGTTCTCGGCGTCGCCCTCGGCCTGCTCTTCAGCGCGTTCGCACGCACCGAGTTCCAAGCAGTCCAGTTCATGCCCGTCGTCGTCATTCCCCAGCTGTTCCTGTGCGGACTGCTTGTTCCACGCGATCAACTTCCCACGTTGCTCGAATGGATCAGCAACGTCATGCCCCTGAGCTATGCCGTCGAGGCACTCCAGCAGATCGCGGTCCACCCCGGGGTTACCGGCGTCATGGTGCGTGATCTGGCGGTGGTCGGCGGTTTCGGGCTTCTCGCATTGGCGCTGGGCGCCGCCACACTGAGGCGCCGGACACCATGACCGACGTCCGAACAAGCGCGAAGACCAGCACGCAGACCCGCACCGGACGTCGGCCCGGCAACCCGGACACCCGATCACGAATCCTGGATATTGCGCGGAAGCTCTTTTCCCAGAACGGATTCGACAAGACAAGTGTTCGCTCAGTGGCAAGTGGAGCCGGCGTGGACCCGGCTCTCGTACACCATTACTTCGGTACGAAGCGCGACCTGTTTCTCGCGTCCGTGGACATCCCGGTGGATCCCAGCCAGGTGATCGCACCGGTCTTGGAGATGCCGACCTCCGATGTAGGCCGACATCTCGCCCGAGCCGTGTTCTCGGTGTGGGAATCCCCCCACCGGCCTGCGGTGGTCGCCGCGTTCCGGTCCGCAATGGCAGGCAACGAACCCAATCTCATTCGTACGTTCCTGATGGAAGTGGTCCTGCGGGACTTAGGCCCCCGGGTGAACAACCCACCGGGAACGGGGTTGCTGAGGATGCAGTTGGTGGCGTCACAGATGGCCGGAGTGCTCGTGACGCGATACATACTCGAGTTCGAGCCACTCGTGTCACTGTCGCTCGACGACCTCGTCGAGATCGTCGCGCCCACCCTGCAGCGCTATCTCACCGGTCCGTTACCGGTGTGATCAGGATTCGCCTGCAGCCCGGGCGAGCAACCTGTCGTGCTCGTCTGCGTCCACGACCCGCGCCTCGTCGATCAGAAGGACGGGAATTCCGTTTTCGATCGGGTATGCCCGCCGGAGGCGAGGGTTGTAAAGCCATTCGTCCCCGATCAACAACAGCGGTCCCTTGTCCTGGGGGCACGCCAGAATGCCGAGCAAAGTCGGATCAATAACCACAGAAGTCCTCTCGAACCGGTCGGGTGAGCAGCCTCAGGTTACCGCGCGCCGGCAGACAGATCATCCGAGCCGTGCTCGAGTTCGGTCAGCGCCGCTTTGGTAAGCCGCTTGTATTCGAAGTCAGTCGGATCGAGGTACGACGCACGCCTACTCGGCTTGGGCAAACCGGCCGCTTGGAGGCTCTCGGGATTCGGACGGTACGACGATCCCAGTGGAATGGAGTCGACCACGTGGATGATGTCGGGGCGTGCCGCGACCGGCAGTGTTTCGATGGCGTCGGCTACCTCCGCCATGCGAGGAGGGCGACCGCTTCGGAGGGTGAGAGCCGCCACGGCGAACGTCCGGCCACCTGCGGTCACGTCGTACACCACCACCAGATCGATCCGATCCACCGACATGAGAGCGTCCATGATCGGCTGGGTGAAGACCGGCCCCCGCGGCGTCAGGATCACCGTTCGCTTGTGGTCGACGAGCCAGAAGTCGCCATCCGCGTCCTGCCGGAACAGGTTCTCGGTGGGTATCCACGCGTCGCCCGCGGTGAAGACCCCGCGGATCATGGCACCCGACATCTCGGCGTGGCGGCCTGCCCCGCCGAGCAGTAACCCGACCTCGTCGACTGCGCATTCACGAATGAAACCCTGCTCGTCCTCGAGTAGTTTCCCGGTCAGCGGGTCGTACGCCGCCAGGCGCACCTCGGCACTGCCAGGCAGAGGGCGGCCCTTCGCGCCGACCTTCGCGCCCGACACATTCGCGAGAACCACATCACCCTCGGTGGAGGCGTAGAACTCGAGCACCTTGGCGGGTGCGAATCGCTCGGTGGTTCGCCGCCACAGTCCTTGCGGCATGCCCGATCCGAGGAACAGCCGCACCGGATGACTCCCGTCCAGCGCGAACGAATCGGCGTCGAGAATCTCCCGCATCATCGTCCAGGTGTAGCTGACCACTGTCACGCCGTACCGATGTACCTCTTCGGTGAAGCGTTCGGGGTCCAGTCCATGCGACAGTGCGACCCGGGAACCACCCGCGACGGCCCCACCGATCGCCGCGAGCAGACTCGACGAATGATGCAGCGGCGCTAGGCAATACACCGTGTCCCCGCGGTCCAGATCCGCCGCGGAGGCCGTGCCGAACGCCGACAACGCCCATCGGTAGTTGGTGACGTGCTTGGTCTCCCAGTGGCCGTTGGACTCACTGCAGATGATGAACGCCAGTTCGCGCGCCAGACCGGGATCAGGCCGATACCAGCCGGGAAGCGATACCGAGGCGGGATCGATCTTCTCCAGGTCGATGACGTTCGACCCGGGAGCGAGATTCAGATCCCTACCGTCACCGCCGCCGAGAACCAGGACCTGCATGCCGGTTGTGACCGCCGCATCGAGATTTTCCGGATCGGTCACGATCAGCTCAACGCCGTCGATACTGATCGCAGTGTGGATCTCACTTCCGGGCGGGAGCAGCACCGCCACCGCACCCAGGCGCGACAGCGCCCCGATCACGGCAAGCGCACTCGGTCGTGTCTCCATTACCACGCCCACATGGGCCGCGGGGCGCACACCGACCGAGATCAAACCGCGCACGACGTTGTCGATCCGCTGGTTCACCGCCTCGTAGGTGTGAACCCGGTTGTCGAACAGGAAACACTCTCCGCTCGGCGCCTTCCGCCGCTGCTCGGCGAGGAGACGACTCAACGAGATCTGCGTATGCGGTTGCATCTGCCCGAGTCGGGCCAGACGCGGAAGCGCGCGCGTGGCCTCGCCCGACAGCTCGACCGTTCCACGCAGCGCACCCGACGCGAGACCACTGAGTCCCTTACCCACCCCGACCCCGACCTCGGCGAAGGATGCCATCGTGTGAACGATGCGGTCACTGACCGAGACTCCGGTCTCGCTTCCGAAGTGTTCGTCGTAGTGCATCAGTTCGAGGTCGGCAGGCCGCGGGCCCAGCCCCTCGTTCCACAGCACCCACTCTCCCGTGGTCGGCCAGGTGTGAGCGGCGGCGGACGAGCCCACCACGAGTCCGAAATGGCCTACCCGCAACGTCGATTCGTAGACGTTCGCCCGCGGCGCGGCCCGGCGGATGCCGCGGACCGCCAGCGGCTGGCCGATATCGTCGACCTCGCCGACGAATGCGAGGATGGGGCAGGTCAGCTCCGCCAGCGACACGACGCTGTCCTTGATCACGAAACCGCCGGTCATCATCCGGTTATGGACGATGAACTGTTTGAGCAGCTCCGCCACGGCCGGGCCCGACCAGGCTACCCATCCTTCGGTTGCCAGGAACCGCCGCTGCTGCTCACGTGGCAGCAGCGCTTCCCTGTCATGGAGTTGCCGGAGGAAATCCAGCCTGGACTTCAGGGTCTTCACCGGGTCGAGCAGCTGGAAGCCGGTGCGGGCCATCCATCCGGTGACCGCCAGCCGATTGAAGACGTGATCGGCGAGGAAGCCTGCCGCTTCCGTCGCGAGGCCGGCAGGAATACCGAACGGCAGCGCAGCGAGAGTGTCCACCGGAGCACCGAAGGTGATAAGGCTGGCGATGTTGCGGCTTCGGCGGTACGCCGCCGCCTGGTAAGCGAACATGCCGCCCTGCGAGTATCCCGCCAGGTGGACGTCGCGGCCGGTGTGAGTGCGGACGCGATCGATGATGTCGCTGATCGCGACGACGTGGTCGGCGAGGTTCCGATCCCAGCCACCTTCTTCGCTGTCCGGAGAACCGAAGTCGACCACCCACGGGTCGATACCCATCTCGTGCAGGATTCCGACGGCACCCTGACTCCTGGTCACGTCGTAGACGTCGGCGGACATCATCATCGGCGGAACCAGCACGATGGGAGGGCCGGCCTCGGCGGGGTCGGTATCGGGAAAATAACGCCGGAGCCGGTACATGGGCGCCCGTTCGACCACCTCGAAAGGTGATGTCGTCTCGTTCGTCTCGAGCCCCCCGAGACGAACCACCTCCAGCCCGTTCTGAGCTGTCGCCACTGCACGGCGGATCGGACCCAATACGGTTTCCGCAGTCATTCCCACGAAATACACTCCCCAGAGTCTCGAATTGTGACGCACGTCTCATTCGTTGGTCTTCACACTACTGCCCCCGGACCCAACGGGGACCGACCCGCTGCACACCCCGCTCAGGGGGTGAACAACGCCTGGGTCATCGGCACCACTCTCGCAGAGTCTCCGAGAGTCGCCGCACTCCGCCCAGTTGCTCGGCTACGCGAACACCGGCCGTACCGCCGCGGGCGTTACGCGAAGAGATAGAACCCTCCACGGTGAGTACATCCCTGACCTGGGGGGTGAGTGCCGCATCGACCCCGGCCAGCTCCTCGTCGGTGAGATCCTCGAGCCCGACACCGCGTGCTTCCGCGACTCGCACACATGCCCCGGCCGCTTCGTGGGCGACCCGGAACGGAACACCTTGGCGCACCAGCCATTCCGCGATGTCGGTGGCCAGTGTGAAGCCCGCGGGCGCCAGTTCCGCCATTCGATCCGTGTGGAATTCGAGTGTGGAGACCAGTCCGCTGATCGCGGGCAGCAGCAGTTCGAGCTGCGTCACCGAATCGAAGACCGGTTCCTTGTCTTCCTGTAGATCCCGGTTGTACGCCAGGGGCTGCGCCTTGAGCGTCGCCAGCAGACCCGTCAGGTTGCCGATGAGCCGACCGGATTTGCCCCGCGTCAATTCGGACACGTCCGGGTTCTTCTTCTGCGGCATGATCGACGAACCCGTGGACCAGGCATCGGCCAGCGTGATGTATCCGAATTCCGGCGTGCTCCAGAGAATGACCTCCTCGGCCATCCGCGAAAGATCCACTCCGATCATCGCCAGGACGAAGGCTGCCTCCGCGGCGAAGTCGCGCGACGACGTCGCATCGATCGAATTCTCCGCGGAGGAGTCGAAGGCCAGTTCCGCCGCGATGGCCTCGGGGTCGAGCCCGAGTGATGAACCCGCGAGCGCCCCGGAACCGTAAGGCGAGACAGCAGCCCGGACATCGAAGTCCTGGAGCCTCCGGACGTCGCGGAGCAATGGGTGCGTGTGCGCGAGCAAGTGATGCGCGAGCAGCACCGGCTGCGCAGCCTGCAGGTGCGTCTTGCCCGGCATGACCGCAGACGGATGCGCCGCCGCCTGTGTCGCGAGCGCGTCGACGACGTCGAGAACGCCGGCGGCCACCCGCCGGACGGCGTCCCGCAGCCACATCCGGAACAGCGTCGCCACCTGATCGTTGCGCGAGCGCCCGGCCCGGAGTCGTCCCCCGACCTCCGGCCCGACCCGTTCGATCAGTCCACGCTCGAGCGCCCCGTGCACGTCCTCGTCGGATTCGCTCGGACCGAACGCCCCGCTCGCGACGTCGGCCGCCAGGCTTTCCAGCCCGCCGAGCATCGTCGCGAGGTCGTCGTCGCTCAGCAATCCGGCCTTGTGCAGTACCCGTGCGTGGGCCTGGGACGCCCGGACGTCGTACGGCGCCAGAACCCAGTCGAAATGGGTTGATTTACTGAGCGCCGCCATGGCGGCGGCCGGTCCGGATTCGAATCGGCCGCCCCACAGTGCCCCGGTGACGGTCGTGCCCTTACGCTGAGCACCTTCGCCGGTGCCGTGCGCGCTCACGCCTACAGGCCCAGATCGCGCTTTGCCGCGACCTTCGAAGACAGCCCGTGGATCTGGACGAAGCCCTTGGCGTACGACTGGTCGAACGTGTCACCCTCGTCGTAGGTCGCCAGGTTGAAGTCGTACAGCGACTCGTTGCTGCGGCGTCCGTTCACGATGATCGCACCGCCGTGCAGAACGAGGCGGATGTCGCCGGAGACACGTTCCTGGGTCTTCTCGATGAAGGTGTCGAGCGCGACCTTCAGCGGCGAGAACCACAGGCCGTCGTACACCAGCTCACTCCAGCGCTGCTCGGTCTGACGCTTGTAGCGGCCGAGTTCACGCTCCTGAGTGACATGCTCGAGTTCCTGGTGTGCGTTGATCAAAACCATCGCGCCGGGAGCTTCGTAGATTTCGCGGCTCTTGATGCCGACGAGGCGGTCCTCGACCACGTCGAGGCGGCCGACGCCCTGGGCGCCGGCCCGGCGGTTGAGTTCCTGGATTGCCTCGAGGACCGAGACCGGCTTGCCGTCGATCGCGACGGGACGGCCGGCTTCGAAGCTGATGATCAGCTCGTCCGGTGCCTGCCAGTTGACCGTCGGGTCCTGCGTGTAGTCGTAGACGTCCTTGGTCGGCGCGTTCCACAGGTCCTCGAGGAACCCGGTCTCGACGGCCCGGCCCCACACATTCTGGTCGATGGAGAACGGCGATTTCTTCGACACGTTGATCGGGATCTCGTTCTCCTCGGCGAAGGCGATGGCCTTCTCGCGGGTCCACGCGTAATCACGGACCGGTGCGATGACGTCGAGATCGGGTGCGAGGGATCCGAAGCCGACCTCGAACCGGACCTGATCGTTGCCCTTGCCGGTGCAGCCGTGGGCAACGGTGGTGCCGCCGTGCGAGCGGGCCGCCTCGACGAGGTGCTTGACGATCAGGGGCCGGCTGATCGCGGATACCAGCGGATAACGGTCCATGTAGAGGGCGTTGGCCTGGATGGTGGGCAGGCAGTATTCGTCAGCGAACTCGTCGCGAGCATCGACCACGACCGACTCGACCGCGCCACAGTCGAGCGCACGCTGGCGCACGACCTCCATGTCCTCGCCACCCTGGCCGAGATCGATGGCGACTGCAACAACTTCCTTGCCGGTCTCCTTGCCGATCCAGCTGATGGCGACTGAGGTGTCCAGCCCGCCCGAGTAGGCGAGTACGACGCGATCGGCCATGGTCCTTGTGCTCCTTAGGTTGAAGATCTGTAGAGATGATTCAGTTGTCGGTCGAAAAGTTCAGTGGACGGGCAATCTCGGTTCAAGCAAGTGATTCGATCCTGGACGCGAGTTCCGCTCCGGTGAGCGGTTCC
Source organism: Rhodococcus sp. (in: high G+C Gram-positive bacteria) (assembly GCF_049286785.1). Taxonomy (GTDB): domain Bacteria; phylum Actinomycetota; class Actinomycetes; order Mycobacteriales; family Mycobacteriaceae; genus Rhodococcus_F. Next base: position 13,505 of record NZ_JBAQEO010000299.1, on the reverse strand, counting down.
CGTGCCACCACGAGAATGGTGTCATCCCCGGCGATCGTTCCCACGACGTCAGGTAATGATGCCCGATCCAGCGCGCTTGCCAGATAGTGCGCCGCCCCCGGGGGCGTCCGCAGCACAGCCAGGTTGCCGCTGGAGTCGGTCGATACCAGCAGTTCGCTCACCAGGCGTGACAGTCGGTCGGTCCCACCCGAGACTCCGCGGACGGGATTGCCGTCCTCGGGAACCACATAGACGCCTGCTCCACCGTCGGCTGCTCGCAGCTTGACGGCGCCGAGTTCCTCCAGATCCCTCGAGAGGGTGGCCTGCGTGGCATCGATGCCCTCGACCGCGAGCAGGCTCGCAAGTTCCGTCTGACTGCGGACGGAGTGGGTGGCAAGGATCGCGACGATCCGCGCCTGACGCCCGGCCCGGGTGGGGGCCGTCGCGGCATTCGCAACCCGTTGCGGATGAGCGGCACTCACGGACGGTTCCCGGAACGTTGCGCGAGTAACCAGACGAGTAGTGCCTTCTGCGCGTGGAGGCGGTTCTCGGCCTCGTCCCAGACTGCGCTCTGCGGACCGTCGATCACCTCGTCGGTGATCTCCTCACCGCGGTGCGCGGGCAGGCAGTGAAGAACGACGGCGTCTGAATCGGCCTTCGCGAGCAGGGCGGCGTTGATCTGGAACGGCCGGAACGGTCCGACCCGGTCGAGTCCGTCATTTTCCTGGCCCATCGAGGTCCACGTATCGGTGACCAGGGCATCCGCTCCCACAACCGCCGACTGCGGATCGCCGGTGAGGGTGATGGTGGCACCGGTTTCGGCCGCGCGGGTCCGGGCCGCCTCGACGACCCAGGGCAGCGGCGCGAACCCGTCGGGGCTGGCGATGGTGACGTGTATCCCTGCTGTCACGCCGCCGAGCATCAGGGAGTGGGCCATGTTGTTGGCACCGTCACCGAGATACGTCAGCTTCAGCCCCTTCAGCGAGCCCTTCCGCTCCGCGAGGGTCTGGAGATCGGCGAGCACCTGGCAGGGATGGAACTCGTCGGACAGTGCGTTGACGATCGGAATCTTGGTCCCGGCGGCCATCTGCTCGAGCCGCTTCTGCCCGAACGTGCGCCACACGATCGCGTCGACGTAGCGGCCCAGAACCCGGCCCGTGTCCTGGAGGGTCTCCTCACGGCCGAGCTGAGTACTGCGGCCGTCCACCACGACGGCGTGCCCGCCGAGCTGCGCGATGCCCATCTCGAAGGAGAACCGGGTGCGCGTCGAGTTCTTCTCGAAGATCACGCCCACGCCGCGCGGCCCCTCCAATGGACGTTCCGCGAAGGGCGACTTCTTCAACAATGCGGCGAGCTCGAGAACCTCGGTCTGCTGCGCCGGCGTCAGGTCGTCGTCTCTGAGAAAGTGCTTCACCACGGTTGTCACTTCCCTCCCGGCACGGCGGCCGATTTCACTGTGTCGAGAATTGCGGGGAGAGCCGTGACGAACGCGTCGGCCTGGTCCTCCGAGAGGATGAGCGGCGGTGCGAGCCGGATCACCTCGGGCCGTGCTGCATTTACCAGGAAACCCGCCTCCCGGGCGGCCGCCTCGACGGCCGGCGCCGGAGCTCCCCGCAGGACGATGCCGAGTAGCAGGCCCGCGCCGCGGACGTGATCGATCAGCGGGTGTCCGAGATCCTCGACACCATGGGTGATGCGCTTCCCCAGGCTGTCGGCGCGCGACACGAGGTCCTGCTCGGCAATGGTGTCCAGCACGGCCAGCGCGGCGGCGGCGCACACCGGGTTTCCGCCGAACGTGGTGCCGTGCTTGCCGGGTCCGAAGGACTCCGCGGCGCTTCCCGTCGCCAGGACGGCACCGATCGGCAGCCCGCCGCCGAGCCCCTTGGCGAGGGTAATGACGTCGGGCACGATTCCGCAGGCCTGATGTGCGTAGAACCAGCCGGTGCGCGCGATGCCCGTCTGTACCTCGTCGAGGACCAGCAGTGTGCCGTGACGGGCCGTGATCTCACGGGCCGCGAGAAGGTATCCGTCGGGTGGGACGACGACGCCGTATTCGCCCATGATCGGTTCGAGGAACACCGCGGCGGTCTGATCGTCGACAGCGTTCTCGAGTGCGGCCACGTCGCCGTACGGCACGTGTTCCACGCCCGGGGGCATCGGCTCGAACGGCGCCCGCTTGTCGGGTTGCCCGGTGAGCGCGAGCGCACCCATCGTCCGGCCGTGGAAGGAGTTCTGTGCCGCGATGATCTTGAGGCGGCCCGTCATTCGCGCCAGCTTGAACGCCGCTTCGTTCGCCTCGGCGCCCGAATTGCAGAAGAACGCCTTCCCGGGCACACCGAGATGCGCGAGCAACCGTTCGGCAAGGGTGACGACGGGTTCACTGGCATACAGATTCGACACATGGCCGAGTGTCGACAGTTGACGCGTCACGGCCTCGATCACCGCCGGGTGTCCGTGGCCGAGAATGTTGACGGCTATACCGCCGAGGAAGTCGATGTACTCCTTGCCGTCGGCGTCGGTGAGCACCGCGCCGTTGCCGCGCGTCAACGCGACCTTCGGCACGCCGTAATTGTCCATCAGCGATGATGCCCACCGCCGCTGGATGTCGAGTGTGCCGGTCATCGTGCGTCTCCCTCGGTGTCGGATGTGGCAGTGCTGCCGGGCGTCGCCCGTTCCGGCGTGACCATGGTGCCGATGCCCTCGCCGGTGAACAGTTCGAGCAGCACCGAGTGGGGTACCCGTCCGTCGATGACGTGGGCGGTGGGGACACCGCCACGCACGGCACGCAGGCAGGCCTCCATCTTGGGCACCATGCCGGCGTCCAGTGTGGGCAACAGGTGGGCGAGCGCCGCGGCGTCGATCTCGGTGGCCAGCGAGTCCCGCTGCGGCCAGTTGGTGTACAGACCCTCGACGTCGGTGAGGACGACGAGTTTCTCCGCGTCGATCGCCTCCGCCAGAGCCGCGGCCGCGGTGTCCGCGTTGATGTTGTGCACCACGCCGTCCGCGTCGGGCGCGATGGTCGAGACCACCGGGATGCGCCCGGCCTGGATGAGATCGAGCACGGCGTCGGGGTTGACCGTGGTGACGTCGCCGACGAGTCCGATGTCGGTCGCCGCGCCGTCGACCATCACCGTCCGCTTGGTGGCGGTGAACAGATGGGCGTCCTCACCGGAGATGCCGACGGCGTAGGGGCCGTGCGCGTTGATCAAGCCCACGAGTTCCCGGCCGACCTGGCCGAACAGCACCATCCGGACGACATCCATGACTTCGGGCGTGGTGACGCGGAAGCCACCCTTGAATTCGCCGGTCATGCCGAGCTTCGTCAGCATCGCGTTGATCTGCGGTCCTCCGCCGTGCACCACCACGGGGTGGATTCCCACGGTCCGGAGGAACGCCATGTCGGCGGCGAACGCGGTCTTGAGTTCGCTGTCGATCATCGCGTTGCCGCCGTACTTCACGACGACCACCTTGTCGCGGAACTGCTGCAACCACGGGAGGGCCTCGGCCAGGACATGCGCCTTCTGGTGTTCCGTGATGCCGGTCAGCGAAGCTCTGCCGAGAGTCATGACGAGTACGCCGAGTTCTCTTCGACGTAGGCGTGCGAGAGATCCGTGGTCCGAATGGTCACCGCGGAATCGCCGATGCCGAGATCGATGTCGAGTGCGATATCGGTGTCGCTCAGGTCGACCTCGCGGGCCCCGGGCGCGCCGACACCGTCGATGCAGACCGGGTTCCCGTTGAAGGACACGCTGATCTTGTCGGGGTCGAGCTCGATGGGTGCGATCCCGATGGCCGCGAGGACGCGACCCCAGTTGGGATCGGAGCCGAACAGCGCTGTCTTGACGAGACTGTCCCGGGCGACGGTGCGGGCCCCGATGAGCGCATCGTCCTCGCAGGCCGCGCCGCTGACCGTCACGCGTACCCGCTTGGTGACACCCTCCGCGTCCGCCATCATCTGGTCGGCGAGGTCGTCGCACACGGCCGTGACCGCCTCCGCGAGTTCCTCCTCGGTGGGCGTGACGTTGCTCGCGCCGGACGCCAGCAGCAGCACCGTGTCGTTGGTCGAGGTCGCGCCGTCGACATCGAGGCGGTCGAAGGTGACCCGAGTGGCCGCACGGAGGGCGGCATCGAGTTGGGCGGCCGACGCGACGGCATCGGTCGTCACGACGCAGAGCATGGTGGCCAGCGCCGGCGCCAGCATGCCGGCGCCCTTGGCCATGCCGCCCACGTTCCACTTGTTCGCGTGATGCAGCGACGCCTGCTTCGGAACGGTGTCCGTGGTCATGATCGCGTACGCCGCATCGGTACCGCCCGAGATACCGCCGGCGAGTTCGTGGACGGCCTCGGTAACACCGGGAAGGAGCTTGTCCATCGGCAGCCGGTCACCGATCAGGCCGGTGGAGCACACGGCCACCTCGACGGCGCCCGTCTCGGTTCCCCAGTTGCTCAACGCGGCAGCCACTTCCTCCGCCGTCTTGTGGGCGTCCTGGAATCCCCCGGACCCCGTGCAGGCGTTGGCACCGCCGGAATTCAGTACGACCGCCCGCAACCGGCCGGTGGTGAGCACCTGCTGCGACCACAGCACCGGTGCGGCCTTCACCTTGTTGGTGGTGAACACGCCGGCAGCCGCGAGCTCGGGTCCCTCGTTGAGAACCAGAGCGAGGTCGGCATTGCCGTTGGCCTTGATCCCGGCCTTGATTCCGGAGGCACGGAACCCCGCAGGTGCCGAAACACCCTGTGTGCGAACGAGTTTGCCGCCGGCAACCTCCCGCGGCCGGCCCGGATCGGTCGTGCTGTAGGGACTCGTGCTGTCAGTGCTCACGGTGCAACTCCCACTGTCGAGAGACCAGCGGTCTCGGGTAGGCCGAGCGCAAGATTCATCGATTGGACCGCCCCACCGGCGGTGCCCTTGGTCAGGTTGTCGATCGCGGCGACGACGATCAGCTGGCCGGCGTCGACGTCGACCGCGACGGCGATCTGGACCGCGTTGGAACCTATCACTGCGCCCGTCTGCGGCAGTACACCCTTCGGGAGCACGTGCACGAAGGGTTCGTCTGCGTACGCCTTCTCGTATACGACCCGGATCTCGTCCTCCGTCGCAGTGGTCGCGGCGGTGCACGTCGCGAGGATTCCTCGCGGCATGGGTGCCAGGACGGGTGTGAACGAGACGCTCACCCGCTCCCCTGCCACGGCGGACAGGTTCTGAATGATCTCCGGGGTGTGCCTATGGGTACCGCCGACGCCGTAGGCGCGCACCGACCCCATCACCTCGGCTCCGAGCAGATCCGCCTTGGGTGTGCGTCCCGCCCCGGAGGCACCGCTGACGGCGACGACCGTGACCCGGGGTTCGATCACGCCGGCCGCGACGGCAGGCACCAGTGCGAGACTGGCCGCCGTCGGGTAGCACCCGGGAACCGCGATCCTGGTGGCACCGCTCAGCTTCTCCCTGGCGCCGGGAAGTTCAGGGAGGCCGTACGGCCAGCTACCGGCGTGCGGGCTCTGGTAATACCGCTCCCAGTCGTCTGCATTCGTGAGCCGGAAGTCGGCCCCGCAATCGATGATCAGCGTCGACTCGGGCAGCGCCTTTGCGTACTGGGCGGAGTTGCCGTGCGGCAGTCCGAGGAAGACGACATCGTGCCCGGCGAGAATCTCGACCGTGGTGTCCTCGAGCACGCGGTCGGCGAGCGGAAGAAGATGCGGGTGGTGCGAGCCGAGGGTCGTGCCGGCGTTGCCGCCCGCGGTGAGCGCGCCGATGACCAGCGAACCGTCCGCGTACGACGGATGCCCCAGCAACAAGCGCAGCACTTCACCCCCGGCGTATCCACTTGCGCCGGCGACGGCAATCCTGATCGGGTTTCCCACTTCCTCAGTCATACGATTGATTATGCATCATCATGCAACCTAATTCACAGGCGCCTGGTGGCACAGGCTACTCGTCGCCCATCGAACGGCGGATCTCCTCCAGTTTGGCCTTGGCCGCCTTCTCCCGGGCCTCCCACTGTTCCTCGACCGAATGACCGGCCGGACTCTCGCGGGCCAGTTCGCCAGCACCGACGGCGGTGCCGAACCGTCCCTCGATCTTGTCGCGGACACGGTCGAAGGTGGGGACGCCGGACTGGGTGTAGTCGGATTCCGGCACGGTGGGCTCCCCCACCACCTCGGCGTACACGACGTCGTGGCGCGCCCCCTCTGCCTCACCGGCTTCCAGCGCAGACGCGAGGAATGCGAGACCCGGCCTGTCCCGCGACACGCGGCGCGCGACCTCGACGAAATCGGCGTCGGTGAGCTGACGAGCGGCGGCGGCAACCTCGGACACGGCATCAGCCTCGGGTGTCGCAGTCTCGTCCGACACCGAATTCTCGTCCGACACCGAATTCTCGTCCGACACCGAATTCTCCTCTCGACCGAACTCCCGGTCATACGAGCCGGTCATCTCAATCCTTCCACGCCGGACCTCCCCAGTACCGATTCCCGGCACGGGTTTCTCGGCCGGGACCGACGTGGGAGACAATCTTCCTGTGATTGACACCCCGGTGATTGTGACCATCGTTTCTGTCTGCGTGGGTTTCGTGACCTTCGTACTCGCGGCCAGCGGAGCGCGCGGCCGATGGGATCGCCGCCTGGTCATCAGCCTGTTCGTCGCGGCTGTGTTCTGCCTGACGATCGTCCCCGTGACCGTCGCACTGAGCGCCGGAGTTTAGCGGCATCCTCACACAAGCCGATCGACAGAGTGGTGAACATTGTTCACCCCTGTGTCAGACGGAGAAACGGCCGGGCCCGGAAGTACGAAACTGCGCTATCCGCGCAGCTGAGCACCCACTGCGGCAGCCGCTGCGGCGACAGCCGCGTCCCTCGCGGCACTCGCCTCGTCCTCGGTGAGGGTGCGATCGTCGCCGCGGAAGCGGAGAGCGAACGCCAGGGACTTACGTCGCTCACCGATCTGCTCCCCCTCGAACACATCGAACAACCGGATGTCCTCGAGGAGTTCGCCGCCACCGGACCGGAGCGCAGCCTGTACCTCGGCGGCCGGAACTGACACGTCGACCACCACTGCAACGTCCTGAAGCACCGCGGGGAAGGGTGAGATCTTAGGCGCCGGAAGGTTTTCCACCAGCGGCAGCGCGTCGAGATCGATCTCGACCGCACAGGTGCGGGGAGGCAGGCCGGAACGTTCGAGCACCGCGGGGTGCAGCTCACCGGCGTGGCCTACGACAACCCCGCCCACCAGCAACTCCGCGCAGCGGCCCGGATGCCACGGCAGATACCGGGTGGCCCGGAACTCGACTTCCACCCCCGCAGTCGACGCGATGGTCCGAGCAGCGGCGAACGCATCGGTGGCATCGGCCGCACGGCCGGGTCCCCACGGTCCGCTCGGCTCACGCAGTCCGGTGAGAACCGCCGCCACATGGACCGGTTGTGCCGGCAACGACCTCATCAGGTCATCGATCTGTTCGTCGGTGGGTCGACGATCCACCGGCAGCGCCTCGACGGCCCTCGTGTCCTCACCGGGAAGCACCACCTGCGCGATCCCGAACAGAGACAGGTCGCGCTGCCCGCGGGAGATGTTGCGTGCGAGCACCTCGAGCAGGCCGGGCAACAGCGTGGTGGCCAATTCGGGACGATCCGCCTCGAGCGGGTTGAGAACCTTGCTGGTGGCGCGGCGCGGGTCGTCGGCGTCGAGGCCCCACGTGTCGAAGACCGCGGCGGGCAGGAACACCGGAGGAAGCACCTCGACGTAGCCGGCGCAGGCCAGGGCTCGGCCCAGTGCGCGCGTGCGACGCTGCGTGGGCGTCAATCCACGGCCCGCCGGTGCGGACGGCAGTACCGACGGGATCTGCTCGAGTCCTTCGAGACGCAGAACCTCTTCGACCAGATCTGCGGGCTGAGCCAGGTCCGGACGCCACGACGGCGGAGTGACGATCAGCTGGCCGTGGCCACTCTCGCTGACACCGACCTCGACATTGCAGCCGATCTGCGTGAGGCGCCGCGCCGCGGTACCGGTCGGGTAGGTGACGCCTGCTACCCGGTCGGGCAGGTCGATGTCCATTCGGATCGACTCGCGACCGGGAACGCCCCCGATGTCGGTGAGGGTGGGCTCGACGCGCCCGCCCGCGATCTCCACGAGAAGGGCCGCGGCCCGGTCGAGTGCGGCGACGGGAATCTCGGGGTCGACAATGCGCTCGAACCGCTTGCTTGCCTCGCTGGACAGTTTGTGCCGACGGGCAGTCTTGAAGACGCCGAGGGGATCGAACGTCGCTGCCTCGAGCAGGATGTCGGTGCTGGCAGGACTCACCTCGGTGGACGCGCCTCCCATGACGCCGGCGAGTGAGACGACACCCGAATCGTCCGCGATCACGACATCCTCGGGGTCGAGAAGGCGTTCCGTCTCGTCGAGTGTCGTCAGCTTCTCGCCCGCAACCGCGCGGCGCACCACGAGTTCACCGCTGATCTTGGCCGCGTCGAACGCATGCAGTGGTTGCCCCATTTCGAGCAGCACGTAATTGGTGACATCGACGGCCGGGGAGATCGGCCGCACACCCGAGAGCAGCAGACGGCGCTGCAGCCACCACGGGCTGACCGCCTCGGGGTCGATCCCGATGACCCGGCGGGCCGCGAAACGCCGTGCCCCGGAATCGGGTTCGACCCGGATCGGCCAGGCTTCACCCTCGGCGGGCAGTGCAGGCACCACGGCCGGATCCGCGAATTCGAGGTCGAACCCGCACGCGAGTTCACGGGTGAGGCCTCGCACGGAGAAGCAATAACCCCGGTCGGGGGTGATGTTGAGTTCGATGACGGTGTCGTGCAGACCCATCAGTTCTTTGGCGTCGGCGCCGGGCGCCGCCGTGCGCGGCTCGAGCACCAGAATCCCCGAATGATCGCGGCCGATTCCCATCTCTGCGACCGAACAGATCATTCCTTCGGAAATCCGCCCGTACGTCTTACGTGAGGCGATCGCGAACCCGCCGGGCAGAACCGCTCCAGGAAGGGCCACCACCACGAGGTCGCCTTCGGCGAAGTTTCGGGCACCGCAGACAATTCCCTGCGGCTCGGCCGCACCGACATCGACCTTGCAGAAGCGGATCGGCTTCTTGAACTCGGTAAGTTCTTCGATCTCGAGTACCTTGCCGACCACGAGCGGACCCTCGATCGCCTCGAGTCGGTCCACTTCCTCCACCTCGAGTCCGACACGGACGAAGCCGGCGTCCAGCTCATCCGCGGTGACCTCCCAGCCGGGGGTTGCACGCTGCAGGATCTCGGTCAGCCAGGATTGCGCTACTCGCACGTCTGCTCAGCTCTCTCGTTCGAAAAATGTCATGACTGTGTGGAGAAGTTCGCGCCGTCAGACCGCGGCACCGAAGGGCAGCGTGAACCGCACGTCACCCTCGACGATGTCGCGCATGTCCGAGATACCGTTGCGGAACTGCAACGTGCGCTCGAGTCCCATCCCGAAGGCGAATCCGGAGTATTCCTCCGGGTCGATTCCGGAGGCGCGCAGCACATTCGGGTTGACCATGCCGCAGCCGCCCCACTCGACCCAGCCGGCGCCGCCCTTCTTGTTCGGGAACCATACGTCCACCTCCGCGGACGGCTCGGTGAACGGGAAGTAGTTGGGGCGCATCCGCGTCCGGGTGTCGGGGCCGAAGAGTGCACGCGCGAACGCGTCGAGGGTGCCGCGCAGGTGCGCCATCGTCAGCCCCTTGTCGACGGCGAGCCCCTCGATCTGGGAGAAGACCGGGGTGTGCGTGGCATCGAGTTCGTCGGTGCGGAAGGTACGCCCGGGACACACCACGTAGATCGGCAGCTCACGCGAGAGCATCGTGCGCACCTGGACCGGGGACGTGTGGGTGCGCAGCACCTGCCGGGAGCCCTCCGGGGCGATGTGGAAGGTGTCCTGCATCGTCCGCGCGGGATGATCCGGAAGGAAGTTCAGTGCGTCGAAGTTGAAGTGCTCGGTCTCCACCTCGGGCCCCTCGGCAACCTCCCACCCCATGGCAACGAACACGTCCGAGACCTGTTCCGAGATGATGCTGATCGGGTGGCGGGCGCCGACGGGCTGACGCTGCGAGGGCAACGTCACATCAATCGACTCCGCTACCAGCACTGCCGCATCGCGCTCGGCCAGCAGCGCCTCACGCCGGGCGTCGAACGCAGTGCTGATGCGGGTCCGGGCAACGTTCACCCGCTTGCCCGCGTCGGCCTTCTCCTTGCCCGGCAGCGCACCGAGACCACGCCGTGCGAGCGCGATCGGCGACTTGTCACCGAGGTGCTCGACCTTGGCCTTCGCCAGAGCGTCGAGATCACTTGCCGACTCGAACGCCTTCTCCGCGCTCTCGGCTGCCGCGGTCAGGGCCTCTTCGGTGAGCGGTGCACCGGCATCGACCCCACTCGCATCGACCCCACGCGAGGCAGCGCCCTCTTTACCAGCCACGACCGATGCCACTCCTTCAGTTCTTCTCTGCAGAGTCTTGACGCGAACGAAAATATTCGCTTCGAATCCTAGGCGATCGGCAATTCCACCGATTCACCCGTTGGTGTGCCCGCGGTGCTGGACTCGTGCACTCGTGTACAGGCAGATCGAGGCAGCAGTTGCCAAGTTGAGGCTTTCGGCCCGCCCACGGATGGGGATCCGAACCCGATGATCCGCACGAGCGGCGACGGCGGGGTCGAGGCCGTGCGCCTCGTTTCCGAACAGCCACGCCGTGGGCCGTGCGAGAAGCTCGTCCGCCTCGTCCAGATCCACCTCGCCGTCCGCCGCGGTGGCGAGTACCTGAATTCCGGCCCCGCCGATGGCGTCGAGCACTGCCTCGGTGTTCCGCTCCCGCACGACAGGCAGATGAAAGAGACTTCCGGCGGAGGCGCGCACGCACTTGCCGTTGTGCGGGTCGACACTGTCGCCTGCGAGAATCACAGCGTCGGCGCCGACGGCGTCGGCCACCCGGATCACCGTCCCGGCATTGCCGGGCTCACTCACGGCAACCGGGACAACAAGGAGTCTCGTACCGGGCCGTACGGCTTCCGACAGCGCGACGTCGAGAAGGTCGCAGACAGCCACCAGTCCGGGCGGGGTGACGGTGTCACTGAGCCCGCGGACGGCCTTGTCCGTCACCAGCGAGACACGCACACCTTTCGACTCGGCCAGATCGATCAGCTCGCCGTAACGCCGCGCCGCGTCCGCCGTGTAGAAGAGGTCGTGCACGGTCCGGGTGCCGAATGCCTCCGCGACGGAGTTCTCCCCTTCCACCAGGAAGCGTCCAACCTTGCGACGTTCCGCGGTGCGCAGCAGTTTGACAGCAGAAACGACCCGTGGGGTTCGCTCGGTGAGCGGGTCCACGGGTCGTTTCCGGGTCTCGAAGGGCCGGGGCGAGAGACTCAGGCTGCTTCTCCGGCGGGAGCGTTCACATCTGCCGGCAGAGCTGCCTTGGCGAGCGCCACCAGGCCGGTGAACGCGGCCGCGTCCGACACAGCCAGCTCGGCAAGGTTCTTGCGGTCGATCTCGATTTCGGCCAGGCGCAGGCCCTGGATCAAGCGGTTGTACGTGATGTCGTTCGCACGCGCAGCAGCGTTGATACGGGTGATCCACAGCTTGCGGAAATCGCCCTTGCGCGCACGGCGGTCACGGTAGGCGTAGGTCAGCGAGTGGAGCTGCTGTTCCTTTGCCTTGCGGTACAGACGCGAGCGCTGTCCCCGGTAGCCGCTGGAGGCTTCGAGAATCGAACGACGCTTCTTCTGGGCGTTTACCGCCCTCTTTACGCGTGCCACTGAAAATCCTGTCAATCTTGGGGCGGAAACCGCCCCGGGTGGTCAGAGAAGGGAAGTCGACTCAGAGGCCGAGGAGGCGCTTGACGCGAGGAGTGTCGGCCTTGCTGACAACCGCCTTGCCGTCGAGACGACGCGTCACCTTGGTGGGCTTGTGCTCGAGCAGGTGGCGGCGACCAGCCTTCTGGCGCAGGATCTTTCCACTACCGGATACCTTGAATCGCTTCGCGGTACCGCTGTGGGACTTCATCTTGGGCATGGAATCCTCAGTTCTCTGTTTCCGGATGACGAGATACATCCGGATCTTGCTGGTGGAGTCGGACTAGCTGGACGGAGCCTCACCGGGCGTGGTGTCACCCGTCGGCTCCGCCGGCGTTGCCGGCTGTTCGGGCTGCGCGGGAACTGCCCGCTGCGCAGGTGGCGCAGCAGCGCTTTCCTGCGCCTTGACACGAGTCTTCGCGCCCTTGTGCGGTGCAAGCACCATCGTCATGTTGCGGCCGTCCTGCTTGGCCGACGTCTCGACGAATCCGAGATCCGCGACGTCTGCGCCCAGACGCTGCAGCAGCCGGAAGCCGAGCTCCGGACGCGACTGCTCGCGTCCGCGGAACATGATCGTGACCTTGACCTTCGATCCGGCTTCGAGGAAGCGCACGACGTTGCGCTTCTTGGTCTCGTAGTCGTGATCGTCGATCTTGGGACGGAGCTTCTGCTCCTTGATAACCGTGAGCTGCTGGTTCTTGCGCGACTCACGAGCCTTCTGCGCTGCCTCGTACTTGAACTTGCCGTAGTCCATGATCTTGCAGACCGGCGGGCGAGCGTCGGGGGCCACCTCGACCAGGTCGAGGTCGGCCTCGAGGGCCAAGCGGAGTGCATCTTCAACACGCACGATGCCAACCTGTTCACCTCCGGGTCCGACGAGGCGGACCTCGGGAACTCGGATGCGATCGTTGATGCGGGTCTCAGTGCTGATGGGGCCTCCTAGGTTGAACGGTCTTGTCTCGAGACCGCCAGCAGCCTGTATTGCGCCCGGATTCCCAACAAAAAAGCCCCGCTGCGGTGATTGCGTCACCATGCGGGGCCCGATGTCGACCGATCAGACGAACTCACGGCTCACGCCGATCCCACGCCTCCTCACTTCTGAGGAACCCGGTTCGATCGAAGTCGAACCAGGCGACCGGACCACTGAACTGCAGTTTTCACTGCCGCGCAGAGGTGGGAGTCGGACTCCACTTGCTGCCCCCGACAAATCCGAAGGCGGTCGTTGCGATCCAGGATAGCATTCATGCACGTCGCGAGCTAATCGACACCGGACGTTCGCCCGCCGAGCGCCTGGTGGAATCCTCTAACCCATGACGGAGAACTTCGCTGACACCCCGAACGACGGCACCGCCGCCGAGAATACCGATGTCCGGGAACTGGCCGACGTGCCGGCTGTCGAGGTCATCAGCCGTGCCGCGGTCATGCTCATGAGCTCGGCCGCCGAAAAGCTCGGCTTGTCCGACCCAGAACCGGAAGCCAGCCCCCATTTCGATCTTGACGAAGCCCGTCGGGTCATCACCGCACTCGCCGGACTCGTTACCGCGTCGGTCGAATATCTCGGACCGCACGCGGGCCCGATCAGGGAAGGCCTCCAGGCCCTGCAGAAGGCGTTCCGCGAGTCGTCCTCCCACCCGGACGAGCCGGGCAAGGGACCGGGCGAGAAGTACACGGGGCCGGTGTACTGAGCTGGCGCCGCCGAAGCGCCGGGACCGCCTGGGCGGGAGTTGAAT
>NZ_JBAQEO010000298.1:0-8210 GCF_049286785.1 Rhodococcus sp. (in: high G+C Gram-positive bacteria) | reverse complement strand
GCCATGCCGTGAACGTTCCGAGCATCTCCCGAGTCCGCTCGAGTTCGCGCCGCGAGTACCATCCCGAACCGAGATCGATCGATTCCCAGGCCTTTTCGAGTACCTTCGTCACCTGGTCGGCCGGAATATTGCCGGCAAGGGCCTGCACCAGCGTGTGCACGAGTGTGCCTGCGATTGCGTGGGTGTTGTCTCCGTCCGTGCCGCCGTGCCGCTCGAGGAGCCAACGCAACGGGCAGGTGTTCAACAAATCGACTGTGGACGGCGAAAGGGCGACCGGACCGTCCTCCTCGCTCCACAACGCGGCACCGGTGCTGGGTTCAGCGATTCCGTACCACTCGTCCGGGTGCGCACCCCGGACGCCGGCCGCCGCGAGTCTCGCCAGCTGGCGCGCCGCCCGCCGCGTGCGCCCCGGATCCGCCTCCGCAAGGTCGGGGTCACACACCACGCTCCGCAGATCCGCGACGAGCGCGGGCAGCGCGAGAACACGAACCGGCAGATCGTCTTTCGGAACCACCGGCTCCTCCGCTTCGGAATTCCCCTCGCCGGCCAGCTGATCGACGAAACGGGAGCGGACGAGATCGGCGTCACCTCCGGCTGAGTCGACGGCGGTGACGAGCAGGCTGCGCCGCGCGCGACTGCACGCGACGAGGAAGAGCCGGCGCTCCTCGGCGAGAAGTGGCGCGGTGCGCGACATCCGTTCTGCCGCAGCCTCGCTGCCGTCGGACACGCCACTGGTGAGATCGATCAGATCCTCGGTACCCAGCAGACTCCCTCGTGCACGCAGGCTGGGCCACAGCCCCTCCTGCACACCGGCCACAGCGACCACATCCCATTCCCGACCGGCCGCCGAGTGGGCACTCAGCACGGTGACGGCATCGGCCGGCGCGACGGAATCGTTGCGCGACGTGGTCGGAATCGCTTGACGGGTGAGATAGTCGACGAAACCGGCGAGCTGGGCCCGCGGCAGACGGTCCACATAACTCGCCGCGGCATCGAACAGCGCCACCACGGCGTCGAGATCACGGTCGGCCTGGGCTCCGATCGGACCGCCGCGCGCCGACGCGGCAGCCCAGCGTCGCTCCAGCCCGGTGGCCTGCCATGCCGCCCACAACACCTCTTCGACCCCGCGGCCACGATCCAGCATCGCGTTCGCCTTGCGCAGTACCGACAACACCCGGTTGAGCGGTGCCGCCTCCACGTCGGTGAGCTTGGCCGTGACGCGGCGCGTCGTCTTCGTCTCACCGGTAAGGATCATCCGCAGCAGTTCCGCCGAGTCGCGGTCACCACCCGCCGACAACTCCGCGCGGCGCAGACCGCGGCGCAGGCGGCGGAGCGAAACCGGCTCGGCCCCGCCGACCGGGCCGGCCACCAGTGCGAGAGCATCTTCTCCGCTGAATTCCTCCCCGGACAACGCGCGGAGCACCAGCAGCAGCCCGGAAACGCCGTACTGGCGCGCGAGAGGCAGCTCGGACGCCGCGGTGGCGACCGGCACCCCTGCGGCGAGCAGGGCGCGGCGCAGGGGAGCGAGAGCGCGGGGAACGGATCGGACGATAACCGCCATCTCCGACCAAGGAACACCGTCGAGCAGGTGGGCCCGGCGCAGCGTATCGGCGATGAGCGCGGCCTCCTTCGCCTGGGTGGAGAGGACCCGGACGGACTTCCGTCCGCCCTCCGTCGTCGGCGTCCAGATCCGGTGTGGGAAATGACCGGGAAGCCTGGATGTGATCCGGGCCGCAACCTCCGCGACCTCCGCGGAGCTACGGAAATTGCGGGGGAGCAACACTTGCCGTGCTTCCCCCTTGTCCGCCAGACCGATCAGGAAGGAGGGGTCGGCGCCGCGAAATCCGTAGATCGACTGATCAGGATCTCCGGCCACAACGGTGGTGCGCGTACCGGTTCCGATGAGGCGCACGAGTTCTGCCGCCTGCGGATCGAGGTGCTGCGCGTCGTCGACCAGCAGATGGCGCACCCGCGCTCGCTCCGACCTCACCAGCTCGGGGTCCGTGGCGAATGCCGTGAGCGCGGCACCGACGAGCTCGGCGGCGTCGAGTGCCGGCGCCGTGGCCTCGGGCGCCTCCACACCCACTGCACCGCGCAGCAACATCCCGTGTTCGTACCGCGCGGCGAATGTTCCGGCTGCCACCCATTCGGGACGTGAATGCCTACGCCCCAGCTCGATCAGATCTTCGGGACCAAGTCCGCGTTCGCTCGACCGCAACATCAGATCGCGCAACTCCGTCGCGAAGCCCCCCAATCCCAGTGCCGGACGCAGACGCTCCGGCCACATCCCACCGCCGTCCAGGATGTCACCGTGCAACATCTCGCGGAGCACCGCGTCCTGTTCCGCTCCAGTGATGAGCCGAGGCGGAGGGTTGCCGTGCGCAGCGGCCTGCAATCGCAGGACGGCGAACGCGTAGGAATGCACTGTCCGGACGAGCGGCTCCCGCGTGGCCCGGGGGCCGTGCAGATCGTCGTGACCCACGAGCGCTGACGTGATCTCTTCCCGGACCCGATCGGCGGCCCGACGAGACTGCGTCAACACCAGTACCGACTCCGGATCCTCGCCACCGGCGATCCGTTGCACGGCGACGTCGATCAGCAGCGACGACTTACCGGTACCCGGTCCGCCGAGAACCTGCCACGGGCTCCATCCCGTGGCCCGCGACCCCCTGGCCGGGGGCGCCGTGAAGACTCGGCGGGTGGATTCGTCCCAGACCCGCACCGCGCGATCCGGGCCACGGCGGTGCACGAGCCGAACGCGAGGAGCGACCTTCCTGGTGCGCACTGCCGAATCCTTCATAGCAGGCATTCCACCAGAACGGTCCGACATCTCGCACCGCACCCCGATCGGGCATAGTTGTCGCCGTGTCAGCACTCCACACGTATTCGTTCGGCGCCGTGGACGGCCCGGAGATTCTCGCCCTGCACGGACTCACCGGCCACGGCAAGCGGTGGAAGGACCTCGCGACCGAACAACTTCCGGGCGCCCGCTGGATCTGCCCCGATCTGCGTGGCCACGGCCGGTCGCCCTGGACACCGCCGTGGAATCTCGAATCCCACGTGGTGAGTCTGATCGAGACACTCGACGCGCATGCGCGGGGCCCGGTTCTCGTGGTGGGCCATTCGTTCGGCGGCGCGCTGGCGCTGCACCTGTCGAGGGCGGCCCCGGATCGGGTCCGGGGTCTGGTACTGCTCGACCCCGCCATCGGGCTCGATCCCGGCTTCCTGGCCGAGGTGGCGGATCTCACCATTTCCTCCCCCGGCTACACGGATGTCGACGAGGCCCGCGCAGAGAAAGTGCACGGGTCGTGGGGTGAGGTCCCGCCCGAAGTCCTCGAGCGCGAGATCGACGAGCATCTGACGACGATGGAGAACGGCCGGGTCAATTGGCGGGTGTCCACTCCCGCCGTGGTCACCGCCTGGGGTGAGCTGGCACGCGACTTCGTGCTTCCGCCGGCGCACCTGCCGACCGTTCTCGCGCAGGCGTCGAAGGTCCAGCCCCCCTATGTCACGCCGGCGTTCCGTAGCGCCCTCACCGAGCATCTGGGCGACAACCTCACCGCCGTCGACGTGGAATGCGATCACATGGTTCCGCTGGCCCGGCCGGAGGAAGTGGCCGGGCTCGTCCTCGCACTGCTCTGATGGCCGCGACCACGGAGGAGCAGGTCGAACGCGTCCGCGAACTGGTCGCGTCGATCCCCTCCGGTCGTGTGGTCACCTACGGTGACATCGCGGCCGCCGCCGGCTTGTCGAGCGCGCGCACCGTCGGCTGGATCATGCGCACGGATTCCGCCGATCTGCCGTGGCATCGGGTGCTCGGCGCGTCCGGCCGTCCCGCCGCACATCTGGCGCATCGTCAGCTGGCGACGCTCGAACTCGAGGGCGTGCCGATCCGGGACGGCCGGGTCGACCTCGCGGTGGCCCGCCACCGCTTCGACGGGTGATCGCCGCCCGGCCCGAAGAGCCGAAGCCGTCAGCAGGTACTCGGCGCCCGATCGCCGCGGAATCGGGCGTCCATCCAGTCCAGTCCCTGGAACATCCCGAGGGCTGCTGCCGACAGATGGTCGGGGGTGGGCGTGAGCAGTGTCTGCACCGGCGTTCCGGCCTCGCAGTAACGCCGGAGGGTGTTGTCGATCGAGTCGACCGGTATCAGTGCGTCTGTCGGACTGTGCCATTCGAAGACGGGGGCGTCGGGAACACCCGGGTAGAACTCGAGACTGTTCTCCGCCAGCACCTTCCAGGCTTCGGGATCGTCCATGAAGTTCTGGTTGTCGGTCACCTGGGCGGCGCTGTGCCCGAGCCCCCAGAACATGATCTCGTTGGTGCAGCCGTTGGCGATCTGCCCTTGCAGCCATTTGCCCTGGGCATTGAGTTGATTCGTGACTTCGATCCGATCGGGGTATTCACGTTCGAGTCCCAGCGCGGCGGCCATGGCCAGCCCGAACGCCGGATGCGGATTGGTCCCCAGGCCTTCGGCCATCTTGACCAGGTTCATCGGGGTTCCGCCGACCGCCGCACCGACGATGTCGAGTTCCGGTGCGTACGTGGGCGCCAGAGCGGCGGCCCAGGCCGTGGCCATTCCGCCTCCCGAGTATCCACCCAGGCCGACCTTGCTGTCGGCGACCTGGAGTTCGGGAACCTTCTTCACCGCACGGATTCCGTCGAGGGTGATCTGACCGCCCAGTTTGGCGGCGCCATAGGCCATCCTCGGTCCGAGGTGGTCGGGAAGAGCCACCGCCCATCCGCGTGCGAGGGCGATGTTGAGGCCCGCGGCTTCCCGGATCTGATGCAGGGGGTCGCCTGTATAGAGCTCGGTGACGAGCTTGCACTTCTGTCCCAGCGAATTGATGATGTGCTGGTACGAGACCAGAGGGCCGTCGGGGACATGATTCGGCGGGAGCACATACGTCGTGTTCGCCGCGATCGGCTTCCCCTGTGAGTCGGTGGTCCGGAACAGCAATTCCCACACCGCACTACCCGGGAAGTAGTACGACGGCTGCAGCTGGCGGACCCCGATGACGTCGCCCGGTGCGAGTGCCGCCAGATCGGCAGGCGCCGTGTAGAACGGGTCCGGATCCGGTTCCGGCAACATGGGTTCGGCATGAGAAGCTCCGGCTCCCACCATGGCCGCGGCGACGGTCAGGACGAATCCCAGAACAGCACCGCGCACGGTCGTACGAATCGTTGAACGCATGACATACCCCACTTCGGTCGGTCCGCCGACGGGATCACTATGCCAGAGCATTTCGCGAACGCCTGCGTCATTGTGGTACCGAACAGGTCACTGACTGATACTTGCATTAACAGTTGATTCGCCGCCTCGGGTCCCGGCGCAGTTACTCACACCACGAGCGTGGGCGCCAACGGTGACGTTCCGTCCGCGGAGCACCGGAGCGCGGCGAGGATGTCCACCGCTGCGGTCAACTCGGTCGACGGCCGGGTAAACGGCAGCCTCTGGTGATCGTCGAACAGATGGCCCGTTCCGAACCGCGACCCCGGCGCCAACAGCAGGTTCCGCGAACGCGCTGAGGCGACCAGTTCGGCGGAACCGACCCCCGGGGGGAGTCGGCACCACAGGGACAATCCCCCGGCGGGCAGGGTGAAACTCCATCCAGGAAGCTTCGTTTCGACATCCCGCGCGAGCGTATCGCGCTGCAGCAGGAGCTCCCGTCGTCGCTGTGCCACGACGTTGTCGTACCTCGCGAACAACCGCACCGCGGCGAGTTGGTCCAGCACCGAAACCGATAGTTGCCTGCGGGCCATGATCTTCGCCAACTGAGCGGTCCGGGATGCCTCGGTGCGTACCCAGCCGATCCGGATCCCGCCCCACACCGTCTTACTGAGACTGCCGATGGCAACCGTCGCCGATTCCGGCACCGGAACACCGAACGGCTCGAGGTCACCGGAACCGTCGAGGACGAGTTGCGCGGACACCTCGTCCACGAGCGTCACCATTCCGTGCCGCCACAGGGTCGCAGCCAGCCGACGTCGGCCGTCGGCAGTCGCCCTCGCACCCGACGGGTTGGAGAAATCCGGCATCACGAAGGCCGCCGTGGGAGCACTCTGCCGGGCCGCGCGATCGACAGCGGCGACGAACGCGTCGGGGTCCGCGGGATCGATTGCCACCGGAACGGGACGGCCACCGGCGGCGCGTACGGATTCGACCGCACCGGGATAGGTGGGATGCTCGACCAGCACCCGGTCGCCGGCCTCGAGCAGCGCCTCGAGCACCACCTCGGTGGCGTCGCCCGCACCGGCGGTGACGAGAATCTGTTCCGGCGTCGTCGGCCGGCCACGACGCGCGTAGTGATCCGCTATCGCCGCACGGAGCGCCCCCAGTCCGCCGGGGTGGTATCCGTGCTGGGGCATGAACCGGGACAACTCGTCGATCGCATCGACGTATACCTCGCCGAGTTCGGGAGCCGCCGATGGCGCCGCATTCACCAGATCGATGACGCCGTCCATCGGCGACCTCATCATGGCACCCCATACGGGCAGCCCCGGTGGCATCGTCGCGTACGTGCCGGATCCGTGCTTCGCCACCGCCCAGCCGGCCCCGCGCAGTTCGCGATACGCGGCCCCGACCGTGACCCGGCTCAATCGGAGCTCCTTGGCGAGTGCCCGCTCGGCGGGTAGCCGGATCCCCACCGGGATCGATCCGTCGGCCACCCGGTCACGAAGAGCCTCGCCCAGTTCCCGGTAGAGGGGTTGCCTGCCGGGCTCGAGCGCGCCGAGCACCGCGGCCAGATCGGTGGGCGAGATGGTGGGGCCGGACCTTCCCGTCATACAGGCCACTTTCCCACAGAGGACTGCATGTCGTGGTCCAATTCTGTCCGACTATAGATCCATGCTCGTTATCGGAATTACGTCGGTACTGGGAGTGGCCTCGGTGGCCTGGCTCGGCATCAGCACGGTGCGAGGTGGCCGCTCGGCTCCCAGCGGCCCCCCGCGCAGCCACGTGCACAGCGATTGACAGAGTGCGGGAGCATGGGGGCATGACCCCAGCCGCACTCCCACACGCGATCGTTCTCGCCGGCGGACGGGCCACGCGTATGGGTGGCGTGGACAAGCCCGCCATGGTGGTGGGGGGCCGCCGAATGCTGGACACCGCACTGGACGCGGTGTGTGGATGCGAGCGCGTCGTGGTGGTCGGACCCCGCCGCGGTGACCTCGATACCGGCATCCTGCAGACGCAGGAGAACCCGCCCGGCTCCGGCCCGGTCGCCGGTATCTGCGCGGGTCTCGAAGCACTGGACGCCGCTGCGGATTCACGGGTGGTCCTTCTCGCGTCGGACCTGCCGTTCGTCCGGTCCACGACGATCGACGCGCTCGTCGCCGCTCTCGACGGAGCCGACACCGCGTTCGCCGTCGACGAATCCGGACGCCTGCAGTTCCTGCTGTCCGCGTGGCGGATCGGTGCCCTGAACGAACGAGTCCGCGTGCTCGGCGACGCCGTCAACCAACCCATGAAGGCTCTGGTTCCGGACGACTTCGTCACCGTTCCCGTGTCCGGCGTCACCGATTGCGACACCCTCGACGACGTGGAGCAGGCGCGGAGGACCACGCGGACGGCACCGGTCACGATCGACGACGCCCGGTGCGCGATCCGCGGCACCGTTCCACTCCTCGCACCGCGGACAGCCCCCCTGACGGAATGCCTCGGCGGCGCACTGGCAGGTCCCCTTCACTCCGCGGACGCGCTTCCGCATGTCGACGTCTCCGCCATGGACGGGTACGCGGTCGCGGGAGAAGGCCCGTGGATCCTCCGCGAGGACATACGTTACGCGGGAAGCGCCGACGAGTTCGAACTCGGCGACGGTGAGGCGGCGCGCATCGCGACCGGGGCCCACCTGCCGCGCGGTGCCGACGCCGTTCTCCGGGACGAATTCTCCGAGGTTACACACACTTCCGACGGTCAACACCTCGCTCGCAGAAAAGGGTCACCCGTCCGCGACGACGCCCGGCGGCGCGGCGAGGACTGGCAGCGGGGACATCTGCTCGCGAACGAGGGAAGTCCGGTGACACCTGCCCTGATGTCGACGGCCCTCAGCGCCGAAGTGCAGGCTCTCGACGTGCGCGGCCCGGTCCGCGCGCACGTCGTGGTGACGGGAGACGAGATTCGCCGGGACGGGCCGCTCCGCCGAGGGCAGACCCGCGACGCCCTGGGACCTGTTCTGCCGCATTTCCTCTCGTGGTGCGGGGTGCGGACG
>NZ_JBAQEO010000297.1:0-2427 GCF_049286785.1 Rhodococcus sp. (in: high G+C Gram-positive bacteria) | reverse complement strand
GATTCGCATCCACGCGTCGGCGTTGATCGGGGCGGTGGCAAAGACTGTGTTCATGGCGGGCAGGTAGGTGATGGCGATCTGACCGAGTGCCTGGGCGGTGACACCGGCGATGATCCATCGGTTGGTGAACAGGCCGATCCGCCATGCCGAGTGGCTCAAGGATCGACAGCTGAACAGGTAGAAGGCCTCGACGACGACGAACAGGTTCAGTGCCGCTGTCCGGGCCTCTTCGAGGCTGGCGCCGTGTGCTTGCTCCCATTCGAACAACCACCAGGAGCCGGCGACGAGCAAGGTCGAGACCAGCATGATTCTGCCGAGCAGGGCGCGGGTCAGTAGCGGTTGATCTGGGCGACGCGGGGGGCGGGACATGATCCCGGCTTCCTTCGGTTCGAAGGCGAGCATCAGTCCGAGGGCCACAGCCGTGGTCATGTTGATCCACAGGATCTGGGTCGGCAGGATCGGCAGTGCGGTCCCGAAGACGATGGCGATGAGGATGACCAGGCCCTCACCGAGGTTCGTCGGCAGCGTCCAGGTGATGAACTTGGTGAGGTTGTCGAATACTCCTCGCCCTTCTTCGACGGCCGCCTCGATCGTGGAGAAGTTGTCGTCGGTGAGCACCATATCGGCAGCGTCCTTCGCCACCTCGGTGCCGCTCTCGCCCATCGCGACCCCGATGTTTGCCTGTCGTAGCGCGGGAGCGTCGTTGACCCCGTCACCGGTCATGGCCACCACCTGCCCGCGAGCCTGCAGGGCCTCGACGAGTCGGAGTTTCTGTTCGGGGGACACCCTGGCGAACACGGTCGCCCGGTCCACTGCCTCTGGAAAATCCTCAGTCGGAAGCGCAGCGAGATCGTTGCCGGTCAGCACGGTGCCCTCTCCGCGAGTTCCCGGGTCGAGTAGTCCCACCTGCCGCGCGATCGCCGTTGCGGTGGCAGCGTGATCGCCAGTGATCATCTTCACCGAGATACCCGCAGTCCGGCATGCCCCGACGGACGCGCCGGCCGCCGCCCGGGGTGGGTCGAGCATCGCCTGCAACCCGGTCAGAACCAGCGTGCCCGCCAGGGTCCGTTCACCGAACTCCTCGGGGTCGACGGCATGGCGCACGGCGGTGGCCAGGACTCGCAGGCCTCGGTCGGCCAGGTCCTCGGCGGCGCGCAGCACCTCGCCGCGATCGACCGGCCGGACGGAACCGTCATCGGCCAGCAGCCCGTTGCACAGCTCGATCACCCGCTCGACAGCCCCTTTGGCCAGGACGAAGTGTTCGCCGGTGTCGGGGTTCCGGTGCAGGGTCGCCATGTATTGGCGTTCGGAACTGAAGGCGATGGAGGCCATTCTCGGATGTGACTCGGCGAAACCGGACGGGTTCAGGTTCGCCTTGGTGGCCACGACCACCATGGCGGCCTCGGTGGGATCGCCGAGAATTTTCCACCGGCCACCGTCGTGGCGGAGTGTGGCGTCGTTGCAGGCGGCGCCCGCCAGCAGGGCCCACCTCAACCCGCGATGGGAATCAACTGATGCAGGGGTGCCCTCGCCCTCGAGGAGAACACCCTCGGGGGTGTAGCCGGAGCCGGTGACCTCGAACTCTGCGTCCGGTGTCCATATCCTGCGGACGGTCATCTGATTCTCGGTCAGCGTTCCGGTTTTGTCCGAGCAGATGACCGTGGTACTACCCAGTGTTTCCACCGCCGGCAGCCGCCGGATGACCGCCCCTCGCTTTGCCATCCTGGCAACTCCGATGGCCAGGGTGATGGTGACGGCCGCGGGTAGTCCTTCCGGAATTGCCCCGACCGCCAGGGCGATGGCGGCGGTGAACGTCTCGACGGCGTCCTGTCCACGCAGCAGTCCGATGCCGAATGTCGTCGCGGCCAAGGCGAGGATGGCAACGGTCAGTATCTTGCTGAACTCTGCGAGTTTCGTCGTGAGCGGTGTGGCCAAAGACTCTGCGGCTCCGACCAGGCGGTGTATCTCGCCGAACTCGGTCTCCGCCCCGGTCGCGACCGCCACTCCGGTGCCGGTACCGGCGGTGATCAAGGTGCCCGAGTACGCCATGTTTCGCCGGTCGGCCACCGGGGACGACCGAGGCATGACCACCTCGTCCTTGGTTACCGGGGCGGACTCTCCGGTCAGAGGCGACTCGTCCGTCCGCAATTCGGCTACGCGGATCAGCCGCAGATCGCCAGGGACCTTGTCACCGGCCTCCAAGTGCACCAGATCGCCGGGCACGAGCGCTTCGGACGCAATGGTCTGGCCCTGGCCGTCGCGGACGACCCTGGCCGTGGTGCGCACCATCGACCGTAGACTCTCGAGTGCCGACTCCGCCTTCGACTCCTGGATGAATCCGACGACTGCGTTGACCAGGACCACAGCGAAGATCACCGCTGAGTCGACGTACTCGCCCAGCGCCGCGGCAATCGCTCCCGCGACGAG
>NZ_JBAQEO010000296.1:0-1561 GCF_049286785.1 Rhodococcus sp. (in: high G+C Gram-positive bacteria) | reverse complement strand
GTGACCGCGTACTGGTCGGTCCGGCGGCCCGAGGACATCTTGACCACATTCGGTCCCGGACGCCCGGGGACCTTCGCTTCCCGACAGGCCCGCAGGAACCGCAACAGGACCTCGGTGGTCACCTCGTCCAGCGGCTGCTCCTCGACGAGGAGCCAACGGCAGAACGCGAGCAGGTCATAGCCGTAGGCGCGCACCGTCTTCGGGGAGTAGTTCCGATCCAGAAGGTGCGCCAGATACTCATCGACCATGACGAACCGCGAGGCACCCTCGCCGGCCAACACCCAGGCGCTGTCGCGCTCCTCGAGCCGAAGCTCCCGGTCACTAGTCACGAGAACAGATGTACCAACAGTGAGCACCAGCCAGCCCGTAATCAGCGCAACACGGCGTGTCGCTGACCTGCACAGATACGGGTATTAGCCGGTTAAGAGGGATTTCCTTTGGAACCAACAGAAGACACTCCGTCACCCTCATCGAGGCGTTCGGTGTGCCGCACAGCCCGATACTGCACGCCTCGGTCGCTGGGGGTACCGCCCTGCACGAAGTGCTAGGGGGAGGGTGAATCAACCCGGCGACGTCCTGGCCGACCCGTCGGCGCGCCCACAACCCCATATCCAAGGCGTCGAGGGCCAGGTCGGTACGCATCGACGTCGAGACCTGCCAACCGACGATCATCCGGGAGACTCCCCCAAGGACTTCGTCCAGGGAGGTGCCCCCACGTTGAGGATGAACGCGGCGTACACCCACCCCGAATGCGTGCGAATGTAGGTCAGGTCCGCCACCCACAACGTGTTGGGCGCGTCGGCGACGAACTGCCGCTGGACCCGATCCGCCGGCCGCGGAGTCTGGGCCCCGTCACTGTGCGTGGTCTTCCGACCTTTCAACCGTGGTATTCCCTGTAGCCCATCAGCTTTCATCAATCGTTCCACGGTGCACCGGGCCACCGACATCCCCTCTCGTTTCAGACTGGCGTGCACTTTGCGGGCCCCGTACACCCCGAGATTGTCGGCATGAACTCTCCGGATCCGGGACAGAACCTCGCGGTCACGCACCGCACGTGCCGATTCGGTTCGCTGGGGGCCCAGGTGAGCTCGGACCGTGGACGGAGCGATCTGGGCGGCCGTACCGCGCAAGACCGCGCAGATCGGAACGACTGGAGTGTTCGTCGCGGTGAGCAGCGACGAACTCAACGATCAGCGCTGTGGGCGGTCGATCTCCGCCGCAAAGAAAGCCGAGGCCTGCTTGAGAATCGTGTTCGCCCGCCGCAGCTCGCGATTCTCCCGTTCCAACTGGGCAATCCGTTCGGCATCACTGGTCGTGGTGCCCGGGCGCACGCCGCCGTCGATCTCGGCCTGCTTGACCCAGGTCCGGAGCGCCTCGGGGGTGCACACCGAGCTGATCGGCGATCCGCTTGAGCGCTCCCGGTCGCGTCGCCGGATCCTGGCGGGCCTCGACCGCCATCCTCGTTGCTCGTTCCTTCAGCCCGACACTGTACTTCCGTGGTGCTGCCACGCTCTCCATCCTTCACAGGTTCGAGAGCCTCCGACAGACCCGGGGCGATTCA
>NZ_JBAQEO010000295.1:0-10410 GCF_049286785.1 Rhodococcus sp. (in: high G+C Gram-positive bacteria) | reverse complement strand
GATCAGGCGGTAGAGGACATACAGCGAGAACCACGTGATGAGCACGCTGGCGAGGACCAGCAATATCTCGTAGAAGATGACCACGATCTCCTCCTCGGACGTAATTGCGGACAGTGAATTCGGTGTCGTCACCACCCCCTCGGTACACGCCGCAACCGGTTTCACCGCTCCACGGCACCGCTTCCTCACCGATCAAGTCCGAGCGTGCCCCCAGCGAATATGCCTTGGCTGGTGATTCGGTGAAGATTCGATGAAGAAGTCGCCACCGGGTGCCCGAGACTTCGGGCAACCCGGTGCTCCGATCGGACGGTTGCGGCAGAGCGCGTCGCCTCTGCCGCGACCATCAGATCAGGCGCCGTAGACCGGGACCGGAGTTTCCGCCTTGGCGAGCAGATCCGCGACGACGGGACCGATCTCCTTCGGATCCCAGCGTGCGCCCTTGTCCTGGGTGGGGCCGTGGCGCCAGCCCTCGGCGACGGTGATCTTGCCACCCTCCACCTCGAAGACGCGCCCGCTCACATCCTTCGACTCCGCACTACCGAGCCAGACCACGAGAGGAGAAATGTTCTCGGGTGCCATCGCGTCGAAACCCTCTTCGGGCGCGGCCATGGACTCGGCCATCGCGCCGCCGGCGCCCACCGTCATCCGGGTGCGGGCAGCGGGGGCGATCGCGTTGACGGTGATGCCGTAGCTCTTCAACTCGGCGGCAGCCTGAATGGTCATCTCGGCGATGCCGGCCTTGGCCGCGGCGTAGTTGCCCTGCCCGATCGAACCCTGGAGTCCGGCACCGGAACTGGTGTTGATGATGCGGGCATCGATCACGTTGCCCGCCTTCGACTCGGCACGCCAGTACGCGGCCGCATGATGGAGGGTGGCGAAGTGGCCCTTGAGGTGAACGCGAACCACGGCGTCCCACTCCTCCTCGCTCATGCTCACGAGCATGCGGTCACGCAGGAATCCGGCGTTGTTGACCAGCACGTCGAGACGCCCATACGTATCGATCGCCGTCTTGATCAGGTTCTGAGCTCCGGCCCAGTCCGCGACGTCGTCGCCGTTGACGACGGCCTGGCCGCCCGCCGCCTCGATCTCGGCCACCACCTGTTCCGCGGGGCTCTCGCCCGTCGCCGAGCCGTCGAGGCCGGCGCCGATGTCGTTGACCACGACCTTTGCCCCCTCAGCCGCGAACGCGAGGGCATGGGCGCGTCCGATACCTCGTCCCGCACCCGTCACGATGACGACGCGACCGTCGACCAATCCACTCATGTGCTCTCCTCTGTAGTTGCCGCCGCCGGGGACGGTCGGTGTCGAACCGCTGACGTGGGCTGCCAACGAGCCATTCGTCCGCTCCGCCGTCGGGTTTCCCGTGCTGCCCAGCTCAGAACCCTCGGGACAGCACGTGTGCTAACTTACCAAGCAATTGCTTGGTTCGGTACAAGACGTAAGGAACATGCCATGGGCATCACCTCCACCACCGACGGGGCCGGCATCACCACGGTCACCGTCGACTACCCGCCGGTGAACGCCATCCCGTCACGCGGATGGTTCGAGCTGGCCGACGCCGTGCTGGACGCAGGCAAGGACCCGGCCACGCACGTGGTGATCCTGCGAGCGGAGGGACGCGGCTTCAACGCCGGCGTCGACATCAAGGAAATGCAGGCCACCGACGGATACGGCGCGCTGGTCGACGCCAACCGCGGCTGCGCCGCCGCCTTCGCCGCCGTCTACGACTGCGCCGTGCCCGTGGTGGTCGCGGTCAACGGCTTCTGCGTGGGCGGGGGCATCGGCCTGGTCGGTAACGCCGACGTGATCGTCGCATCCGACGACGCCGTCTTCGGTCTCCCCGAGGTGGATCGCGGAGCACTCGGTGCCGCCACGCACCTGGCCCGGCTCGTCCCCCAGCACATGATGCGCACGCTGTACTACACGGCGCAGAACGTCACCGCGCAGCAACTCCAGCACTTCGGATCGGTGTACGACGTGGTGCCACGCGAGAAGCTCGACGACACCGCCCGCGACATCGCCGCCAAGATCGCAGCCAAGGACACCCGGGTGATCCGTTGCGCGAAGGAAGCGATCAACGGCATCGACCCCGTCGACGTCAAGACCAGCTACCGGCTCGAGCAGAGCTACACCTTCGAACTCAACCTCATCGGCGTCTCCGACGAGCACCGCGACGAGTTCGTCGAGACCGGCAAGACACGGACCAACTCGAACAGGGAGGGCTGACGCGATGGCGGCCAAGCGTGACAAGAGGATGTCGCTCGACGACGTCGTCGGCGAACTCCGCAGCGGAATGACCATCGGTCTCGGCGGCTGGGGTTCACGCCGCAAGCCGATGGCACTGGTCCGGGCCCTGCTCCGCTCGGACGTCACCGACCTCACCGTCGTCACCTACGGCGGACCCGACCTCGGTCTGTTGTGCTCGGCGGGCAAGGTCAAGAAGGCGTACTACGGTTTCGTGTCGCTCGATTCGGCCCCGTACTACGACCCCTGGTTCGCGAAGGCGCGCACCAGCGGCGAGATCGAGGCGCGGGAGATGGACGAGGGCATGGTCAAGTGCGGGCTCGAAGCCGCCGCGGCCCGGTTGCCGTTCCTGCCGATCCGGGCTGGGCTCGGATCCGACGTCCGGAACTTCTGGGGGGACGAACTACGCACGGTCACCTCCCCCTACCCTGACGCCTCGGGCAAATCGGAGACACTGATCGCGATGCCGGCACTGAATCTCGATGCGGCACTGGTGCATCTGAACATCGGGGACAAGCACGGCAACGCCGCCTACACCGGCGTCGACCCCTACTTCGACGATCTCTACTGCGCGGCGGCCGAGAAGCGCTACGTTTCCGTCGAGCGCGTCGTCGAGACGGAGGAACTGGTGAAATCCGTTCCGATACAAAATCTCATCCTGAACCGCATGATGGTCGACGGCGTCGTGGAAGCACCGAACGGAGCGCACTTCACGCTCGCCGGCGACAGCTACGGACGCGACGAGAAGTTCCAGCGCCACTACGCCGAATCGGCGAAGGACCCGGAGTCGTGGCAGAAGTTCGTCGACACCTACCTGTCGGGCAGTGAAGACGATTACCAGGCCGCCGTGAAGAAGTTCGCCGCCGATTCGGAAGCAGGGAAGCAGGCATGAGCGAGACCATCACCGAGGTGACGCGGGCCGAGTACTGCGCCATCGCGTGCGCCGAAATCTTCTCCGGGGCAGGCGAGATCATGGCCAGCCCCATGGCCACGCTGCCCCTCATCGGGGCGCGCCTGGCGCGCCTCACCACCGAACCGGATCTCCTGATCACCGACGGCGAGGCCCTCATCTTCGCCGACACCCCGGCCGTCGGAGCGAAGGCCCCGATCGAGGGCTGGATGCCGTTTCGCAAGGTGTTCGACGTGGTCGCGTCCGGTCGACGCCACGTGGTGATGGGCGCCAACCAGATCGACCGCCACGGCAACCAGAACCTGTCCGCGTTCGGTCCGCTCCAGCACCCCACCCGTCAGATGTTCGGTGTCCGCGGCGCCCCCGGCAACACGATCAACCACCCCACCAGTTACTGGGTGGGCAAGCATTCGTCGCGGGTGTTCTGCGACAAGGTCGACATCGTCTCCGGCGTCGGCTACGACCAAGTGGACCCGCAGAACCCGGCCTTCCGGTTCCTGCACCTTCACCGGGTGGTCACCAACCTGGGCTCGTTCGACTTCGGCGGCCCCGACCACACGTTCCGCGCGCTGTCGCTGCATCCGGGCGTCACTGCCGAACAGGTTGCCGAGAACACGTCGTTCGAGGTGGCGGGACTGGCCGAGGCCGGCACCACCCGTGAGCCCACCGAAGAAGAACTCCGATTGATCCGCGAGGTTCTCGACCCTCGCAACCTGCGTGACCGTGAGGTATCGCTGTGACCATGCTCAAAACTCGTCTGACAGAACTCGTCGGGATCGAACATCCCGTGGTCCAGACCGGCATGGGCTGGGTGGCGGGACCCCGCCTCGTCGCCGGCACCGCCAATGCAGGCGGTCTCGGCATCCTGGCGTCGGCGACGATGACGTACGAGGAACTCGAATCGGCGATCGCCAAGACGAAGACGCTGACCGGCAAGCCGTTCGGCGTCAACATCCGTGCCGACGCCACCGACGCACCGCAGCGGATCGACCTTCTGATTCGGGAAAACGTGCGGGTCGCGTCGTTCGCGCTGGCGCCCAAACAGGAACTGATCGCAAAGCTCAAAGCCGCCGGTGTCGTGGTCATTCCGTCGATCGGTGCAGCCAAGCACGCCACGAAAGTGGCGTCCTGGGGTGCCGACGCGGTGATCGTTCAGGGCGGTGAGGGCGGCGGACATACCGGTCCGGTGGCCACCACACTGTTGCTGCCCTCGGTGCTCGACGCCGTCGACATTCCCGTCGTCGCGGCGGGTGGCTTCTACGACGGCCGCGGACTCGCCGCGGCGCTGGCATACGGCGCTGCCGGCGTGGCGATGGGAACCCGGTTCCTTCTCAC
The DNA here is from genome assembly GCF_049286785.1 of Rhodococcus sp. (in: high G+C Gram-positive bacteria). Taxonomy (GTDB): domain Bacteria; phylum Actinomycetota; class Actinomycetes; order Mycobacteriales; family Mycobacteriaceae; genus Rhodococcus_F. The sequence continues at coordinate 5,921 of NZ_JBAQEO010000295.1, read as the reverse complement.
CCAGGAGTCCACCGTGCCGGATTCGGTGAAGAAGGAGTACCTCGCCCGCGGACTGCAGGACACCACCGTGTCCCGCAAGGTCGACGGCATGCCGCACCGCGTGCTCAACACCGAACTCGTCAACCGCCTCGAGCACTCGGGCAACCTGCGCGGGCTCGTGGCCGCCGCCCGCAATGCGTCCAAATTCAAGGCCATGACCGGGATGAAGTGGTCGACGCTCGTCAAGGACGGCCTCGCGATGAAGAAGTCGAGCGACCGCACCTGGCAGCAGATCATCATGGCCGCCAACACCCCGATGCTGCTCAAGGCCGGACTCGTCGAGGGCAACACCGAGGCCGGGGTCCTGGCGTCCGGTCAGGTGGTGGGCTTGCTCGACGACCTGCCCACCTGCAAGGACCTCATCGACGGCATCGTCGCCGACGCCGTCGAGCGCATCGACGCCCTGAGCGCCCTGCGCGCCTGAGGCTCAGCTGCTCGACGCTTCCTTCGCCGCGATCCGGGCTCGAACCTCCGGCCGGCGCAGCGGAGGCACCGTCTGCGGCGGCTGCTTGCGCGGTGGCAGCGCGTCGAGCAGCTTCGTGGTGGCCGCGGTGACCACCGCTACCGCCTCCTCGAACGGCTGCCGGTTGGCGTCGGACAGTTTCTGGATTCCGCTGACCTTGCGGACGTACTGGCGTGCTGCCGCTTCGATCTCCTCCGCGGTGGCCGCCGGCTCGAGTCCACGCAGCTCGGTGATGTTTCGGCACATGAATCGACCATAACGCCGCTCAGGCCGCCGCGCGGCTTCCCACCTCCGGGCGAATGTACCTTTCGACGCTGCTACGGCGGCCGGCGGTACATTCGCCCGCTGTCCGGGAGCGGGCCGCGACCACGGCCGCACCGAGCAGAACGAGCGCGATCAGGCACTGGGAACTGCCGATCACCTCACGCACCACGGTTTCCACCCAGCCTGACGACGACGCCTGCAACACGAAGTTCGGTCCGATCAGGAAGATCACGGTCGCGGTACCGATCAGCGGCCGCCAGCTGCGGTACCGCGGCGCCAGGAGGATCGGGATCAGCAGGATGCTGTACGCCCAGTGATGGGTGACGGCGAACGGCGCCGCGAGCAGGGACGCCAGCGCCACGATCGACAGCGCGATCATGTGCTCACCCGACCGCGTGAAACGCTGCGCCGCCCATGCTGCGGCCGCAACGATGACGGCGGCGCTGACCACCCAGAGGGCACTCGCCGGCTTGCCCTCGGCACCGAGCCGGGCGATCACCCCGGTGACGGCCTGGTTGCGGAAGAAGTCGGGTGCGCCGGCACGTCCGGTGGCGAAGAACTCGGTAGTCCAGAACCAGACCGAAGACCGCGGCAGCAGCCAGAATCCGAGGCCGATGGTCGCGGAGATCGTGGCCAGTGCGCGAGCCACCGACCAGAAGTCCCTGCGTACCAAAAGAACCAGAAGAAAGGCGGCCGGTGTGATCTTGACCGCCGCCGCCAGACCGATCCCGATTCCGCGGAACCGGCGGGGAATCACGCCGGCGCAGTCCGCAACCACCAGCGCCATGAGAACGATGTTGATCTGACCGAAGTCGAAGTTCGAACGCATCGGTTCGAACAGCAGCACCGGACCCATCGACAGCAGTGCCAGGAGTTCGGGGCGCTGCACGTCGAGCTTGGCCATCACCACCTTCAGGATCCACCACACCAGAACGAGATTGAGTCCGCACCACAACGCCTGCAGCACAGCGGGTTCGACCTCCGCCATCGGCGCGAACAGGATGGCCGCGAAAGGGGCGTAGATGAAGCGGAATCCGGAACTGCTCGGAAAGTCCGTGGAGTACAGTGGCATTCCGCTGACAAATGCGAAGCCCGCGTCGCGGAAGACGGACAGATCCATCAGGTAGCCCGTCGACGCTTCGAACTCTCGTCTGGCCACTACCCACAGCGAGAAGACGCCCATGAGGAGCGCGAGAACCCGGAAGCGATAAGCCGTGAACTTCGATTCACTCTGTAACAAGAAGTTGTTCCTTCATGATCGGCGTCGTGGTCGACGCTCCACCGTAGTCGGCCGTGACCTTTTCGTGACAATGCCGAGGTCGCGCTGTCCGAACCGCACCATTTGCGAGGATTCTCGGCGAATCACCGATCGGTGTGGGTAACCGGCCGGGGCAGTAATATGTGCCATACAGGTCGGTTCGAGGAGGCCGGTGATGACCAGGAGCCCGCGATCGATCGCCGAATGCGAGAAGACTCTCCCACCGGGTACTGACGAGCGGTTCTCCGGCTACGGAGTGATGGGGCTCCCGTTCGCCAGTGGACACTGCCTCGCGCTCCGACACTTTCCCGTCAGCTCCCTCGGGGACGGGTACGACTCGGTGTGGCATCGAGACCCGTCGGGGTCGTGGGTGATCCACAGCAGCGTGGCCCCGGACCTGAGCTGCGCGCGGTATTTCGGCTCAGCCCTCGAGGACGCAGAGATCGACGACATCTCGGTGACGTGGACGGGTCCGTCCGCGTTCACCGTGGAGGTGAAAGACAAGATCGAGTGGGAGGTCGAGCTCGGACGCTCGGTCGCCACGGCAGCGATGACCCGCCTCGGACAGCTGATGCCCGCCGGGTGGTGGCGCCGGCCGAAGGTGTTGTCGGCAATGTCGCGGGTCGCGCGTCCAGCCCTGGGCGTCGGACGGGTCCGGCTCGCGGGTACCACCTCGAACGGTCAACAGTTCCAGGCGAATCCACGGATGCTGTGGACCGTCAAGCGGAGCCGGGCGCTGATCGACGGAACCGACATCGGTCCGCCCGGACCATTACCCGAGCAGGCGAGCCTGGGCGACTTCTGGATACCTCAGCGCGGAATTTTCGTCGTCGGCGAGTCCTATTTCGAACCGTACGACCCGGCCCGCCACAGTGCCGCCCGTCCCGACGACGGCGTGTGATGAGGTCAGTCGATGATTCCATCCAGCATTCCGCGCAGTGATCGCAGGCAGAGTTCGCGCAACTCGCTCTCGGGAACGCCGGGGTGGTCCAGCCAGTCCATGCAGACGGCCCGCACGAACGCAATCCATCCCCGCACCGCGATGCCGACGAGTTCCCGTGCGTCTCCGGGCGGATCGAGTGCGTCGACGATGCGGTTCTGCTGAGCCTCGAGTTCCCGATCGACGATGGCCCGGATGTCGGCGTCGGCCGAGAGCGCGCCGGAACTGATTGCCCGGACCCCGTGCCGGTGTCCCGCGACGTGGTCGAGGTACGCGTCGAGGCCGGCGGCGACCTGCTCTTCGACGGGACGCGTCGAATCGGGCAAGGTGGCGTCGAGCAGCCTGTCGGATTCGCGCTGGACGACGGCGGCGAAGAAGTCACGTTTGGTCGGGAAGTAGTGGTACATCAGTCCCCGCGACACCTCGGCGAGCTCCGCGACCTCCTCGATCCACACGTCCTCGTACGGCCGGTCCGCGAACAGCCGCGCGCCGATGTCGAGCAACTGCTTGCGGCGCTGCTCGGGGGCGAGGCGGCGACGGGCACTGGTCATGTTCAGCCACGTTACTACTTGACATCGATTCAGTAAGGGGTACTTTCCGTACTAGACATCGATTCAGTGGCACGGGACACATCGGGGGCCGGCATGAGCGTGGGAATATTTCGGCAGGACACGGCCGCAGGCATCCCGCACCCTCGATGGCGGCTCCCGGGGCTGGGAGATCTCATCGGCATCAGCATCCGCACTCCCCTGCAGAACTCGATGGACATCGGCACCGAGCTGGGCCCGATCTTCGAACGAATAGTGCTGGGAAATCGCTTCGTGTTCGTTTCCGGTGCCGACATGGTGGCGGAGCTGTCCGACGAATCGCGTTTCACCAAGCATCTTGCGCCCGGTGTCGCCTCCCTCCGCGAACTCGGCGGTGACGGCCTGTTCACGGCCTACAGCCACGAGCCGAATTGGAGCAAGGCGCACAACCTTCTGGCACCGGCCTTCACGAAGGCCGCGATGCGCTCCTACCACGGCACGATGCTGAACGTGGCCGACGCACTGGTGGAGCATTGGGACCGGCACGCCGACGGGACTCCGATCGATGTGTCGACCGACATGACCAAGCTGACCCTCGAAACCATCGGCCGGACCGGCTTCAGCTATTCGTTCGACTCGTTCCGGCGCGACCGCCCGCATCCGTTCGTCGAGGCGATGGTCGGTGCGCTCAGCCACTCCCAGCGCACAACCTTCCTGAAATCCACCGCGCTCGGGCGTCTCCTCGCGAAGCCGTCGGACCGTCGGAACGTCGCGAACCTGACCTATCTGGCAGAGGTGGTCGACGAGGTGATCCGAGCCCGACGCGACAGCACCGATGCCGGCCCCGAGGACCTGTTGGAGTTGATGCTCCGAGCCGCCCGGCACAACGACCCCAACCGGATCGACGAGCTGAATATCAGGCATCAGGTGGTCACGTTCCTCGTCGCCGGCCACGAGACAACCTCCGGCGCATTGTCATTCGCATTGTATTACCTCTCCCGGAACCCGGAAGTACTCGCGAAGGCGCAGGCCGAGGTGGACGAAGTCTGGAGCGACGAAGTCCCGGCGTTCGAGCAGATTCCGAAACTGCGGTACGTGCGTCGCGTACTCGACGAAGCGCTGCGACTGTGGCCGACCGCGCCCGCCTACGCCCGCGAGGCCACCGTCGACACCACGCTCGTCGGCAAATACCCGATGAAGGTCGGCGACTGGGTTCTCGTACTCATTCCCGCACTGCACCGCGACCCCGTGTGGGGTGACAATCCCGAGAAGTTCGATCCGGACAACTTCCTTCCCGAACGCATCCGCTCTCGTCCCCCGCACGTGTACAAGCCGTTCGGCACCGGCGAACGCGCCTGCATCGGAAGGCAGTTCGCGGTCCACGAGGCGGTGCTCGTACTCGGGACGATACTGCGCCGGTACGACATCGAGGGCGACCCGGACTACAAACTGAAGGTGGCCGAGCGGCTCACTTTGATGCCGGAGGGGTTCACCCTGCGGCTGCGCCGCCGCTAGGCCGTCTCACACCCGGATCACCGGTCTTCGGCCGACCGACTGCTGGATCTTCGCCGTACTCATCACCGACGATGGGTACGGCCGATTCCGGCGGCCGGGCGCACCCGCGAGATCGCCGCCGCAATCCGCACCGGACCCACTCGAGGCGAGGATCCCGACAGCGTCGAAGAGCGGATCCGGGGCGCCGAAATGGGCGGGCTTCCCCTCACGCGCTGGTAACCGCTGGGAGCTGGTGACGTTTCGCAGCGAACACGGCGAGAAACAGCCGGCAACCCCAGCTGGTGGTCCATCGTGGCCGGCCATTGCCTCGTCGACGAGGTTCACCAACGGCGGTGTCACCGATCGACCGAATCCGTCTCCCGCCGTGTCCCGTGTACGGGAGGATCGGTCTATATGAGAAAGGGCGCGGCCGATGATCTGGGTCATTCTGACGTTCCTCGGTGTCCCGCTCTGGTTGTGTGTCGGTGCCCTCCTCGTTCTGTTGCGCGGGCGCCGTCAGATCACGCATCTTCCGGACGGTTTCGCCTCCAAGCCGCGGGTGGTGTCGGGACACGTCCGCGGGCTCGAGCCGGACTTTGCTCGAATCAGCAGCGTCGGGCACTGGGTCCACAAGGTACTCGTGCTCCATGGGGGGAATCCCTTTCTCACCCAGACAATCCTGTGCGGAATCACGAGCATCGTGAGCGGCCCGGCAGACATCGACCCGGCCACGGTCAAGCGTATCGACGACCCCGTCGCCGTTCGTTTCCTGCATGATGCGGGCGGGACCGTCGAGGTGGTGTGCTCGCGCGGTGATCTGACGGCACTGCTCGGGCCGTTTTCCGCTCCCATGCGGCCGACCGACTCCCCGGCGGCGCCGGTACCGCCAACCGGGAAGAAGACGCAGTGAACTGGGCGATCCCCGCGATCGCAGGG
>NZ_JBAQEO010000294.1:0-1560 GCF_049286785.1 Rhodococcus sp. (in: high G+C Gram-positive bacteria) | reverse complement strand
CGGTGACCTCCTCGAACTTCGGGTCGATCTTCGGTTTCTCCGACTCCTTGAGCTCCAGCTTGGCCAGCCGGCCCTCGTAGTAAATGGGGACAGTAGCTTTGTCGGCCACCGCCCGCTGGATGTCGTAGATGCTGATGTAGTCGCCGAACACCGCGCGCGTGTTGGCGTCGGTCTTCTCGATCGGCGTGCCGGTGAAGCCGATGAACGATGCGTTGGGGAGCGCGTCACGCATGTGCCGGGCGAATCCGTCGATGAAATCGTACTGGCTGCGGTGCGCCTCATCGGCGATGACGACGATGTTGCGTCTGGGCGACAGGACCTGTTGCCGGTCGCCTTTCTCCTCGGGGAAGAACTTCTGGATCGTGGTGAACACGACACCGCCCGAGGCGACGGAGAGCTTCTCCCGCAGGTCGGCCCGATCCGCGGCCTGCACCGGAGGTTGGCGAAGCAGGTCCCGGCAGCGGGCGAAGGTTCCGAAGAGTTGGTCGTCGAGGTCGTTGCGGTCGGTGAGCACGACGATGGTCGGGTTCGCCATCCCGGGGTGCAAGATCATCCGACCCGCGTAGAACGCCATCGTCAGGCTCTTGCCCGAACCCTGCGTGTGCCATACGACGCCGACGCGCCGGTCCCCGGGGTCGCCTCCGGGGCGGATTCCTGATTCGTAGTGGCCTTCCAGCTCCCGTACTACGTCCACAGGGGGGATGGAGGCACGAAGGGTTTCCTCGACGGCAGCGTTAACCGCGTGGAACTGGTGGTAGCCGGCCATCTTCTTGACGAGCTTCCCGCCGCCCAAGTCCTCGAACACGATGAAGTGGCGCAATAGATCCAGGAAGCGGCGCTTCTCGAACACGCCCTCCAGCAAGACCTGCAACTGGGTCAGCTTCGCCGGTGCGTCCTCGCGCCCCGCGATCGTGCGCCACGGCTTGAACCATTCCTTGCCGGCGCCAAGCGCACCAATCCGGGCCTGCACACCGTCGGAGACGACCAGCGCGGCGTTGGTGGCGAAGAGCGATTGGATCTGCACTTGGTAAGTCTGGAGCTGCTGAAACGCCGACCAGATCGTCGCGTTCTCGTCGGCCGGATTCTTGAGTTCGATGACTGCCAGCGGGAGCCCGTTGACGAAGACCACCACGTCGGGTCGGCGTGTATGCTTCCCGTCGGACACGGTGAACTGGTTGACCGCCAGCCAGTCGTTGTTGTCGGGATCGTCGAAGTCGATCACCTGGGCCTGCGCCCCGGCGATGGAGCCGTCCTTCCGGCGGTACTCCACCGTGACGCCGTCCACGAGCAGCCGGTGAATGGCGCGGTTGCGTTCTAGCGGGGAAGGGGCATCAGTGCGCGTGAGCTTGCGGTAGGCGTCCTCAAGTGCCTCGGGCGGCAGCTTTGAATTCAGCTGCGCGAGGGCCTGTCGGAGGCGACCTTCGAGGATGACATCGCGGTAGTTCGGGTCGATGCGTTCAGCGGCGGGTTCTCCGGCGGCGATGTCCGGGCCGTGCAGAACCACATAGCCTAATTCCTCCAGCCAAGCGAGTGTGGCGTCCTCGACGATGGATTCGGTGA
>NZ_JBAQEO010000293.1:0-2215 GCF_049286785.1 Rhodococcus sp. (in: high G+C Gram-positive bacteria) | reverse complement strand
TCGAGGAGGAGTCGATCATCGACCGATCCCCGGACGTCGCGAGCGGTCAACCCTATTGCGCCGCAATGCCCGCAGCCGAATATAGGTTGGGAATGGTGCCCGCATACGTGGTGTGTCAGTTCGATGTTCGCATCACGGTGGCGCGGTGAAGCCCAGGTGCGGTCCCAGGCCCAGATGGCGACCATGATGGGCCACAGGTCCGTGCCGCATTCAGTCAGCAGGTATTCGTGCCTTGTCGGGTTGGTCTGGTAGCGGACACGTTCCAACAGGCCTGCTTCGACGAGGTTACGTAGGCGGCGCGAGAGCACCGGGTCGGAGATATCGAGGTCGTCGCGTAACTCCTGGAAGCGCCGTGTTCCTAGGAAGATCGCACGCAGGATTCGCACGGTCCACATGTCCCCCAGCATGACGAGCGCACGACCGAGGGCCGACTTCGACCCGTGATCGGGATTATCAGTCGGCAATTTCGCAAGTTTCGGCTTCTTGATTTCGGCCACGTCACACCTTTCCTCATCGTAGATCGGTGATGCCGAGACCCACCCCTTACATCTGTGCATGCGCGTCGCAGACACTCATGATCCTAACGTGTTACCTGCGCGGCGAGGTCAAGACCACGCTGAATGCAACTGTGCACATCGCAGTAGTCCAACGGGGTAGAAGTTGCGGAAGCGCGAAAGTCTCGCTCTGCCGACCCCGGGCCGGGGTCGAAGATGTCTGTCCCGATGTCCCGTCAATTTGTGCCGGTGTGTGCGGGCTCCCATCGCTGTCGTTAGAGAAGTAAAGACGGCGTATCGGTCGATGCCGCCCCAGTGGAGCTGCCGTCGGGTCTCGGTGTGAGCTTACCGGACTGCGATCGATGCACTGTGAGAGTGCAATTCTCGAAGAATGGGGTGGTAGTGATGCCCCTCACATGCTTTACTGTAGCGAGTTCAGTCACTGTTCTAGTGATAGTTATTAGACCCACATCGACGCGAAAGGTGATTCGGTGCTGACAATCTCCGACCTGGCGATGCGCTTCGGTGGCATCACGGCCCTCGATCACGTGAGCTTCACGGTCGCCGACAACGAGATCTGTGGACTCATCGGGCCCAACGGGGCAGGCAAAACATCGTTGTTCAACTGTGTGACACGCATGTACGAGCCCAGCGAGGGGTCGGTCGAGTTCAATGGCACCGATCTTCTCCTGGTCAAGCGTCACCGCATCGTCGAACACAAGATCGCCCGTACATTCCAGAATCTTGCATTGTTTCCCAGCTTGACGGTCATCCAGAACACCGTTGTCGGAGCGCAGATCAGAAACACCCCGAGGCTGCTGCCGTCCGCGCTCCTGTGGCCGACAACGCGCTCGGCCCAGCGGCGACTCGAAGGAGAGGCGTGGGAGTTGCTGAAGTTGCTCGACCTCACCGATGTCGCCCATCATCGCGCAGACGGTCTTCCCTTCGGAACCCTCAAGCGAGTAGAGCTGGCACGGGCACTGATCAGCCATCCCCAACTGCTCATGCTTGACGAGCCGGCCGGCGGGTTGACGCACGCCGAGGTGCACGACCTCGGTCAGTTGATCCTGAAATTACGCAAAGAGTTCGGCTTCAGCGCCCTACTCGTCGAGCACCATATGGGGCTGGTGATGGGTATCTGCGATCACGTGGTGGCCATGGAGTTCGGTCGCACCATCGCCGACGGGCTGCCGGCCGATGTCCAACGTAATCCCGCTGTCGTGGCGGCATACCTGGGGAAGGCCGCATGAGCGCGGTTCCGCTCCTGGAAGTCACAGGCCTCTCCGCCGGCTACGGCGCTGCGTCTGTACTTCGAGACATCGATCTGGCAGTCCAGCCCGGGCAGGTCACCGTCGTGCTCGGTGCGAATGGAGCGGGCAAGACCACGCTCATGCGAGCCTTGGCCGGCACCTTGCCGCACACCGGCACCATCAGCATCGGCGGCATCGACCTGTCCAATTCGCGTCCCGACATCATGCTGCGCCACGGGGTCAGTCTGATCCCGCAGGGACGCGGGACACTGACGGCGATGAGCGTGCGGGACAACCTTCGGGTCGGCGCGGTCAGTCGTAAGGATCGCGAGGGCGTCGAGGCCGATCTCGAGCGCTGGTTCGAGATCTTCCCCCGATTGGCTGAGCGCAGCGAGCAGATTGCCGGCACGTTGTCGGGTGGCGAGCAACAGATGCTCGCTGTTGCGAGGGCTTTGATGAGTCGTCCGAAAC
>NZ_JBAQEO010000292.1:0-1758 GCF_049286785.1 Rhodococcus sp. (in: high G+C Gram-positive bacteria) | reverse complement strand
GTGGGTAGCGAAGGAGGATTGCCCGAAGAACAGACCGGTCAACGATTCGCCGTCGGTGGTGGTGATCGGTCCGGTGCCGTCGTCGCGGACGCCGTCGTAGGCGAGGTGCATGAACTGGTGGCAGTACGAGGGCGCCCCGGTGGTGCACGAGGGACAGGTGCCGCAGCTGTTGAAGGTAATGGCGACGCGGTCGCCGGGTATCACCTTGGTGACGCCGTCACCGACTTCCCGCACGACACCGCACCCTTCGTGACCGAGGACGGCGGGCAGCGCGGTCGGGAGGGCGCCGTCGCGGGCGGCGAGGTCGGTGTGGCAAATGCCGACCGCTTCGATCTCCACGAGGACCTCACCGGCCCTCGGGCCCTCGATGGTGATCGGCTCGAGGGTGAACTCGGTGTGCGGTTCTCTCGCGACTGCTGCGAGTGCTTCCATCATCAATACTCCATGGTGTGTGGGCGGACCCGAAAAGGGCCGGCCGATATCGAAGTGCTCAGAGAACGGTGTCCCGCAACGAGATGACCGGATCGGCGAGTGCGGTGGGGTCGATCTTGGTGCGGTTGCCGATGAACTTCTTGCCCGCCATGAATTCAGCTGCGGCATTGACGGTCTCGACGGCGACCGGGATGCCGTCGCTGTCGAGGTGGAACAGGGCGAAGGAGGAGTCCGACGGGTCGCCACGCAGGACCGCACGGGTGTCCGGACCGACCATCCCCGCCATCTTCAGCTTCAGGTCGAACTGATCCGACCAGAACCACGGCACTTCGTGAGGTGGCAAAGGCGAGTTCATGATGACCGCCGCCGCCTGCTTCGCCTGTTCGACGGCGCTGGGGATACTTTCGAGTCGCACCATCTTGCCGAGCGTGTCGTGCTGGCGGTAGGTCACGTCCCCGATAGCGAGCACGTTCGGATCGCAGGTGCGTGCCGAACCGTTGACCACGATTCCCGTGAGACAGTCGATGCCCGATTCGCGTGCCAGCGCGTCGTTCGGGATCGCTCCGACGCCCACGAGCACGAGATTACAAGGGATTTCGCTTCCGTCGCCGAGTACGACACCATCGACCCGACCCGCCGTCCCCGTGATCTCCCGAACCTCCGCGCCCGTGAGGATGTGGGTTCCGCGGTTGCGGTGGAATTCGGTGAGGACGGTCGACAGTTCGGAACTTGCGACGCGCGCCAGCACCCGGTCCTCCCGTTCGATCACCGTGACCTCGCATCCGCGGGCGCGGGCCGAGGCGGCGACCTCGAGCCCCACGTATCCGCCACCGATGATGGCCAGTGCCGATCCGGTGTGCACGGCCTCGCGCAGCAGGGTGGCGTCGTCGAGCGTGCGCAGGCTGAGCACGCCCTGGAGATCACTACCGGGCAGCGTGAGGATCCGCGGCGCGGCACCCGTCGCGAGGACGAGCGTCGTGTACTCGAGGACCGTGCCGGACGCCGTCGTCGCGGTCCGGGCGTCCCGGTCGATGCACACGACCGGGTCACCCAGCCGGCTATCGATCTCGTTGTCGGCGTAGAACGATTCGGGCTTGAGCCACTGGACGAACTCGTCGTCGGCGTATTTTTTGGACAGCGGTGGTCGGTGATAGGGCGGATGCGTTTCGTCCCCGCACAGGACGATGCGGCCCTCGAATTTTTGCTGCCGCAGCATGCCGGCGAGAGTGCCGCCGGCATGCCCGGCCCCGACGATCACCACGGTGGGCGACGGGTGTGACGTGACCATCGTGCTACCTGGTGAATTCGATCTGGACGGGCATGTTC
>NZ_JBAQEO010000291.1:0-2066 GCF_049286785.1 Rhodococcus sp. (in: high G+C Gram-positive bacteria) | reverse complement strand
GAGCGCGAACCGTGCCGCACCGGCATCGGTTGACCTCGTCATCGCTGTTGCTGTCGGTGAGTTCGATGACGTTCCCACAATTACCGATCGCATCGATCTGCCGCGCATCGGGTCCAAGAGCGCGTGCAACGTCGGCTGCAAGGGTTAGGCGTTCGATGCCAGGGCGAAAATGAGGTTTCCTCGGCCTGATCGACCCCACACTCGTTCGTTCGACACTTTGACCTGGTTGTACGTGCTCGAAGCAATCACAGCAATTTTTACGAAAAAGTGGATTTTGCGAGGAAGGAGTTTGTCCGGTCAGCTAATCTTCCGTGCATCACCCGCCACGGAAGGTCGGATATGACGGCAGAGAATGTGGCGAATCCCGCTACTGCGGACGGAGAGTGTCGGGACTGCGGCTACGAGCCTGAGCTGAAACGAACACTCGGTTCCTTTCAGGTGTTCGCAATATCTTTCGCGTTCATCTCGGTGGCCGTCGGCATCTTCGCCACCTACGATGATGTATTGATCAGTGCGGGACCAGTCGGAATCTGGCTGTGGATCATCGCGGCGGTCGGGCAGACGCTGGTGGCCTTGGTCGTCGCGCAGTTCGCCGCCCGCATTGCACTCAGCGGCTCCTCCTACCAGTGGGCATCGCGCCTGGCCAGCCCGAAGATCGGCTGGTTGTTCGGCTGGTTGACCCTCGAGTGCTGAGCGCGGGCCTCGTGCGTGAGGGTGGGGTCAGCGAGGGTGTCGTTTCGGTTTGCCTGGGGCGCGGGAGGGTTCGCGTTGGTTGCGGACGTAGGCTGCGACCGTGTCCAGTGGGGCTGCGCCGGTGGAGGTGACGAGGTAGGACGGGGACCAGAAGTGTTCACCGCACAGTGCTCGGGTCACTTCGGGGTAGTTTTCTCGTCGCACTCGCAGGGACGTGTTGGTCTTGATCGCCCCGACCAGTTTCGAGAGCGACACCTTCGGTGGGTAGTCGACGAGCAGGTGCAGGTGGTCGTCTTCGCCGTCGGCGTCGATCAGGGTCGTCTCGAACCGTTCGCAGACCTGACGGGTGGTGGTGATCAGGTGTTCGCGGACGCGGTCGGTGATCGCGCCGCGACGATACTTGGTCACCAACACGATGTGGGCCTGAAGACTGTAGACCACATGACGACCGGTCCGGTAAATGTCCCTGTCAATACCCATATCTGTTAACGTAGACCATATGGGCATCGTGCAGCGCGTGTACCCCGCGGAGGGGACGCAGCTCGAGGTGTTGGTGATGCATTGTGATCATGCCCGATTCGTCTACAACCTGGGGTTGGAACAACGCTCCTGGTGGACTCGCTCGCGCCGTCATGTCCGGCAGAAGATCACCGCCGCGTCGCAGATGAGGGAGCTGACCGAGGCGAGGCGCGAATGTGAGTGGCTACGAGCCGGTTCCACCGTCGTGCAGCAAGGTGCGCTGCGGGATCTCGATCGGGCGTTCATCAACTTCTTCGCCCGCCGGTCCGGGTACCCGAAGTTCAAGAAGCGTTCGGGCGCTCGGCAGGGTTTCGTCGTTCGGGACTTGGTGGTGCGGCGCATCAACCGGCGGTGGGGCGAGATTCTGGTACCGAAGGCCGGGTGGGTGCGGTTCCGTATCTCTCGGGCCTGGTCCGATATCGTCGCCGCGACCTCGGCGCGGATCGCGCTGCGCATGCCTTCGGCGGAGCCGTCAAGGGCAGTGAGCCTTCCGGCGGGTCAGCGTTTGCCCACCGCAACGCGCTGTTCTACGCGGAGCCAGGTGCCGGCTGGGGCACCCGTGGTGCGAAACCGGCGATGGCCGACCCGCTGACTGCGGAGTGCCTGGCTTGGATCGCCGAGTTCGCCCAAGCGTTACGTCCTTACGTCGATGGCGCCTACGTGAACGTGCCCAACGCCGACATGGCGGACTGGGAGAGCGCCTATTGGGGGTGATCCGTCGACCGACTGCGCACCATCAAGGCGAAGTACGACCCCGACAACGTGTTCAGCTTCGAGCAGAGCATTCAACCGGCCCCATGAGCGCTCGAGTCAGCGGCCGCGATGCGGCCGAAGGTGGTCGCCCCTGCTGGTGG
>NZ_JBAQEO010000290.1:0-3222 GCF_049286785.1 Rhodococcus sp. (in: high G+C Gram-positive bacteria) | reverse complement strand
CACCAGACAAAACGGACACTCGGGTGTCGTCCGGCTACACGAGCACCGTGACCGCCTGCGTTGCCGCAGGGATACATCAACGCAGTGAACGAACACGGACCTCATTTCCTTGAGGCCGAAGTGCGTTCTCTGGACGAGTGCAGTCGAGTAGTGATCACGTGCAGTTGTCTTCTGAAACTGACAATCCAAATACGGCGCTCACAAGGGATGACTGTCTCAGAAACGTCAAACACGCTCCAGCGGGCACCACGGAAGGTGAGACGGGTTTCTGAGACACATCATGATTTGGTAACGGAAGCTGCCGATTTTGTGACTCCCAGCGTTATCTGGCACGTTGTTGCCGACGCTATTTGGCACGGTGCCGATCAGGCGAGGCGGCGGTACACCGTCGAGCGTGCGACGCCGAGCACCTCGGCGATCTCGGACAACCAGACGATGGCGAGATCGACACGTGCGGATGAGGTCCCAACGGGCGGCGGTCCGTGGCCAGAGGTCGGGCATGTCAGAGGCCCGGCGGCCGGTGACGGTGCCACCGACACCGTTGACCGAGAAGTCGTCTCCTCGATGGGGTCTGGTGCAGCGGTGCGCGTCTCCATCGAGCGGGGCAGCAGGTTCCGGTAGCGGGTTGAGCGCGCCCGCACAGGTGCGTTCCATCTGCCCGAACAGGGCCAGCCGCACCACCGCCAGCTGACCCATCGAATCGTCCGGATTCGTCGAGCCGATCCGGATCGGATCGACCAAAAGTTCCGGAAACCAATGCCCCGCTGGTGCAGGTCGTGGATCAGATTCAGGGTGGTTCCTTGCATCGGCTGGGCATGCCGTTCACGGCCGATGGTTGACTGGTGTCGTGCCGACCTCAGATGACGTACGACGGCTCGCCGAGCAGCTCATGGCCGAGTTGTCCCCGCAGCAGCAACAGGCGTTCTTGGGCGCGATCGGGGCGGATCATTCGATGGCGTTGGTGGAGAGTGCGCTGCGAGTCTCCGAGCCCGTGGTCGGTGATGCGCCGACCCGCATTCGCGGCTTTCGGGTCCGGCTCGACCTGGTCGGTGCCAAGCCCCCGGTGTGGCGGCGGCTCGAGCTGCCCGGCGACCTCACCCTCGACCGGCTGCACAAGGTGATCCAGGCCGCGATGGGGTGGTTCGACGGCCATCTGCACCGGTTCCGCACGGGCAGCGATCCCCGGTCGCCGTATTTCGTCACACCGTTCGACGTCGAGGAGGGCGAGGACGGCATGCTCGAAGACGGCGTCCGGCTCGATCAGGTGCTGACCGGCACCGGTGACCGCCTCTGGTACCAATACGACTTCGGCGACGACTGGGACCACGTGCTCGCGGTGGAGGCGGTCCTCGACGAGCCGCCCGCCGAGGTGCGCTGCACCGGTGGTCGGATGGCCTGCCCACCCGAGGATTGCGGCGGGATCTGGGGGTACACGGAGCTGGCGGCGTGGGTCCGTGGCGGATGCGACCCGGGGTCCGTCCCGGCCCCGTTCGAGGACGCCGGCCACGCCCGCGACTGGCTGCCGCTCGACTGGCATCCCGACCTATTCGACGTCGACGAGGCCAACACCGCCCTCGCGGCAGCGGTGGCCGCGCCGCTCCGTGTGGCCGGGGAGCTGGCCGCGCTGTGCGAGCAACTGGAGCGGGGCGGCAACGGGGCACTCACGCAGGTGCTGGCACGGTCGGCGGCGCACGCCGGGTTCGAGGTGAGCGAGGCAGACGCCGCCCGCCTTATCGAGCCGTACGCCGTCCTCCTCGACCTGATCGGCGACGGGGTGCGGTTGACCAGCGCCGGCTACCTTCCGCCGGCGTTGGTCGAGCAGCTCGCCGAGCGGACCGGCGTCGCCGGGTGGTGGATCGGCAAGGCGAACCGCGAGGACCTCACGTGGCCGGTCGCGCAGCTCCGCGACAACGCGCGGGCTCTCGGCCTGGTGAGTGTGCGGAAGGGCCGGCTGGCGCCCACTGCGCTCGCCCGCCGCAACCGTGACCAACCATCGGCGCTGTGGCAGCACATCCTCTCCCGACTGCCGGTGGGCAGGACCGAGTTCGACCGCCAGGCGGGCTGGCTGGCACTCGCCGTCGTCGGTAGTGGCACTCCGGCCGAGGAATGGACCAGCGAGATCCGAAACCTGCTGGTCGGCCTCGGCTGGCGCGCGAAGGGCAGCCCGACCCTCGGAACCGCTGCCGTCGTCAGCCCCACACTCGACGTCCTCGAGCTTCTCTCCGGGAAGACGCACCGCGGCCGGCTCACCGGGATGGATCCTGCCGTGGCCGCCACCGCCCGGGCCTCGATCGGCCCCGACCTCTGACCCGAGCACCCCTCAGACTCCACCGTCTCGGTTCGATGTCATGGAAACGATGGTTCGCGAGACACTCCCGGCCGGATGCAGTCTTCCCAGTTCACGGGTGTCAAGGTTCCCGTGTCCGCGGCTATGGCACGTGCTCGGGGGTTCGTTTTACGCTGGATGGGTGCGGATCGGCCTGGCCCGGGTCTCCACCCGCGATCAACACCCCGAAGCGCAGCAGGACGCGCTCCGCGCGGCCGGCTGCGAGCAGATCTTCACCGACACCGCCTCCGGAGTGCTCGCGCACCGGCCGGGTCTCGACCAGGCACTGTTGGTCGCCCGCCGGGGCGACCAACTGGTGGTCACCCGGCTCGACCGGTTGGGGCGGTCGCTGGCGAACCTGATCGAACTCTCGCGGCTGCTTCAGGAGCGTGGGGTGGACCTGGTGGTGCTCGAGCAGGGGGTGGACACCTCGACCGCGGCGGGCCGAATGTTCTTCTCCGTGCTGGGGGCGATCTCGGAATTCGAGCACGCCCTGCTCTCCGAGCGAACCGCCGAGGGGCTGGCCGCGGCCCGGGCCCGCGGGCGCACCGGCGGGCAGAAGCCGAAGCTCGGGCCCCGCCAGGTCGCCCTCGCGCGGGCGATGTACGCCGAGACCGGCGACGACGGCAAACGCAGATACACGGTCGCGCAGATCGCCGCCGAATTCGGGGTGACCCGCCCGACCATCTACCGGCACCTGGGTGCGGCGGTCTCCGCCGGCAACGCCGACGGTGCTGTTACCGGCCCGGCTCAATGAGCACCGAGCGCCGGGGCCGGGCCGATCCGATGACGGTGCTGCGCCCGCATCTCGAGCACGGCGTCCCGCTGACGCGGGCGGCGGCCGCCGGTGGGGTGTCGATCCGCACCGCCCGCCGCTGGCTCGCCGCCTACCGGGC
>NZ_JBAQEO010000289.1:0-1609 GCF_049286785.1 Rhodococcus sp. (in: high G+C Gram-positive bacteria) | reverse complement strand
GAAAGGTTCGTAGCGGATCCTTTCGGTGAGCGGGGTTCGAGGTTGTATCGCACGGGGGATCTGGTGCGGTGGAACACCAATGGCGATCTCGAGTATCTGGGTCGCACCGACTTCCAGGTGAAGCTGCGGGGTCTGCGGATCGAGCTGGGGGAGATCGAGGCGGTTCTGAGCGGTTGTGCGGGTGTGGCGCAGGCGGTGGCGGTGTTGCACCGTGATTCGCATGTGGGCGATCAGGTCGTGGGTTATGTGGTGGCCGGCAGGGACGTCGACCTGGATCCCGAGGTTTTGCGTGCTCGGGTGGGTGAGTCGTTGCCGGCGTACATGGTGCCCTCGAATGTGATGGTGCTCGACGCGTTCCCGATCGCGGCGTCCGGGAAGTTGGATCGCAAAGCGTTGCCGGCGCCGGAGTTCGTCGCGCGGGAGTTCCGGGCGCCGACGAACCCGGTCGAAGAGACCGTCGCCGGGATCTTCGAGGAGGTGCTCGGGGTCGAGCGGGTCGGGTTGGACGATGACTTCTTCGCGTTGGGTGGCAACTCGCTGATCGCGACGCAGGTGGTGTCCCGGTTGGGTGCAGCGTTGGATACACGGGTGCCGGTGCGGGTGATGTTCGAGGCGTCTACGGTCGAAGCGCTGGCGGTCCGCGCCGAGCAGCATGTCGGCGAGGGTGCGCGTGTGGCGTTGACCCGCCGCGAAAAACCGGATCGTATTCCGTTGTCGTTGGCGCAGCAGCGGATGTGGTTCTTCAACCAGTTCGACCCGGAGTCGGCGGCGTTCAACATTCCGTTGGCGATGAGGTTGTCCGGCGATCTGGATGTCAGCGCGCTGCGGGCCGCGGTGAACGACGTCATCAACCGGCACGAAGCGCTGCGGACGATGTTCCCGGATTCGGATGAGGGTCCGTCGCAGGTGATCGTCCCGGTATCCGCGTTGTCGTTGGATCTGGTTCCGGAGCGGGTGGTTCCGGAGCAGGCGCATGCCCGGGTATTCGAGTTCGTCGGCCGCGGTTTCGACGTGGCCAGGGAAGTTCCATTGCGTGTGAAGCTCTTTCAGCTCGGCGAGGACGATTCCGTGCTCGCGTTGGTCGTGCACCATATCTCCAGCGACGGTGGCTCGACCGCCCCGATGTCGCGGGACATAGCAGTGGCGTATGCCGCTCGCCGGGAAGGACACGAGCCGGGGTGGTCGCCACTCGAGGTGCAGTACGCCGATTACACGTTGTGGCAGCAGGAGGTACTCGGTGGCGAGGACGACTCGGAGTCGTTGATCTCGCGGCAGCTTCGGTACTGGACAGAGGCGTTGGCGGATCTGCCGGATCTCCTGGGGCTCCCGACGGATCATCCGCGTCCCCCGGTGCAGTCGTCTCGGGGTGCGGTCGTGAACTTCTCGGTGGGGTCGGACCTCGCCGATCGGATCGATCGGCTTGCGCGTGAGAACAACTCGACCCTGTTCATGGTGGTCCATGCGGCGTTGACGGTGCTTCTCGCGCGGCTCAGCGGTGCCGAGGACATACCTGTCGGTGTTCAGGTCGCCGGACGCGGCGAGGCGGCACTCGACGATCTGGTGGGCATGTTCGGGAATACGCTGGTGCTGCGTAACCGTGTCGACCTTG
>NZ_JBAQEO010000288.1:0-4532 GCF_049286785.1 Rhodococcus sp. (in: high G+C Gram-positive bacteria) | reverse complement strand
ACTCGGTCCTGCCTAACGGCGATTTCGCTGGCACCCCCGAGGACGCACTCGACTGCGCCTGCGGGCTCTACCTCGCCGACCCCACCGCCTGGCAGCAACCCCCGACGAATTAACGGATCAGACCACTTAGTAACCATCTGCCACGCTCGGACCCACTCACGGTGGGTGCCACGGTGAACATGCGTCATCTGGCGACCAAACCATCAACAACGTTCCCGTGCGTGTCATCGGCGTCACCGCCGGATACCCCGTCACTATACCGAAAGATCCTGCCGCAGCATCAGCCTCCGCAACCGGCAGGCGACCATCGGCGCACCCACCCGTTCGGCCCGTTACCGTCTGTCGGTATGGGCACCACCTTCCACGGGCCGAGCCCGTGGCCACACATCACCCGCGCCATCCGCACCCGCGGCGCCCGCCATGCGGCGATCGCCTACCTCGGCCAGGACGCACCCGAGCTGCTCCCGCTGCGAGCCGGGGACGTCCTGGTCGTCAACGCCTCCAAGGCCGCGGTCCGTGCACATGCCACCTCCCCCGCAGCCCTCGCGTACTACCTCGGCAAGGGGGTACGGGTGCTGTCCTCCCCGACCCTGCACGCGAAGGTGATCGCCACCAACCGGCGGGCGGTGATCGGCTCGGCGAACGCGTCCGAGAACTCCGCCTTCGCCGATGATGCCGTCATCATCACCGACGATCCCGAGGTCATCACCTCAGTGCGCAAGTTCATCGACGGCATCGACGAGATCACAGAAGTCGATGAAGTGTTCATCGACAACGCCACCCGCCAGTGGGAGATCGGCCGGGCGGTTCCGATCCCCGGTGTCAGCGGCCGAATCCACGACCCCGAGGCCGAGTTTCTCCCCGCCCCGGTCACCCGAATGTTCCTCAAGCACGCCGCCGACTACGAGCCCGGCCCCACCGAACACCATGTGCTCGAGGAGCACCGGCGGCGGCCGCGGACCACGTCCGGGCCGCCGGCGAAATACCAACTCGAATCGCTTCGCCTCGACAAATCCAGCACTATCCGGCTCGACGACGTGATCGTCTTCGTCTCCACCGACGACCAGTGGATTTACCCACCGGCTGTCGTGGTGTCCGAACCCATGAAGATCCCGCGGTCCGGCGGCGCGGTTCTGCATTTCCTCCGCATCCGCACCGACCTGCCCCCGCTGCCCCTCACCGAGGCAGAAAAGGCGCTCACCGACCTCGGCCACCCCGGCTCACGGCTGCGCAGCGACCACTACGTCCGCTCTCCCAGCCTCCGGACCGCCCTGATTGCCATGTGGGACCTTTAGCCGCCCCAACCGCACCGCTACCGGCACGCCGTGCGCGCCGCAGCCGCATCCCCGGAGGTGATGGCAAGGTCGTAAGCCGCGGCGACGGTGAGGTATTTGATGGCGTAGGTGCACTGGTATGCGGTGTTGGGCGGGAGCCACTCGTCGAGACCCTTGTCGGATTTGGCCTGGTTCGCGGGGCCGTCGGAGGCGAGGAGGTTCAGTTCGATGTCGTTAGCGAACGCCACGCGCTTGCCGAGGGGCCAGTGCGCGGCACCGGCACGCCAACTGCGCGCCAACGGGAAGATGTGATCGATTTGCACAGCTGAGGAGGTGCTCTTGCCGGAGGTGAAGGCTATTTCGCGCCCGGTGTAGGGGTCGTTCAGGGTGCCGGAGAGCACTTTGCAATCTCCGGTACCCGGCTTGTACTTGACATCGATCAGCTGGTCTCCGAGGACGTCATTTCTTGTGTCGCAGCCGTTTCGGGCGCCGACACCGTCGTAGTCGTCGGTCCACGCGGTACCGAACACGCATCCGTCGCCGCGGCCGCAGTCCCGCGAATAGCCGGAGACCTCGGGGAGCTCGTCCACGATCGTGAGGGCGGCGATAAGCTTCTCGACACCGGGAACAGGGGCGCTGCCAGCAGGGCTCGGTGAGGGGGCTGGTGGTTCATCGGCGGCGGCGACTGCGGAATGCCACAACCCGTCAACTCCTGGATTGCTCGTGATGAGTCCGGTGGCCACTACCGCCGCAGCTGCACCACCCACCAAGCTGGCTCTGCGTGTGTTCATCATTCTTGCCTTTCCGCCGAAGGTCGTTGTACATGGCGCGCGGGGCGTGTTCGGTCAGGTTCGGTCAGCTGCGGGTGAGGAGCCATGACGGGTCGGGTGTCGCCTCTGCCTCACCCGACCGGTGATGACAGCGCCGGTCTTGATGACCAGGACCAGAACCGTCACAGGGAGTAGACCCAGCCCGATTAAACGGAGCAGCGGACCGTGTGGCGCCCCAACGATGTCGCGAACAATGAACTCACGGTGAACGTGGGGCAGAGACCCGAGGACCAGGACCACATCCGTGGACTCCACGGCCATCAGGTCGGTGATCATGGGTACATCGGCATTGATATCGAGCGATCGAACAGCAGCTCCGGTCGCAGCAGAACCACCACCGCGCCTGCGATATAGAGCAGCAATAGCGCTGCGCGATAGGTCCTCTCGGGTGCGTGCTCTCTCATGACTTGCCCCAGTCGAGAATGTCGAGCTGGACGCGGTTGCGGTGGCTGATTTCCCACCGGCCGGCTTCGAGGTCGTGAAGGAGGTCGCGGCACTGCTCATCGGTGCTCACGCCCACGCTCTGTCCGATCACGTTGATCGGGCCGCGGATTCCGTTCCGCCAGTCGATGACCGTGTAGACGAAGTCACCGTTGGTGGCGAAGTCGCGTTGGCGGGTGCAGACGACGAAGTGCTCCGAGATTGCGCGGACAGTGTAGGGGCGATCGGGTTCGATAGCGAAGCGGATCCAGCCACCGGGGTCGAGTGGGATCGGGGTGGTCGGTGATCCCTCGGCGTTCATCAGTGTCACCACGCACCCCCGGCTGCGAAAGTGGCTTCGGAGAGTGCCGTTCGCTGGCTGTCGGCGAGCGTGTCACGGTCGATATCGCCGCGGCCCAGGCCCTCCGGCCGGAGCCCGACGTGGAAGCCGTCGCCGTCCCCTCCTTGGTGGGGGCAGAGGTAGATCGACAAGCCCTGCCGCTTTTCGTGGTGTGTGCGGGCGGCGCGGGCATCCTTGCGTGTGAAGTAGGTGCGTTTGTCGCAGTGCGGGCAGGTCACCCAGCAGGAGGTGGGGCGGTGGGCTCGAGGGGCCAATTTCCGGTGCTCCTATTCGACTTCGGACGCTGTCGGATCGTCAGACGGCGCGGGCGATCTGCAGATTGAGCCAATCCGAAACCCATTGGATGGCGTTGCGGCCGGCATTGTCGACGACCAGGTTCTGGTAGCTCTGGTGTGCACCGGAGGCGAAGAAGCTGGCGGCGTTCAGGCCCTCACCGACTACCGCGGCGAGATCCTCGGCCCCCTGCGAGCGCGCCATCGTCGACACCGATCCGGCGAGTCCTGCGAGGTCGAGGGTCTGCGCCTGCGTGGTGATCGCGTTCCCGACGGCGCCTGCCTGCTTGCCCAGTAGTGCGGGGTCGGTCTTGCTGACCTTGCCGGTGAGCATGTTCGCGGCCACCGAGGCGAGCTCGAGGCCGAGTGGGATCAGCGCTGCAGTCTGCGCGGCAGCACCAACCGGGTCGGGTAGCACTCCGGGCGGGGGGAAGAGCTTGTCCGCGGCGGCCCACGCAATTTCCTGTGCTTGGCCGGCGATGTTGGCCAGCTTGATCACGTCGACGTTGCCGAGAATGCTGGTGACCAGCGCCGCGATCTGGGTGTATCCGGACGGGTCCGGGATGATCGCGAGGATTTGGGAGACCCATTTCAAGTCGACACCGGCGGCCATCTTCACCAACGGCGCGAACTGCACATTCAGCTCCCGGGCGGCGTCGCGGGCGGCGCGGACATCGCCGGCGGCGATCTTCTGCGGGAGCACGATCAGGTTGTGCAGGATCTTCGGAATATCGAGGGCAGTTACGCCGGTCACGACATTGAGGGCTTGGTCGACGACAACTTTCGGTTTGAGGACCGACAGCACGCTCGACGCGGAGGAGAGGGCATCAGCGGGCGTGGCTGCCACTGGTGCGATCTGGCTACCGAGTGACGCGGCGGTGCCCGCGAGTTGAGAGATTTCGGGTGCGGTGGCGGGCAGTGTGGTGGTGCCGTTGTTCGAGAGCTTGGCTGCGGTGTTCGCAATCGTGGCCACGGAGGCGAGCGCACCGGACAGGTCCGCTCGGCTGGCTGTGGTGAGGACCTGCGCGGCCGCGCTCTCGGGCGTACCGGCCGGGGCAGCGGCAAGACTGCTGGTGGCGGCGGTGTTCGCGGCACCGGACTGCAGCAGTTCCGCGAGTGGGCTGAGCGTCCTACTCAGCGAGGTCGCAGTGTCGGCGATCTGGTTCACATCGACCGAGCCGCCGGTGTCGGTGCCGCTCAGTTGCTTTCCGAGCGCGTCGACGTTCGATCCGAGACCGGGCAGGTCGACGTCGGTGAAATTCGAGGTCAGGGCGGTGGCGACCGCCGCGTTACCTCCCCCTGTTCCGGCACCGGTGGTGCCGGGGGTCTTCGACAGGATCGACCCGAGCGATCCGAGGAACGGGTTGGCGCCCTT
>NZ_JBAQEO010000287.1:0-4072 GCF_049286785.1 Rhodococcus sp. (in: high G+C Gram-positive bacteria) | reverse complement strand
GTGGGTAACAGTGCGTCGGTGGGCAGATCCTCGCGCCGCAGATAATTCTTCACCCACCACAATTCGTCGTCGACATCGCCGGAGTGGGGAATCGGCTTGCCTGCGCCGGGAAGATTGTCGAAGTCGCCGCGCTCCTGCGCGAGCCGGATCTGCTTCTCGACCCAACTCTCGAAGTTCACTCCCAGCGGTTTGCGCTCGGTCATGAGGACATTCTGCCAAGACGCGGCGGACGCGACGCCCTACCGCATGATGCTGAACGTCACCGTGGGGTGGCAGCCGGACCCGGTCACGGATCATCACCGGATTCGCCTCTCTCGCCCCGCGCGCACGCCCCGACCATTACGTTGACGGTGAGGAAAGAACTTCCGCAGGAGAGACCGATGACCGACATCCATCACATCGTCGTCGCGGCTGCACCCGTCGAGGCGACATTCGACTACGTCGATGATTACCGCAACGTTCCCCACTGGCTCCACGGAATCACCCGGTTCGACCCGGCCGGGGATCAGGATCAGGGGCTCGGCGCCATCTACCACGCGGACATGCGGATCGGACCCAAAATTATCGGCTCGGTCGTGGAGATCACGGCGTGGGAGCGGAACCATCTGCTCGAACTGACGTCCATCGAAGGGTTCTCCACCCGTTCACGGTGGCAATTCGAGGCCCTGGGCGAGAACGAGACGAGGCTGACGATCGACTTCCGCTACACCGTGCCCGGAGGCATAGCCGGCAGAATCCTCGGCAAGATCATCGAACCCTTCGCGGAGCAGGCGGTCCACCACTCCGACACGGCCCTCTGCCGGCTGGTGGAGGAGAAGTCGCAACACTCCTGACGGGCCGCCCTGGCCCTGGCCGTCACCGCCGGCGACTCGGACTGACGACCCCGCTAGAGGCCCAGGTCGCCCAGACCCAGCAGGGACCGGTACTCGAGGCCCTCGGCGGCGAT
The DNA here is from genome assembly GCF_049286785.1 of Rhodococcus sp. (in: high G+C Gram-positive bacteria). GTDB lineage: Bacteria > Actinomycetota > Actinomycetes > Mycobacteriales > Mycobacteriaceae > Rhodococcus_F. The sequence goes on along the minus strand of NZ_JBAQEO010000287.1, from coordinate 3,126 downwards.
CACTTCGTCGGCTCCGGTGGCCCGGTCGACGACGGTGGCCACACCGACCACGATCGCGCCCGCATCCCGTAGGGCCTTCACCGCGGTGAGTGGCGAGTTGCCGGTGGTGGTGGTGTCCTCGACGACGAGCACGCGCTTGCCGACCACGTCGGGACCCTCGATCTGCCGCTGCATCCCGTGGGCCTTGGCTGCCTTGCGGACGACGAACGCGTCGATGGGCCGGCCCGGGGCGTGCATGACCGCCATCGCCACGGGATCGGCGCCCATCGTCAGTCCGCCGACCGCGTCGAACTCCCAGTCCGACACCAGCTCCCGCAGCAGTTTTCCGATCAGCGGGCCGGCCTCGTGGTGCAGCGTCGCGCGTCGCAGATCGACGTAGTAGTCGGCTTCCTTGCCGGAAGACAACGTCACCTGGCCGTGCACCACTGCCAGGTCACGCACCAGTGCGGCAAGTTTCTCGCGATCACTCATGCCCGAAACCCTACCCACCGCTACGTGCGGGCCCGCCCCCGGCCGAACACGTTGGTCAGCTTCCGGACCAGACCGCGGGGCACCAGGCGACCGACGGTGGTGAGCACCTTGTACTGCACGCCTGGGATGCTGATGACCTTGCCGCTTTCGAGGTCGGACAGCGATGTGGCCACCACCTGGTCGACGTTCAGCCACATCGGTTTCGGGATGGAGCCCATCTCGATGCCGGCACGCTGATGGAATTCCGTGCGGATGAATCCCGGGCACAGGGCCTGCACGCGCACGCCCGTGCCGGCCAGTCCACCCGACAACCCCTCGGAGAACGAGATCACGTACGCCTTGCTGGCGGAGTAGGTGGACCCCCGACCGGACAGCAGGCCTGCAACGCTCGCCACGTTGATGACGGTGCCGTTCGCCGCTGCGATCATCGACGGCAATACTGCGCGAGTGAACTGCATGACCGCGGTGACATTGACGTCCAGCTGCGCCTGCAACAGTTCGGGCGCGGCGGTCCAGAATTCGCCGGACGTGCCGAACCCGGCATTGTTGACGAGCACCTGGACGCCCTTTTCGAGCCGACGAATCACGTCGTCGCGCCCGGCTTCGGTCGCGAGGTCGGCCGTGTGAACCTCGGAATCGGTGTCGAAGGTCGCTTTGAGCTCGGCCGCGAGCTCACGCATCCGTGTCTCGTCGCGGGCCACCAGGACGAGGTCGTAGCCGAGGGAAGCGAACTTTCTGGCGAAACCCGCACCGAGACCCGAAGTCGGCCCGGTGACGAGAGCTACCGGCCGTCGGGGTGTGATCTCCGAGCCGGATGTGGGGTCGGCAGAGCTGGAAGGCATCGACATACCGGTGACGCTACAAGGCGCCGCGCGCCCATGCGCACTTCTGGCAGCAGGCAATGCCGACAACGGCGCCGCTATGCCCGGCGGGGCCTGCTGGGATCGTGCGGAGGACGGTCGAGTTCACGCGGTTCGGTGACCGGGGGCAGGACGTGCAGGATGCCCGACAAGCGTGCGACGGCTTCGATCGCCGAATCCCAATCGCGCCCGCTGCTACCGATGGGCAGTGAACCGAGGGTCCATTCACCTTCGCTCCACAGCATGTTCACGTGCGGTGGAACCGACTCGGTGAATGCGACCATGCGCTGATCGCACACCCTGCGGGCGATCTCGAGATCGGTGGCGAACACGACCCGCGGACCGATGGCGCCGAGCAGCTCGAGATCGGAATCCTTCGGCGGCGGCGTCGACTTGAGCCGGAGGTCGATGTCGACTCCCGAGCCCACCCGCCGACGCACCGCGACGATGGTGGCGGTCTCTTCGAGATCGAACAGAATGAAGGACTCGCCCCGGCGTTCGCCGCGCACCACGTCGACGGCACTCAGGTATTCCTGCTTGGCCATCGCGGCACGATGAAACTTTGACGGCAACCGCTCGTCGACCGCATCGTACGAATAGCCCTGGGCCTTGGCCCAGATCTGCCGCACCCGTCCGGACTGATCGCGCCGCGACCGATCGAAATAGAGCAGCGCGCACGCGCCAGCGAGTGCGATCAACGCCAGTACGAACCACATTCCCGTCATCGGTGATCAGCCTAGCGAGTCGGCGCCGTCCCCGGACGACGCGGTGCCCGACAGTCTGTCTCGGTTCGGTGAAGAAGTCCGATCACGGGTCAATTGCCGCCGAGGTCGGGTAGCTGGGTGCTGACGATCGTCTCCGCAGTCATCGTGCCGCCCTCGATTTTCGTTCCCTGCACCATGACGGTGGAGCCCGGTTTCAGGTCGGCGACGGTGGCGCCGTCCAGGGAGATCACGTTGGTCTGCGGCGTGGTTTCGACGATCAACCGAGACCCGCCGATCGCATCGAGAGTCAGGGTGGCACCGTCGTTGACAGTGATCGTCCCGAACGCTGCGCCCGCCTCGCCGATGAACTCACCGATTCCGCCGGGAAGCTGTCCGAACGGCGACTCGGCGGTGGCCGACGGTGCCGGGGTGGTGGTTCGGGGCGCCGTGGTAGCCGGCGGAAGTGACGTGGTGGGGCCCGCCGCCGTGGTGGTCGAGGAGTTTTTCGGCGTGGACGTGAAGAGCGCGTAGCCGAATGCGATGACCCCGACGAGCAGCAACCCCGCCACGGTCGCAGCGATCCAGGTGCCGATCTGCCGCGGCTTCTTCGCGTCCGGCTTCTCGTCGGCCGCCCCCTGAAGCGGGTACTGGGCATTCGGGTACTCGTTCGGGTACTGGGCGTTCGGGTACTGCTGTGTGTGCTGATACTGCTGCGCGTCGAATGTCGGATCGTAGGGCGGCAGGGCCTGGGTGGGATGCGGCTGATTCCCGCCGTAGGCCGCCGTGGGGTCGGATGTGTAGAACTGTTCCGTGCGCTGCTCGGCAGGGCCCAGGTGTTCCGTGCGCTGCTCGGCAGGGCCCACGTATTCCGTCGGCTGATCCTGCCGGGACCACTGTTCGGTTCGGTCGCCCTCGGGTGCCGATGATGCGGTGTCGTCGTACGCGCGTTCCTGCGGGGTGCGCGGGTCGTCGGGGTTCGTCATGGTCGGCCCCCTCCCTCGGTGTCGTGGCCCTCGATGTCCTGGCCGTCGGTGGCGTCGCCGTCGGTGGCGCGGCTGCAGGCAGCCCAGAATAACGGCGCAGTCTGAGAC
>NZ_JBAQEO010000286.1:0-2234 GCF_049286785.1 Rhodococcus sp. (in: high G+C Gram-positive bacteria) | reverse complement strand
GCACCTAGGTAGCGGAATCGTTCCATCGACCTGAAGACCTCTGATACGACACGCGTCTCGTGCCGGTACACGGGACGGGAGGGACTCTCATGCCCATTCGATTGCTCGCCAACGGCTTCCCTCGAAGAAGTTCCATGCCCTCGATGGCACCGACGTATCACGGAGGGCAATCCCGGTCTGGATAGTGGGTAAGACAGCGCGGCAATGACCAATGCCAGCGAGGACACCCGCGGCGTGGAGAAGATTGTGGGCGATCGCCGCGCGCGGTGTCGATAATTGCGTGCCACGCGGTGGGTGGCATCGACGGCGGCCGTCGGCAGTGTGGTGTTGGTGAAGAACGGTGATGTCGCCAGACCGGAAACAGTGCATCGAGGTGTCGGGCGTCTTTACCCCGGCGCACGGTCATCCGAGCGGTAATTGTGTCTTTGTGGAAGAGGAAGCGGTATAGGCGGTTTGGGCTACCTCTTCATTGGATCCACTTACCGGTGTCCGGGTCGCGGACCGCTCCGGGGTACTGAACGGGCGTCCGGGCGTTATCGGCACCCGAATCGATGGCGTGCTGGACAGCAGTGTTCTCGGTCATCACCACCGAGAATTCGACACCGGCACGAAGGCATGCGCCGAGACGGCACCTTGACAAGAGCCGGCTCTGCCGGCGCGTAGCCGCATTCCCGCGATGACCGTGCGGATCCGGCGGTGCTGATCGCGGTGGCCAGCGGTGAGAGGCATTACGAAGGATCTGCTTGCCTGCCATTTTCGCGCGCCCATAGGATGCGCCTTGTTTTGGCGTGCCCACTGACCGGCGCAGCAGGGAGTCGATGTCGATGAACGCCCGGTTGGCTGGGCTCGGCGAGATCGGGACGCGATCGGCGAGTGCGAGGACGTCGTCGCGTCGGCCCAGGCCGTGTGCTTCGGTACCGCAAGGAATCCCGTCGGAATCGCTGGTTCAGTGGCATTTCGAGGTCCCGCTGCCCGAGCTGAGGTCACGCCAGGCCGTGACCGTACCTCGAACTGAGGTACCTTCTGCACGGACATACCAGCACAGCCCCAGCCATCGCTCGTAGCTGTTCCGCAGCGGGTTCGGCAGACGTGATGAATCGGCTGCCCCTGCAGCCGTCACGTATTGGAATCCTGGCTGCCATCGTCTGCGTGTACCGAGATACTCAGCCGTTCAATGAGATCGCCTGGGTAGGACAGGTTCGGGCTGCGAGCTCCACGTCGTCGTGTAGTTCGTCCCTCGGATTGCTATCGATGACACGGACTTGTTCATCATCATCACCGATCTGGAACACCGCAGGCGCCAACCCGGCGCAAACAGCGTGTCCTTCGCAGTGTTTGTAGTTCACTGTGACCTTCATAAGATTTCGTCCTTTGAGTCTCGGTTTCTTCGGGGCAAGTTAGCGCGAAGTGCCTGTACTTGGCTGGTGCTTCCGATGAGTCCTGATCACCTCCTGTTCTGCCGCCACTTTCCGCCCGGGCGGGACCGCACCTGCAATATTGGCTAATCCTGCTGCTCTGATCGCGACCGGGTTATTGTGGGTGATTTTGGTCGCGAGGCTTCGTGCGGCAACAAGTGGAACGTCGGCATTTTGCGTCACCGGCCCGATCGAGGCAGTATCCATAAGGAACCCTCTCAGCGGGTGAATTCTGCGGCGATGTCTCTGCCGATAATTTCTTTCATGATCTCGGTGGTACCTCCGTAGATGGTGAGCACACGACTGTCGACGTAGGCGCGGCCGATGGGGTATTCCATCATGTACCCGTATCCACCGTGGAGCTGCACGCAGCGGTCGATGACGCGTTTCTGTAGCTCGCTGGCCCACCACTTCGCCTTGGCTGCATCGACAGCGGTCAGCTCCCCGGCGTTGAGTGCGAGCACGCACCGGTCGATGTGTGAGCGGGTGACCTCGATCTCGGTGAGCATCTCGGCGAGCACGAAGCGGGTGTTCTGCAGATCGCCGATGGGCTTGCCGAATGCCCTGCGCTCGAAGGTGTATTTCGTGGTCCAGTCGTATGCTGCACGGGCGGCCGCGGCCGCGGCTACCGCGATGGATATCCGTTCGAGCGGAAGGTGTTCCATGAGGTGAAAGAATCCGTGGCCTTCGGTTCCGAGGAGGTTGGTGCCCGGAACTCGCACTTGGTCGAAGGACAGCTCGGCGGTGTCCTGGCCGGCGAGACCGACCTTGTGCAGTTTGCGGCCGCGAGAGAAGCCCGGCATGTCTCGTTCGACGACC
>NZ_JBAQEO010000285.1:0-2523 GCF_049286785.1 Rhodococcus sp. (in: high G+C Gram-positive bacteria) | reverse complement strand
CAAGACCACCTCCATGAAGGCCGTCGCCGACACCTGGCAGAAGCTCGGCCACCAGGTCATTGCGCTCGCCCCGTCCGCCGTTGCAGCCGAAACTCTGGGTGAGGAGATCGGGGTGCAAGCCCACACCCTTGCCACCCTGACCTACCCCTGGCGCGGCGTCATCGGCGACCAGGCCGGTAGCCTCCCGTCCTCGATCGAGATCACCCCGGGCACCATGCTTCTGGTCGACGAGGCGTCCCTCGCCTCCACTAAGGACCTCGCTGCAATCACCGACATCGCCCGTGCAAAAGGGGTGATCGTCCGCCTGCTCGGTGACCCCGCCCAGCTCGACGCCGTCGAAACCGGTGGCGCCCTGAGGCTGCTCGCCGAAGAGACCAGAGCACCCGAACTCACCGACGTGGTCCGGTTCGGCGACGACCTCGAACAGGCCGAAAACTCGTTGCAAGTCCGCGCCGGGAACCCGGAAAGCCTGGACCTGTTCGACGACCGCGGCTGGATCCACAGCGGCACCGCCGCCGAGATGAAAAACCAGGCCGCAGCCGCCTACATCGCCGACACCGACGCCGGTCTCGCATCCATCGTGATGCTCTCCACCGGAGACGATGTCCGCGAGGTTAACCTCGCCGTGCAGGCCCACCAACGTGGCCGTGGAATCGCCGACGAAGCCCACACCACCGAGCTGTCCGATGAGCTCACCGCCGGTGTCGGCGACACCGTACTGACCCGCCGCAACGACCGGACCCTGCGGACATTGGGCGGCCGGCGGCGGAACATGTTCGTCCGCAACGGCGACCTGTGGACCGTCGCCGCCGTCAGCCCCGACGGCTCACTGACGGTGCGCAGCAAGACCCATCACGGCACGATCGTGCTGCCCGCGAAGTACGTGCGCCGCGACACCGAGCTCGGCTACGCCGCCACCGTGCACCGCAGCCAGGGCATCACCGTCGACACCTCCCACACCGTCCCGTCCGGCCCCACCAACCGTGCCGGCCTCTACGTCGCGCTCACTCGGGGGCGCACCGGGAACCACCTGTACGTGCCCACCGAGCCCGGCGTCACCCAGGACACCGAGGGCATGCACCTCGGCGAACACCAGACCCCACAGGCGCACGACGTGCTGTGCCGGATCCTCGCGGCCGACAACGGCCACAAGGCGGCCATCGCCGAAATCCGTGCCGCCACAGGGCACGCGAATAGTCCCGAACGGCTCCACGAGGCATACCTCGCCGCCCAAACCCGGCTCCGTGACCGGTGGCTCGACCACCTCCTCGACCGGGCACTCCCGGCCACGATGCTCGCGACAATGGAAACGGCACACCCCGGCAGCCTCGCCGTGTTGCTCGCGACACTCGCCGAGATCCACGACCGCGGCGACAGCGCCACCCGAGTCCTCAACGACGCCCTCGCCGCCGGAGAATTGCACACCGCCCGCGACGCCGCCGCCGTCGTGAACAGCCGCATCACCAAGGCCACGACGAGCGGCACCCCGGCAGCCCCGGCACTTCCCCCGTTGCCGGCCCGGACCCCGCACACCGACAAGGAACTCGACGGCTACGCCCGCACCGTCGCCGATCTCTACACCCAGGCCCGCCCCGCCGCCGAACAGGACGAGAATGACATCGGAGCCAAGATCCGCCAGTACAACAAGACCCAGGCGCAGCTCGACGTCGACCGTGTCCGGCGGCCGGCGGCAGCCGTGCTCGACCCCGAGACGGCACGACAGTTGGCAACCCAAGCCGGCGCCCAGCGGCTCGGCCGACAACTCCGCAAGGCCGCGCTCGCCGGCCTTGCACCCGCCGACGTCCTGGCCTGGCACGCCCGTCAGCTCGACGCCCGCGGAGAGACTGTCACAGTGCTGAGCCTGACCCGAGACATGGCACCCGCACTCGAGGCCGCGGCCCGCGACGTCGACCGCACCTGGCTCGCCGAACACCAGGAAGTGCTGCGCGAGCACTTCGCGATCGCGGCCGCGGTGGCAGACCGCTCCGAAGAAGATCCTCGGTGGCTGGAAGTCGCCGGCCGAATGCGTCAACTCACCGCACTCGGCGGCTACGACCTGACCTCGCTGTGCGAGCAGATCACCGCCTCAACCCATCCGGCGTCGCTGGCGCCGGGTATCCTCGCGGCCCTCGACGACATCGCCCCGACCGGCCACGAACCTGTCGACCCGAACGCCCCGCGGTGGGTCCACTCGCCCGATATCGACGCACACCAGGTCGACCCGGACCTCGCGACCCAGTTGCGCGAGCAATACACAGGCATCGCCGCCGAGCACACCGCGGTGGTCCGGCGGATCGCGGCCGAAGCCGAGCAGATCCCGGCCGGCGAGCCAACTGTCCTCGGTGGCGGATTCGCGTTCACCGAACACCTCGGACCCCGGCCCGCCAAGGCTGAGCTCGCCGCGCACTGGGACCGCACTGCGGCCGAAATCCATTCTTACCGCGACACCTACGGCATCACCGACACCACCTCTGTAGCCGGTGACCGACCGGAGGACCGCAATGACCGCGCACCATTCAACAC
>NZ_JBAQEO010000284.1:0-13260 GCF_049286785.1 Rhodococcus sp. (in: high G+C Gram-positive bacteria) | reverse complement strand
GCACAGGGCGGTCCTGCGCTGCGTCCCGCGACGTTGCCCGACATCCTTTCCGGCGCCGCTGCGCTCGACCCCGATGCGGTTGCCCTCTCCGACGCCGTCGGCGCGATCACCTACCGAGACCTCGACCGGCGGTCCGATCAGCTCGCCCGCCTGCTCATCGAGCGCGGTGCCGGTCCGGATTCGATTGTGGCCCTTGCCCTTACCCGTTCGCGCGAGTACGTACTCGCCGTCTGGGCGGTCGCGAAGTCGGGGGCGGCCTTCGTCCCGGTGGACCCGGACTATCCGGCGCCCCGCATCGCGCACATGCTTACCGATTCGGGTGCACTGCTCGGCATCACCACGTCGCCGCACCGCGCTACCCTTCCCGACCGCGCCACCCTTCCCGACACAGTGGCGTCCTGGCTCGAACTCGACGACCCCGACACCGACGCGGACATCGGATCTCGCCCCGCCGGCCCCGTCGCGGAATCGGAGCGGCGACGGCCTCTGCGACCGGACCACCTGGTCTACGTGATCTACACATCCGGGTCGACCGGCATCCCGAAGGGCGTGGCGATCACCCACCGAGGGCTGGTCGACCTGGTGTCCACGCAATGCGACGGCCTGATGGTCACCCCGTCGTCTCGGGTCTCGCAGTTCGCGTCACCCAGTTTCGACGCGTCCCTCTTCGAACTGCTGGCAGCATTCGGCGGCGGGGCGCAGGTGCTGATCGTCCCACGAGGCATCCTCGGTGGCGTCGAGTTGGCGGGGTTCCTGTCCGACCGACGTGTCACGCATGCGCTCCTGACCCCGACCACCCTGGCCACACTCGACCCACTCGATCTCGGCTCGTTGACGCACCTGATCGTGGCAGGCGAGGCGTGCCCACCCGACTTGGTGGCGCGATGGGCGTCCGGCCGCCGGGTCTTCAACGCGTACGGGCCCACCGAGGTCACGATCATGTCCACGCTCAGCGACGCAATGACGCCAACAGGGCCGGTCACGATCGGACGGCCCATACGCGGAGTCTCCGCGGTGATCCTCGACGACCGCCTGCATCCCGTCCCGCCGGGCGTCGCGGGCGAACTGTATGTCGCGGGCCCGGCGCTCGCGCGCAGCTATCACCATCGTGCGGGTCTGAGCGCGGCTCGGTTCGTCGCCGATCCGTACGGGCAGTCGGGCGACCGGATGTACCGCACCGGGGACATCGTCCGCTGGGCGAGCGAAGATCGAAAGCTCGAGTACCTGGGGCGCAGCGACTCCCAGGTGAAGATCCGCGGTGTCCGCATCGAACTCGGTGAAATCGATGCCGTGTTGACCAGCCATCCTGCCGTGGGCTTCGCTGCCACCGTCGACTCCTCGACACCGACCGGGGACACCGCGCTGGTCGCGTACGTCCGGGCCGCGAGCGGAAAGCGACTGGACGTCGACGCTGTAGATCGCCACATGCGGCGCACCCTTCCCCACCACCTGGTGCCCACGATCGTGCCCATCGACGAAATCCCGCTCACCCCGGGCGGCAAGCTCGACCGACAGGCGCTGCCTTCTCCCGCGACTGCCCGCGCGCGCGGGCGCGGGCGATCACCGAGCACGCCTGCAGAGCAGACGATCGCGACGGTTTTCGAGTCGGTACTGGGCGTGGACGCGATCGGCGTGGACGACGACTACTTCGATCTCGGCGGCAACTCGCTCACCGCCACCCGGGTCGTCGCCCGGGTGAACGCCGCTCTCGGCACTCGGATCGGGGTGACCGAACTGTTCGACTCCTCGACCGCGGCCGCCCTGGCCGCCCGGATCGACCGGAACGGATCTCACGGCTCCGTCCGGCCCGTTCTGCGCCCGGTTCCACGCCCGGCGCAGATCCCCCTTTCTCCTGCGCAGCAGCACAAGTGGTTCGCCGACCGGGACGACACCACCTCCCCCGCCTACAACGTCCACCTCGTGGTGCGGCTCCTCGGGCACCTGGACGTCGCCGCTCTCGTTGCCGCGGTCGGTGACGTCATCGAACGGCACGAGTTGTTGCGCACCCTCTTCCCGGACTCCGCCGACGGCCCGCATCAGATAGTCCTGTCCGCCGCGGAGGCGATACCGAAGATCGAGCCCCTCGCGGTGGAAAACGGTGCCGAACTCGACGAGCACATCGCCCGGGTCTGCTCGACGAGATTCGATGTCACCACCGCGGTCCCCCTGCGCGTCGGATTGTTCGAGGCGAGCGGGACCGAACACGTCCTGGCACTGGTCGTTCATCACCTCGCGGCCGACGGCGCCTCCACCGCCCCGCTCGCGCGGGACCTGACCGCGGCGTACACCGCGCGCGTCGGTGGGCACCCGCCGCACCGGGCGCCTCTCGCGGTGCAGTACGCCGACTACACCCTGTGGCAGTACGAGTTGCTGGGCAGTGAATCCGACCCGGACAGCCTGGTGTCCCGGCAGCTCGGCTACTGGTCCGAAACCCTCAGCGGGATACCGGAACTACTCCCGCTGCCGACGGATCATCCGCGCCCGCGGCGGCAGTCGCTACGCGGGGGTCAGGTGGAATTCCCCATCGGAGCCGAACTGCACCGCGCGCTCCGGACGCTCGCCCGTCGCCACACCTCCACGGTGTTCATGACCATGCATGCCGCGCTGGCCGTGCTGCTGGCCCGGCTGAGCGGATCCGATGACATCACGATCGGCACTCCTGTCGCCGGCCGCGGCGAAGCAGTGCTCGACGAGCTCGTCGGCGTGTTCGTCAACACGCTGGTCCTGCGCACCCGGATCGATCCGGCAGCGAGCTTCGCGGACGCCCTGCAGCAGGCCCGCGGAGTAGATCTCGCTGCCTTCGGGCATGCCGACATCCCGTTCGAGCAACTGGTGGAGGCACTGGCCCCGCAGGGGTCTACCGCGCATTCACCGCTCTTCCAGGTGATGCTCGAATTCGAGCACGTGCTTCCCTCGGCCCGCGAACTACATGCCCCCGAACTGCAGGACCCCGAACTGCAGGAGCCCGCGCTTCCCGGACTTCGTGTCGAGCCGGTGCACTACGACGCGGCCCTCTCGAAGTTCGACCTCTTGCTGTGGCTCGCCGAGCGACTCGACGACGACGGAAACCCACTGGGCATGCGGGCGGGCCTGGTGTATGCCGTCGACCTCTTCGAGTCGGATACCGTGCGGGGATTCGCGGCGCGATTCGTCCGGATCCTCGAGACGGTCACCACGGACCCGGGCATCGCGGTCGGCGACATCGAGATCCGAGGCCTTAGTCTCAACGGGTGACACGTCAGCTGATCGTTCTTGCGCTCTGCATCCTCGGACTTGGCGCCCTGTCCCTCACCTTCACCGTCTCGGCTGCCTGGGCATTCGCTGCCATTGCGCTCCTCACCCTCGCTGCGCTCGGGACGTGGGACCTGCTACAGCGTCGGCACAGCATCCTGCGGAACTACCCCGTGCTCGGGCACGCCCGATTCCTCTCCGAGAAGATCCGACCGGAGATACGACAGTACTTCAACGAATCCCCCACCGACGGAACACCCTTCGACCGCGAGACACGTGACCTCGTGTACGAGCGGGCCAAGGGCACTCTCGCCGAGGAGCCGTTCGGTACCGAGCGCGACGTCCATGCCGTCGGGTACGAGTTCATGACCCACTCCCTTCGGGCCCGCACGGCGCCACCCGAACCGCCTACCGTCAGGCTCGGGGGGCCCCACTGCCTGCGTCCCTACGACATCGCCCTGCTGAACGTGTCCGCGATGAGCTTCGGCTCCCTGTCCGCCAACGCAATCGAGGCCCTCAACGCGGGGGCGGCCCGCGGCGGCTTCGCGCACGACACCGGTGAAGGCGCCATCAGCCCCCATCATCGCAAACACGGCGGCGACTTGATCTGGGAGATCGCCTCCGGCTACTTCGGCTGCCGCACCGAGGACGGCCGTTTCGACCCCGTGTCCTTCGCTGAACACGCGGCGGACGACCAGGTCAAGGCCATCTCGATCAAGCTGTCCCAGGGCGCGAAGCCCGGACTCGGCGGCGTGCTCCCCGGCGCGAAGGTGTCGCGGGAGATCGCCGAAACCCGCGGAGTCGCAGTCGGCGTCACTGTGATCTCCCCGCCTGCACACACCGCCTTCTCCACCCCTGACGAGTTGATCGATTTCATCGCGTTGCTCCGCGAACTGTCCGGCGGCAAGCCTGTGGGGTTCAAGCTGTGCGTCGGATCGCGTCGCGAGTTCCTCGGCATCTGCAAGGCGATGCTCGAACGCGACATCACCCCGGACTTCATCATCGTCGACGGCTCCGAGGGCGGAACCGGGGCCGGCCCGGTCGAATTCGAGGACAACATGGGGATGCCACTGACCGAGGGACTCATGTTGGTGCACAACGCACTGACCGGGACCGGGCTGCGGGACCGCGTGAAGATCGGCGCGTCCGGCAAGATCGCCACCGGCTCCGACATCGTCAAACGGATCATCCAGGGCGCCGATTTCACCCTGGCCGCCCGGGCGATGATGTTCGCCGTCGGATGCATCCAAGCGCAGCTGTGCCACACCAACCGCTGCCCGGTCGGCGTCACGACGCAGGACCCGGCGCGCAGCCGGGCACTCGACGTCCCCGACAAATCGACCCGGGTGTTCCGCTTCCAGCAGGCCACGGTCGCCAGTGCCCACCAGATGATCGCGTCGATGGGCCTGGACAGCTTCGACCAGTTGGCCCCCGCCATGCTCAACCGACGGGTCGACGGTGCCGCCAGTCGGACGTACGCCGACCTCTACGAATGGCTGACACCGGGCGAACTGCTCGGCCATCCGTCGCAGGACTGGCGCAGGGACTGGGCCGCGGCCGACTCACGTCGCTTCTGACCTCGATCTTTTCGCCGAGCGACCATCGGGGCTCTAGTGTGACGGGAGCCACATGGATGTGGCCCGTGTCTGTCCAGCACGCTCCCCGGTCACACAATGACGACGGGGCGCCGGAAGGAGTTCGTGATGGCCCTGAAAGCCGCACCAGTATCCGAAATCGAGTACCTGAGGACGGATCCGGATCTGCCTCCGGTCGGGGTCGTGGACCGCACCCCGATCTCGACGACGGCGCGCATCACGTTCCTGGTGCTCGGCCTTCTCGGTGGCGTCGCGTGGGCGATGATCGGGTTCGTCCGCGGCGAGAACGTCAACGCCGTGTGGTTCGTGATCGCCGCGGTGTGCACCTACCTCATCGCCTTCCGCTTCTATGCGCGGCTGATCGAGAACAAGATCGTCCAGCCTCGCGACGACCGCGCCACGCCCGCCGAGATCCTCGAGAACGGCAAGGACTACATGCCGACCGATCGGCGAGTGCTCTTCGGGCACCACTTCGCCGCCATCGCCGGTGCGGGGCCCCTGGTCGGCCCGGTCCTCGCCGCTCAGATGGGCTACCTACCCGGCACCCTGTGGATCATCGTCGGTGTGGTATTCGCCGGTGCGGTCCAGGACTTCCTGGTCCTGTGGATCTCCACGAGACGCCGGGGCCGCAGTCTCGGGCAGATGGCGCGTGAGGAACTCGGCGTCGTCGGCGGCATCGCTGCCATGCTCGGCGTCTTCGTCATCATGATCATCCTCATCGCGGTGCTCGCCCTGGTGGTGGTCAACGCCCTCGCCGAGAGCCCCTGGGGTGTGTTCTCCATCGCCATGACCATCCCGATCGCCCTGTTCATGGGTGTCTACCTGCGTTACCTGCGGCCGGGCAAGGTCGCGGAGGTTTCCCTCATCGGTGTCGTGCTACTGCTTCTCGCCATCGCGTCCGGCGGCTGGGTCGCCGAGACCGGCTGGGGCGCCGACTGGTTCACACTGTCCAAGGTCACCATCGCCTGGCTGATGATCGCTTACGGCTTCGCCGCCTCCGTTCTCCCCGTGTGGTTGCTGCTCGCACCACGCGACTACCTGTCGACCTTCATGAAGATCGGCACCATCGTCCTGCTGGCCATCGGCATTCTGTTCGTGCGGCCGGTCCTCGAGATGCCGGATGTCACCTCGTTCGCCATCAAGGGCAACGGCCCCGCCTTCGCGGGCTCACTCTTCCCGTTCCTGTTCATCACCATCGCCTGCGGGGCACTGTCCGGATTCCATGCGCTGATCGCGTCGGGCACCACGCCGAAGCTGCTGGAGAAGGAAAAACAGATTCGCCTCATCGGCTACGGCGGGATGCTCACCGAATCGTTCGTCGCGATCATGGCCCTGGTCACCGCGTGCATCATCGACCAGCACCTGTACTTCGCGCTCAATGCCCCGGCCACGCTCACCGGCGGAGCACCCGACACGGCAGCGAACTATGTGAACGGACTCGGACTCTCCAGCCCGGACATCTCACCCGACACTCTCTCGCGAGCTGCCGAGAGCGTGGGCGAAGAGTCGATCATCTCGCGCACCGGCGGTGCCCCCACCCTCGCGTTCGGCATGTCGGAAGTGCTCAGCCAATTCGCCGGTGGCGAGACCCTCAAATCGTTCTGGTATCACTTCGCGATCATGTTCGAGGCCTTGTTCATCCTCACCACCGTCGACGCCGGTACCCGCGTCGCGCGCTTCATGCTCTCGGACTCGCTCGCCAACTTCGGCGGGCCGGCCCGCAAGTTCAAGGATCCGTCGTGGCGCGTCGGAGCTTGGTTCTGCTCCGCTGCTGTCGTCGCACTCTGGGGCGCCATCCTCCTGATGGGGGTCACCGACCCGCTAGGCGGAATCAACACGCTCTTCCCCCTGTTCGGCATCGCCAACCAATTGCTGGCCGCCATCGCGCTGACTGTGGTACTCACCGTCGTCATGAAGAAGGGGCTGTTCGCATGGGCGTGGATTCCGGGCGTGCCACTCGTCGGCGACCTGATCGTGACCATGACGGCGTCCTGGCAGAAGATCTTCTCCGGCAACACCGCCGTCGGCTACTGGTCCCAGCATGCGGCGTTCAAGGAGGCAAAGGAGGCGGGCAAGACCAGCTTCGGTTCGGCCAAGACACCCGAGGCCATCGACGCCGTCATCCGCAACACATTCATCCAGGGCACCCTGTCCATCGTCTTCGCCGGCCTCGTCCTGGTGGTGGTCGCGGCCGGACTGGTCGTGTGCATCAAGGCATTCCGGGCCGGCGGGCTGCCGACCACAGAGTCACCGGCGGAACCGTCGAAGATCTTCGCGCCGGCCGGTTTCATTCCCACACCGGCCGAGAAGGAACTCGAAACGGAATGGAACGAACTCATCGCAGCGGGCGCTGTCCGGGCACCCGGAGCGGCACATGCCCATCCCACCAAACCCCGCCCCCAGCAATGAGTTGCCTCCTCGCCGCTCTCCGGTCCGCGTGGTGGTGGACCGGAGCTCTGATGGGCGACCACGACTACGCCCGGTACGTGGACCACCTCGCCCGGATGCATCCCGATGCCGAGGTACCGAGCGAACGCGAGTACTGGCGGGCACGACACGCCGCGGCCGACGAGAACCCCGGTGCGCGCTGCTGCTGAACCGCCACGACGGCATACCCGGCGCGATACCCCGTGCGGTCAGTACGATCGGCGAAGCAGACACGCCTGCAGGACGAGAGAGGACGATCTGTGACCGAGCAGGAGGCGCCGGCAGTGCCGGAGCAGAACGTCACGAAACCGGATCGCGGAGGCCTCATCGGCCGGGGCGGGATGTGGCTCGCCAAGTGGTCGCTGGTTCTCGTCGCGATCTCGGCGGGAGCGCTGGTTCTCGGATGGCTCGTCGAGAAACTCTGGGTGATCGTTCTCCCCGTTCTGCTCGCCATCGTGGTGTGCACGGTGCTGTGGCCTCCCACCCGGGCGATGACCAAGCGGGGAATTCCCCCGGCCGCAGCCGCTTCCGCCACCCTCGTCCTGTTCATCGCGATCGTGGCCGGAATCATCGCCGGAATCGTGCCGTCCGTGGTCGGCCAGGCGCCGGAGCTGGCCGACAAAGCCACCGAAGGCATCGGCCAGGTGCAGGAGTGGGTGAAGGGTCCACCTATCAACCTGCAGGACGAGCAGCTCGACAAGGCGGTCGACACCGTCGTCTCCAAGGTCCAGGAGAGTGGATCCGTCATCGCGTCCGGCGTCTTCACCGGTGTCAGTACCGCGGGCTCGCTGCTGGTCACACTCGGCCTGGTGCTCGTCCTCTCGTTCTTCTTCATCAAGGACGGTCCCCGCTTCATCCCGTGGCTGCACTCCGTGTCCGGCGGCCGAGCGGGCCGGCACCTCGAAGAGATCCTCGTCCGCATGTGGGACACACTCGGCGGTTTCATCCGCACGCAGGCACTCGTGAGCCTCATCGACGCCGTGTTCATCGGGGCGGGGCTGGTGATCCTGGGTGTGCCACTGGCGCCCGTCCTCGCGATCCTGACCTTCATCGGCGGATTCATCCCGATCGTCGGTGCCTTCGTGGCCGGCGCCCTCGCCGTGCTCGTCGCGTTGGTGGCCAACGGTCTCACGACGGCACTGATCGTGCTGGGCATCATCCTGGCGGTCCAGCAACTCGAAGGGAATGTTCTGCAGCCGGTGCTGCAGAGCAAGAGCATGAAACTCCACGCCGTGGTGGTCCTGCTCGCCGTCACCGCGGGCAGCTCGGTCTTCGGCATCGTCGGTGCCTTCCTCGCGGTGCCGGCCGCCGCCGTGGCCGCTGTTGTCGTGCGCTACCTCGGCGAACAGATCGACGAACAGATCGCCGAGAGCACCATCGACGACGCGGTCGCCGAAGAGGAGGACCGCGAAGATGCCAAGGACGAAGGCGTGACCGTGGTCGAAACGGCCGCCAGTCCGACCACCACGGCAACCCCGACCACCGACTGAGGTTCTCTCAGCCCGCGATCACCTCGAGGGTCGAGCCGGTGCGACCCCGAATCACGTGCAGACGACTCGGAATTCGCTGCCGCATCTCGTCGACGTGACTGACGATGCCGACCACCCGGCCGCCGTCGCGTAGTTCGTCGAGCACACCCATCACCGAATCGAGGGTGTCGGCGTCGAGCGTTCCGAACCCTTCGTCGATGAACATCGTGTCGAGCACCACCCCGCCCGACTCGGCCGCCACTACATCGGCGAGACCCAAGGCAAGCGCAAGCGACGCCAGGAACGACTCACCTCCCGACAGCGTCTTGGCCGATCGCACCACCCCGGTGTAGTCGTCACGGATATCGAGTCCGAGACCACCACGCCGGCCGCGCGGACCCGCCTCGTCGGTGTGCACGAACTCGTAGCGCCCGGACGACATCCGCTGCAAGCGCGCGGATGCCGACACGGCAACCTCCTCGAGCCTGGCGGCCAGCACATAGGACCGGAGCGACATCTTCAGCGAGTTCTGACCACGTCCGGCAATCACCTCGGCGAGGGCGGCCAGTTCTTCGTGAGCCGCCTGCAGGGGTGCGATCGCGTCGGTGGCCTGCTCGAGGAGCCGTACCAGTCGTTCGAGATCAAGCAGCCGGCGTTCGGCCTCGGATGCCGCCGCAACCGCGACGTCGACGGCCTCGGCAGTCTCGTCGTGGGCGCGTTGCGCGGCCTCCAATGCGACCGGCTCGACATCTGCGACGGCTGCGATGTCGGGTTCGGCAAGGACTGCACGCGCCCCCACCTCGACGTCACGCGCATCCGCGAGCACATTCTCGATCTCGTTCTGCCGGGCAACGGATCGCACCGCCGCCAGCGCGCGGTCGACGCTGTCGAAGCCCGCTGCCTCGGTGAGCGACGCCGTCTTCGCGTCGAGAGTGCGGGCGGCCAGTTCCGCTCCGGCTCCCTCGTCGCGGGCATCGAGCAGAACCGACGCCCCTTCCGCGAGAGACTCGAGCCGGTCGCGGCGCGCCTGCACACTTGCGTCGTCGCCCGCGGCCGCGGTGACGCGGTCCCGGATCTCGTCGACTTGTGCCGTGATCGTCGCGATCTTCTCGGCCACAGTGGCGGCTTCGAGCCCCAGCTCGCCGGAACGTTCGCGCAGCCGGCACTCCGCGGCCCGGAGCCCCGCCCGCGCCTCGGCACGCCACTGCGCCGAGGCGCCGGCAGCGGTCGCCTCGGCAACCCGCGCATCAGCGTCGGCGAGTGCCCGCTCGAGTTCACCGACATCTCCGTCACCACGCCGGTGGGCCAGCACGTCGATGATGCGCTCGACGGCGGCCAGCGCCTCGGCGGCGTCGGTGAGTGCCACCGACGCCTTCCGTTCGTCTTCCAGCGCGGCGTCCTCGTCGACCTTGGTGATCGTCTCACCCGACGGTGCAGCCGGACGAGGATGCTCCGGTGAACCGCAGACCTGGCAGGGTTCGCCGTCCTTCAGTTCCGCGGCCAGTTCGGCGGCCATGCCCGCGATCCGGCGTTGAAACAAATCCAGCCAGCGCTCCCGCGAATCCTGGTGGATCCGACGCGCGTCCAGGACCTGACGTTCGAGAACCTCGCGTTCGGCTCGCCGGGCCCTGAGGTCGGTCGCCGCCGCCGCGGCATCGGCGGCACGCTCCCGCTCCCCCTGCAATCCGGGCAGAGCGGCCACCGCCTTGTCCGAGGCGTCGAGGGCGATCTCCGCGTCGCGGAGTGCGGCGGGCAGGAGTTCCTGCTCACGAGCGACGGACTCGGCTTCCTTTGCAAGAGCCCGCTGCCGGCCCCGCAGCTGCGTGAGCTCGGTCTCGAGGCGATCGCCTGCAACCGACTCCGCGAGGGCGCCGTCGAGCCGCACGACCTCGTCTCGCCACGCACGAATGCTCGCACGCACATGCTCCCGGTCGACCGGGGTGGGCGGCCACGACAATGCCGCAACCAGCGCGGCGCCGCCCGCCGTGGACTGCAGGGACTGCAGGGACTGCTCGAGCGTCTCGACATTCCGGCGGAGCGCCGCAGCGTTCTTCCGAGCGGCCACGGCGTCCCGGGCCACCGCCGCGACGGGCTCGGCCCGCCGCGCATCGACGAGTTCGGTGCCGAGCCCGGCGCGCTCGGCGACCCCCGCCGCATGCTCCTCCAGTTCGGCCTCGGCGCGTCTGCGACGGTTCTGAAGCTCGAGAATCCGGCGGGCCTCTGTGAACGCTTCGCGTGCGGCCTTCGCCGCATCCTTGGCACGCACCAGTTCGTCGGCCGCCAGGTCCCGAGTCTCGCCGGCCTCCTGTTCCAGTTTGCGGGCCCACCCCACCGGATCCGCATCCGCGCCGCCCTCGATTCCGGCGGCCGTGCCGACCCGCGCGAGAAGGACGTCGACGGCGCGTTGCTGCTCGTCCAGTTCGTGGGCACTCGCGCGACGGCGGTTCAGGAACCAGTCCTCCACCGTCCCGAACCGGGTGGTGTCGAACAGTCGCTCCAGTAGCTGTCCGCGTTCCTCGTTGTCGGCGCGCAGGAACTTTGCGAACTCACCCTGCGGCAACAAGACCACCTGGAAGAACTGGTCGGCGTTCATCCCCATCAGGCGGCCGATCTCCTCGGCGATGTCGGGAATACGGGACAGGTTCTCCCCGTTGCCGTCGAGCCACGTGAGAGTGGCCTTGGCATTCTCCTTGATCGTTCCGGACCCGCGACGCTTCGGACGCTCGAACTCCGGGCTCCGCACCAGACGCAGGTGGCGACCGGCGATCGTCGCCTCGAGAGTCACCGTCGGCACCGAACCGGGCGGCGCGTGATCGGAGAGAAGCCTCTTGCCGTCCCTGCGGGCGCCCGGCACCGTGCCGTAGAGCGCGAACGCCACCGCGTCGAGGATGGTGGTCTTGCCCGCCCCCGTGTGACCGTGCAACAGGAACAAGCCATCCGCTCCGAGTCGATCGAAGTCGACCTCCACGGTGCCGGCGAACGGGCCGAACGCCTCGACCTCGAGGCGATGCAGCCTCATGCCGTCTGTTCCAGCGCGGCAACCTCGGCCGTGTCTTCGCCGGCCCGGCCGGCGAAGGCCAGTGCCGTCTCCAGCAGCCGGACCTCCCCGACGGACGGCTCACTGCGCACATCGGTGAGGAAGCTCCGGGCGATCTGCAGATCGCTGCGTCCGTGAACCTTCTCGCGGTAACGGAGGTCGGCGGCACCCTCCGGCCGCTGCCATTCGAGGTGTACGGCGAAGGGGAATCGGGTCTGCAGAGACCTCATGGCATCCACCGGCCGCTCCGCGTCGGTGAGCACCGCAGACACGTAGCAGTCTTCCGCGTCGCCGAACTCGGCACCTTCCAGCAAGCCCTCCACCGTGCCCGTCAGCTGCCTCAGTCCGCGCACCACGGGCAGATCGACTCGTTCGACAGCGCCCAGTCCGTCGGCGTTCAGATCCACCAGGAAGACGGCCTTGCGGTGCGTGCGCTCGCCGAACGAGTACGGCAACGGCGAACCCGAGTACCGAATGTTCTCCGCGAGGACCTGCGGGGAATGGAGATGACCGAGTGCGACGTAGTCGACTCCGCCGAACGCGGACGCCGACACCGTTTCGACGCCACCGACCGAAATGGACCGCTCCGACCCGGTTGCCTCGGCGCCCACGACGAACGCGTGCGCAAGCAGCACGGACCGGGTACACGGAGCGGTCACGATCCGGGACGCCAGGTCGCTGCGCACCCGGCTCATGGCTGCGTCGAGGATATCGGCGTGCGAGCGGGCCGACGGAACCTCGAGCTGGGCGCGGGTGATCTCCGGCTCGAGGTAGGGAATCCCGTAGAACGCGACCGGGCCGTGCTCGTCCTCGACGACCACGGGCCGACCGATGCCGGCCACAGTGGTCATCAGATGAAGCCCACCCGCCCCGGAGAACGCCGAACCTGCACCGAGACGCGCAGCGGAATCATGGTTGCCCGAGGTAGCGACGATGACCGCCCCGGCATCGCGGATCGCCTCGAATCCTCGATTGCACACCACGACGGCATCGGCACCGGGGATCGACCGGTCGTAGACGTCTCCGGGAACGACCACGACGTCCACCGAGTGCTCCGCGACGAGTCCGGCGATCGCCTCCAGCACACGGGCCTGATCGGGAAGCAGATCCACGCCGTGGAACGTTCGCCCGATGTGCCAGTCCGAAGTGTGCAGGATCCTCATGCCCGAGACCGTAGAGCACGGCCCCGACAACCTCGAACACCGCGACCGCGTGGCGCCCGATCGCTTCGGTATGCGCTCGGGAGCGGGGCCGAGCCGCTGACCCCGGGAGAGTCGCACATCACATTCAGCGGCCGATCCGGGCGGGCCGACAGGCAGAATATTGCCGAACTCTCAGGTTCACCGGTCACGCCAACGATGCTTGCAGGCAAAGTGCCGTTACTGTCGTTGTGTGTCTGCAACCCAACGTGCTCGCTCCGGGGTGCCGCTCGACAAGCAGTCGATCGTCGGCTCCGTTCCGGGTCTCCCCTGGTGGGGCGTCGTCGTTCTTGCCTCTGGAG
>NZ_JBAQEO010000283.1:0-5367 GCF_049286785.1 Rhodococcus sp. (in: high G+C Gram-positive bacteria) | reverse complement strand
CACGGCTGTCGGATTCGCGGTCGATGCGGCCCGGGGCACCGAACTCACCGCGGCGTTCTCCACCTTCTACTTCCTCGGCTGCGTGCTCGCCGTGGCCGCTGCCAGTAATCGGGCGCTGTTCACCGCGATCGTGCAACCACCACTGCTCCTGTTCGTCGCCGTCCCGGTCGGCCAGAGCATCGTTGCAGACGAGAACAGCACTGCACTCAAGGACCTTGCGATCAATGTGGCGTACCCCCTGGTCAACCGCTTTCCCGTGATGCTGGCCGCCACCGTCGTAGTACTGATGATCGGCGGACTTCGCCGCTTCCTGCTGCAGCAACGACGTAACGGCCCGGCGCGTCCATCGGAGCGGCGACGCCCCCCGCGTGCGTCCCACGCTGCCAGGACAGAAACCGAACGCCCGTCGCGTGCCGCCCGGGCAGAAAACGAACGGCCGTCCCGTGCCGGCCGGGCAGAAACCGAACGGCCGTCTCGCGCTGCCCGTCGCGACACCGAGTCGGCGCCCGAACGTCCGCGCGCTACGCCCCGCCGACCCGATTCCCCGCCGCCTCGCCGATCGTCGTCGTCGGGCCGGACCGCCACTCCACCCCCGCCGATCCGCGACCGGGCGGCTGCGATACCGCACTCTTCTCGCGCGGCCGGCATTCAGGAGTCCCCTTCGGCGTCACCGCGGACCGCCTCGCGGTCACGGGTGAATGCCGATATTCCGGCCCACCCGATTCCGCAGGTGCGCTACCGGGACCGCTACGAACCCCCGTTCGGGACCGAGCAGCCCCGGTAGATCGGGACCGCTCGTCCGGTCAGGAACGTGCGGCACGCAACTCGCGGGGCAGTGCGAAAACGAGTGTCTCGTTGGCCGTCGTGACCGGCTGGACATCATGGAATCCGTGCTCGGCAAGTAGGTCGATCACTCCCCGCACGAGGATCTCCGGCACCGAGGCGCCCGAGGTGATTCCCACCGTGCGCACGCCGTCGAGCCATGCCGGATCCACCTCACGAGCGAAATCGACGAGGTAGGAGGCCTTCGCCCCCGCTCCGAGTGCCACCTCGACGAGCCGCACCGAGTTGGACGAGTTGCGGGAACCCACCACGATGACGAGATCGCACTCCGGCGCCATCGCCTTCACCGCGACCTGGCGGTTCTGGGTGGCGTAGCAGATGTCGTCGCTCGGCGGATCCTGCAGGTGGGGGAACCGTTCCCGCAGTCGCGCGACGGTCTGCATCGTCTCGTCGACGCTCAGCGTGGTCTGTGACAGCCAGATCACCTTGGATTCGTCGCGCACCGTCACGGCGTCCACCGAATCGGGCCCGTCGACGAGCTGCACGTGATCCGGGGCCTCGCCCGCGGTGCCCTCGACCTCTTCATGGCCCTCGTGGCCGATGAGGAGAATGTCGTAGTCGTCACGGGCGAAGCGCTTGGCCTCCTGGTGCACCTTGGTGACCAGCGGGCACGTCGCGTCGATGGTGCGGAGACCGCGCGCGGCAGCTGATTCGTGCACCGCCGGAGACACCCCGTGCGCGGAGAACACGAGCAGCGCACCCTCGGGCACTTCGTCGGTTTCGTCGACGAAGACCACACCGCGTTCGGTGAGCGTCTCGACGACGTGCCGGTTGTGCACTATCTCCTTGCGCACGTAAATGGGGGCACCGTGCTTCTCGAGGGCCTTCTCGACCGTCTCGACCGCACGATCGACGCCGGCGCAGTATCCGCGTGGCTCAGCGAGCAGAACGCGCTTCTCGTCACCGGAACGCGATCCGGAGTCTGCCGAACGCGTGATACCGACATTCAGGGGAACAGCCGAAGACATGCCTTCAGCGTACGGGGCAGCCCAGCGGGGGCACGTCGGCTACCCAAACGTGTCGATCTCAGGCAGGCTGTGGGCATGATTCGTCCCCCGTTCGCTGCGCGCGTCGCCGCCGGAATCGCCGTGACGGCCGTAGAGGAAGCCAGGAAACTACCGGTCACCGCGGTGACCCTGCCGATGACCGCGATCAGCCAGGTCCTGCAGACCTCGATGCGGCTTCAGCAGACGATCACGGCGCTCGCCATCAAGGGCGATCAGGCCTTCGCCCTCATCCACTGGACGCACGACGACGAGCAGCCGTCGTGGGCGGTTTTCGACGAGGACACCCCGACCGCGCCGGTCACGAGCACTCTCACGGACGAGCGTCCAGGCCGCTTCGCGCTCTACTCACTGAGCCCGCAGGATCAGACATCCGAGCAGGGTGCATCGCCGGGGACCGCACCCACCAACGGTGCCTCCGGCAAGCCTGCCTCCGAGAAGCCCGCCGAGAAGACGGCCACCGAGGCGCCTTCCGTGGCCGTGCCGGAGATCGCGACCTACCTCGATTACGGTTCACTCACCCTCGCCCAGCTTCGGGCCCGCCTCCGCACCCTCTCGGTCGAAGACCTCACAGCCCTGCTCGACTACGAGAAGGCGACCCGCGCGCGGGCACCGTTCCTGACCATGCTGACCAACCGCATCACCACAGCCAAGGCGAAGTGACCTCCGCACAGCCCCGCGCGAGCAGTCCAGGACCGAGCACCGCCGAGCATCCCTGGCCGGTGCGCACGGTATCAGCCAAGGTCGCGCAATGGATCGACCGACTCGGCAGTGTCTGGGTCGAGGGTCAGATCACACAGATCAACGCCCGTCCGGGTACCAGGACGGCGTTTCTGGTTCTCCGCGACCCCTCCGTGGACATGTCGCTGTCGGTGACGTGCTCGCCCCAGTTGCTACAGAATTTCCCGGTCCCGCTCACCGAGGGCAGCCGGGTGATCATGTTCGGCAAGCTCTCGTTCTACACCGGTCGCGGGTCCGTGTCGTTGCGGGTCACCGAGATCCGGGCCGTCGGAATCGGTGAGCTGCTGGCCCGTATCGAACGACTGCGCGCACTGCTCGCCGCCGAAGGACTGTTCGATCCGCGGCTCAAACGGCCACTCCCGTTCCTGCCCGGCACGATCGGGTTGATCACCGGCCGGGGCGGAGCGGCCGAGCACGACGTGCTGAGTGTGGCGCAACGCCGCTGGCCGGCCGTGCGGTTCGAGGTTCGCAATACACCCGTTCAGGGCGCCACGGCGGTGCCGCAGATCCTGAGCGCATTGAAGGAACTCGACGCCGATCCTCATGTCGACGTGATCATCCTCGCCCGCGGCGGCGGCAGCGTCGAAGACCTCCTGCCGTTCTCCGACGAGACGCTGTGCCGGGCGATCGTCGCGTGCACCACCCCGATCGTCAGTGCCATCGGGCACGAACCGGACAGCCCGCTCAGCGACCACGTCGCCGATCTGCGTGCTGCCACACCGACGGATGCCGCCAAACGCGTCGTCCCGGATGCAGTCGCCGAGCAGGCATTGGTCAGCGAACTGCGGGCACGCAGCGCGGCCGCGCTCCGAAACTGGGTGCAGCGTGAATCGCATCATCTGACGCAGCTGCGAAGCCGGCCGGTCCTGGCCGATCCGCTCAGGGCCATCGATCATCGCGCCGAGGAGATCGAGCGTCTGAGGGATGCGGGGCGTCGCGACATCACCCGTGCCATCGCAGCCGAGAGCACCACAGTCGAGCACCTCCGCGCACGCCTCACCACGCTCGGCCCCGCAGCAACCCTGGCCCGCGGGTACTCGGTGGTGCAGCGCATTGTGCCCGACAGCGACCCCGAGGTGCTGCGGTCCGTCGAGGACGCACCACCGGGAACCCAGATTCGCGTTCGAGTCGCCGACGGCGCAATCCGCGCCGCGGTGATGGGAAAGGAAAAGTAGAACATGAGCACGCCCTCCGGAAAAGGCGACGACATCGCGGAGCTGGGCTACGAAGCTGCCCGTGACGAGCTGGTCGACGTGGTCAGGATCCTCGAACAGGGCGGCCTCGACCTCGACGCCTCACTCGCCCTCTGGGAGCGCGGCGAGGCACTCGCCAAGCGCTGCGAAGAGCATCTGGCGGGAGCGCGCAAGCGGGTCGAGACCGCCCTCGCTCACGCCGAAGACGAGGACTGACCGACCCGCAGCGTCAGGATTCGAGCAGCGTCAGGATTCGAGTATCTCGGCTTCCGTGGCCTCCGTGGCCAGTCGTGTGAACGCCTCCGGGGACGCGCTGCCGGTGATCAGGACCCGGACATCACCGAAGTCCGAGATCCAGATCGGTTCGACACCCTCGCCGCCGTACACGATCCAGGTACGACCCGCCACGTCCTCGGTTCCGGTGGCGCTGCGGGGGGCACCGGCCACGAACGGCACGAGTGCGGTCTCGGCTGCGTCGCTCTGCGTGAGCTGAACGTAGCGGCCTGCCTCGGTGATGAATCCCACGGTGCTCGAGTCGCCGCCCTCGTCGCCGCTGACGATGCTGCGGCTGCCCGAGTTGGGGGTCCAGCCCTCCGGAACCTCCGGCTGCCGAACGGGGAACGGCAGGTCCTTCGCGTCGTACTTCAACGCCGAATCGACGTCGAAGCTCGGGATGGGGCCGGTGGTGGGCCCGCCGGGGCTGAACGTGCACTGGCTGGCGATACCCGCGATCAGTACACAGAACAGGACAAGGGGTATGAGCGACCACACCATGTCGCGGTTGTTGTGCAGAATGCGGGGTTTATCAGAGGCCACGGACACCAGTATCCAGGCTCGGCCCGGCGGCGACGATTCACGGTCCCGGAAAACGCAACCCAGCAGCGCACGTCACACACCTTTCTGGGACAATCAGCCCATAGCGTCGACTCAGGCGTCGACCCTCACTGCACCAGGAGGCACTACCCATGACGGCCAGCACCACGTCGAGTCGCCGCGAGGCCCCGGACCGAAACCTTGCTCTGGAATTGGTCCGAGTCACCGAGGCTGGTGCGTTGGCTGCCGGTCGCTGGGTCGGCCGCGGCGAGAAGGAGCGCGGTGACGGTGCCGCGGTCGACGCGATGCGTCAGCTCGTCCACACCGTGTCGATGCGGGGCGTCGTCGTCATCGGTGAAGGCGAGAAGGACGAAGCGCCGATGCTGTTCAACGGCGAAGAGGTCGGCAACGGCGACGGCCCCGACTGCGACTTCGCCGTGGACCCGGTCGACGGCACCACCCTGATGTCCAAGGGCATGCCGAACGCCATCTCCGTCCTCGCGGTGGCCGAGCGCGGTTCGATGTTCGACCCCTCCGCGGTGTTCTACATGGAGAAGATCGCCGTCGGACCCGACGCTGCCGACGTCATCGACATCACCGCGCCCGTCGCAGAGAACATCAAGCGTGTCGCGAAGGTTCGCAAGGCGTCCGTCTCCGACGTCACCGTCTGCATCCTCGACCGTCCTCGCCACGCCCAGCTCATCAACGACGTCCGCGAGGTCGGCGCCCGTATCCGGCTGATCTCGGACGGCGACGTGGCCGGGGCCATCGCC
>NZ_JBAQEO010000282.1:0-4769 GCF_049286785.1 Rhodococcus sp. (in: high G+C Gram-positive bacteria) | reverse complement strand
TTCGCTACCCGGTCGCTCGGGTCAGCCGAGGACCAGCGAGTCTCCGTTGTCCGAGACCTTGACGGGGACGGTATCGCCGTCCTTGACCTCGCCGGCCAGCAGCTTCTTCGCCAGCTGGTCACCGATGGCCTGCTGAATGAGCCGGCGCAGCGGCCTGGCCCCGTACTGGGGGTCGTAGCCGCGGACGGCCAGCCAGAAGCGGGCCGAATCGGACACGTCCAGTGTGAGCCGGCGAGCCTCCAGTCGGTGCGAGAGCTGGTCGAGCTGGATCTCGACGATCGCCTCCAGCTGTTCCTCCGAGAGCGGATCGAAGATCACCACGTCGTCGAGCCGGTTGATGAATTCCGGCTTGAACGCGTGCCGCACGGCGTCCATCACCTGGTCCTTGGTACCTCCGGAGCCGAGGTTCGAGGTGAGGATCAGGATGGTGTTGCGGAAGTCGACGGTCCGGCCCTGGCCGTCGGTCAGACGCCCGTCGTCGAGCACCTGGAGCAGGATGTCGAATACGTCGGGGTGTGCCTTCTCCACCTCGTCGAACAGCACCACCGAGTACGGGCGACGCCGCACAGCCTCGGTGAGCTGGCCGCCCGACTCGTAGCCGACGTAGCCCGGAGGAGCACCGACCAGACGCGCAACCGAGTGCTTCTCGCTGTACTCGGACATGTCGATGCGCACCATGGAGCGTTCGTCGTCGAAGAGGAAGTCGGCCAGCGACTTGGCCAGCTCCGTCTTACCGACACCGGTCGGTCCGAGGAACAGGAACGAACCGGTGGGCCGGTTGGGATCGGCGACTCCGGCACGGGAGCGGCGGACGGCATCCGACACCGCTTGCACGGCCTCGGTCTGCCCGACCACGCGCTTGCCCAGTTCGGACTCCATGCGCAGGAGCTTCTCGGTCTCGCCTTCCATCATGCGGCCGGCGGGGATGCCGGTCCATGCGGCGACCACGTCGGCGACGTCGTCGGGGCCCACTTCCTCCTTGAGCATGACGTCACCGTCGCTGGCGGCTCCCGATTCCTCGGCCGCCTGCTCGAGTTCCTTCTCGAGTTGCGGGATCTTGCCGTACCGCAGTTCTGCCGCCCGCCCGAGGTCGCCGTCGCGTTCGGCACGCTCTTCCTCGCCGCGCAGGGCCTCGAGCTGTTCCTTGACCTCGCGGACGGAGTCGATGGCCTGTTTCTCGTTCTTCCACCGGGTGGTCAGCTGATTGAGTTTCTCGCGCTCGTCGGCCAGTTCCTGGCGCAGCTTCTCGAGCCGCTCCTTCGACGCCTCATCGGATTCCTTCTGCAACGCCATCTCCTCGATCTCGAGGCGACGGACGATGCGTTCGACGGTGTCGATCTCCTCGGGGCGCGAGTCGATCTCCATTCGCAGCTTGGACGCAGCCTCGTCGACGAGGTCGATGGCCTTGTCCGGCAGGAAGCGGGACGTGATGTAGCGGTCGCTGAGGGTCGCGGCGGCCACCAGCGCGGAGTCGGTGATGCGCACACCGTGGTGAACCTCGTACCGCTCCTTGAGGCCGCGGAGAATGCCGACGGTGTCCTCGACGGAGGGTTCGCCGACCAGTACCTGCTGGAAGCGGCGTTCGAGGGCCGCGTCCTTCTCGATGTGCTTGCGGTACTCGTCCAGGGTGGTGGCACCGACCAGTCGCAGCTCACCGCGAGCGAGCATGGGCTTGATCATGTTTCCGGCGTCCATCGCGGATTCACCGGTGGCACCGGCGCCGACGATGGTGTGGAGCTCGTCGATGAAGGTGATGACCTGGCCTGCGGAGTTCTTGATGTCGTCGAGGACGGCCTTGAGTCGTTCCTCGAACTCGCCGCGGTACTTCGCGCCCGCCACCATCGAACCGAGGTCGAGTGAGATGACGGACTTGCCGCGGAGCGACTCGGGGACGTCGCCCGCCACGATCCGCTGGGCGAGCCCTTCGACGATCGCGGTCTTACCGACACCGGGTTCACCGATCAGCACCGGGTTGTTCTTGGTCCGCCGGCTCAGCACCTGCACGACGCGGCGAATCTCGTTGTCCCGTCCGATCACCGGGTCGAGCTTGCCCTCGCGCGCGGCGGCGGTGAGGTCGGTGGAGTACTTCTCCAGCGCCTGGTATGTCCCCTCCGGGTCGGGGCTCGTGACCCGCGCACTGCCGCGGACGGTGGTGAACGCCTCACGCAGGGCGTCCGGGGTGGCGCCGTGACGGGTGAGGAGGGCGGAAACGTCCGACTCCCCGGATGCGAGACCCACCATCAGATGCTCGGTCGACACGTACTCGTCGTCGAGTTCGGTGGCGAGCCGCTGGGCGGTGGTGAGTGAAGCGAGCGCCTCACGCCCGAGTTGGGGCGTGGTGGTGGCGCCGGTCGTCCTGGGGAGCCGGTCGACGAGAGTCTGAGCTTCTCGGTGGACGGCGGCCGGGTCGACCCCGACTGCCTTGAGCAGTGGCGCCGCGATGCCATCGGTCTGATCGAGCAACGCGACGAGCAGGTGCGCGGGCCTGATGTCGGGGTTGCCGGCCGACGACGCCGACTGGAGCGCTGCGGTCAGCGCAGCCTGCGTCTTGGTAGTGGGGTTGAACGAGTCCACTGGTCACCTCTTCTGGCGAAGTAGAGCGGTTCGCCGCCCGCGGACCGGAGCCCGGGCGACGCTGTCATGATCCTCAACGCACGAAAGGTTGAGTCTGTTCCGCTCAACTCTAACCTCTCCTTCCGCGCCCCTCCATTGTCGCGCGTGAGCGCCCGGCTCAGGCGCCAATGGCACCTGCCAGAACGGGCCAGGATGTGGAGAGGTCGTCTCGCCAGTAACCCCACGAGTGGGTACCCACCGGGCGAAGATCGACCGTCGCCGGAATACCGAGGGCATCGAGTTTGCCTGCCAGTTTCGTGGTGCAGTCACTGGTCACCGCCTCGATGACCCCGCCGACCACCACCTGGGTGGCGAGGGTGCCCCGGTTACCCGCGACCGTTCGGGAGTCCAGGGTGTCGTGCGGTCCGGGCAGTCCCGACCCGGTCGAGAGATAGAGGGCGGTACCGCGCAGGCGTTCGGCGTTGACGTACGGATCGTTGGCGGCCCACAGCGGATCGTTGGCAGAACCCCACATGTTCTCGGGATTGCCACCGAAGTCGGCGACGGTGATTTCGACGAATCGCCGCGCCACCGGATCGCTCGTCATCGCGCAGCCGCTGTAGGCACCGACCGCCTGGTAGAGGCCGGGCCGGAAGATGGCCAGGTTGAGCACGCTGGTGGCCGACATCGACAGGCCCGCCACAGCGTTCCTGCCACTGGTGTGGAGCGCCGAGTCGAGGATTGGCGGCAGTTCGTCGGTGAGGAAGGTCTGCCACTTGTTGCGGCCCAGCTTCGGGTCGTCGCGTTTCCAGTCGGTGTAATAGCTCGACTCCCCGCCGAACGGAATGACCACGTTGACATCCTCGCCGGCGAAGAATCTCCCGACCTCGGCCTTGGGTTCCCACCCGTACTTCTCGGAGTTCCCCTCCACGCCGCCGAGCAGGTACACGGTCGGCCGGTTCTCGGTTGCCGCGCGGAGTACCCGGACCGTGATGTCCTTGTCCATGGCGGTCGAATGCACGGTGAAATCGAACTGCCTTTCGCCCACCGGGGCAACCGCGACCAGTCGCGACCCGTCCGGCGCCTCGTCTGCCGAGAGCTCCTCCGCATCGAGATGCGTTTCGGCCGAGGCGGTCGGCACACCCCCGACTGAGGCAAGGACCGAGAGCAGCGTGGTCAGCGCCACCCTCCGGATGAGAGAAATCCCCCGCGGATTCCCCGCAACAGCAACCGTCATCCGTCCCCCATCCCCCCGTGTCGACCCTGACCCGCACCGCCTGCACATGGTGCCCTGTCAAGGGTTGCGACTCAAGCGCAACGTATTAATTTCTGCCGCCGCTGCCCCACGGCACCTTTCTCGTAACCGGAAGTACGCGCCTCCGACGGCTAGACTGCGGAAGTTCGTATCACCACGCATGCATCAGGGGACGGCTTGACACGAGATTGCCTGGATCCGCTCGTGATCTCCCGTCTGCGCGCCAGCTTCTCGTCGATTCTGTCCACCGAGGAGGGGCCTACCCGTCTCGCCACCACCTTCTTCTCCACGCTTTTCGCCACGTATCCCTCTTTCCGCTCCCTCTTCCCGGCCGCACTGGATCAGCTCGGCCGGCGCGTGGTGCAGGCACTGGAATACGTCATCGACAACCTTGACGACGAGGATCGGCTGCTGAGTTTCCTCGCCCAACTCGGCCGCGACCATCGCAAGTACGGCATGGAGGGACAGCACTACTCCGCCGCCCGGGAAGCTCTCCACGTGGCTGTCCGGAGCACATTCACCTATGCGATCTGGACACCGTCGTTGTCCGCGGCCTGGACGCAGCTGATCGACTTGACGCTGCAGACGATGGCAGAGGCTGCCGCCAACGACGACCTCCCGGCAACGTGGGGCGCCACCGTGGTCGAGCACCAACGGCGTCTCGACGATGTCGCGATCGTTCGGCTCGAGACCGACACCCCCATTCCCTACGGGGCCGGACAGTACCTCAGCGTCCAGGTCCCGCAACGCCCCCGCATGTGGCGGTATCTCTCCGCCGCCATACCCGCCAATCCCTATGGGCAGCTCGAATTCCATGTGCGGCGCGTGTCGGGCGGCTGGGTCAGTCCGGCCATCGTCAACGAAACCCGAGTCGGTGACCGATGGCTGCTCAGCTCCCCGCTCGGCGGGCTCGAGGTCGACCGGGATTGTGGACTCGACGTCCTCATGATCGGTTCGGGTA
>NZ_JBAQEO010000281.1:0-3110 GCF_049286785.1 Rhodococcus sp. (in: high G+C Gram-positive bacteria) | reverse complement strand
GAGTGTCCGGCCTGGCCGGCGCGAGTCAGTGCGGCGGCGGTAGACGCGGTTCGCCGGCTTGCATCCGGGACCTGATGCGCGCTACGAGTACCGTTCAGGGCCCTCGAACCCGTGGAGAGCGGCTGCCCCGCACGGATGCCGAATGCCGGGGTTCTGTTCTCCATGTCCTACCGACGATTTCGGATCAGCTGGTCGGGGTAACTAACCGGACAACGAATGGACAGGCCCCGGGCGGGGCTTGAAAGCAGCTACGAGTGCGAGACGAGGTGGCGCCGGTGCCGTCCGACACCGAAAACAACAAGAAGCTGTCGCTGATCGGTTCGGTTTCGCTGGGGACGGGGGTGATGATCGGTGCGGGCATCTTCGCTCTGGTCGGGCAGGTGGCCGAGCTGGCGGGCTCCTGGGTGCCCTGGGCGTTCGTCGCCGGTTCGGTGGTCGTGGCGTTCAGTGCCTATTCGTATGTGCGGTACTCGAGCACGAATCCGTCCTCGGGTGGGATCGCGATGATATTGAAGGCCGCCTACGGCCCCGGCGTGGTGGCCGCGTCGTTCTCGTTGTTCATGTACATCTCGATGATCCTGGCCGAGAGTCTGCTGGCACGTACCTTCGGCACGTACCTGTTGCGTCCGTTCGGGATGCAGGGTTCGGCGGTGTGGGTGCCGGTCCTGGCGGTCGCGGCGATCGTGGCGGCAACAATGGTCAACCTGGTCGGAAACCGGTGGGTGGAAGGCTCGGCAACGGTGACCGCAGCGATCAAGATCGTCGGGATCGCCGCGCTAGCAGTGGCCGGTATCGCCGCAACCGGGGTCTCCGCGCTCTCGGAACTGTTCACCGGTGGAGACGCACGAACCCCACCGGACAGCGGGCTCCTGGGCTTTCTCGCCGGCGCCACGCTGTGCATCCTGGCGTACAAGGGCTTCACCACGATCACCAATCAGGGCGAGGACATCCGCAACCCCCAGCGCAACATCGCTCGCTCCATCGTGATCGCGATCGCGGTGTGCACGGTGGTCTATCTGCTGCTGACCGTCGCGGTCACCGGGAGCCTGTCGGTGCCGCAGATCGTAGCCTCCCGTGACTACGCGCTAGCCGAAGCCGCCGAGCCGCTGTTCGGGTCCTGGGGTGTGTCGCTGACGGTGGCGGTGGCGGTGGTCGCGACGTTGTCCGGATTGGTGGCAAGCCTGTTTTCCGTCTCGCGGTTGTACGACATGCTGCGCGAGATGAAGCAAGTTCCCGGGTTGCCGGGGTCGGTGAATCGGCAGTCGTTGTTCATCACGGCCGCGCTGGCGCTGGTGACGGCGGCGTTGTTCGACTTGAGCCAGATCGCCTCGCTAGGTGCGATGCTGTACCTGTCGATGGACATCGCCATCCATTGGGGTGTGATCCGTCGACTGCGCGACGAGGTGGAGTTCGCGACATGGATCCCGGCGGTTGCGATCGCACTCGATGTGCTCTTGCTCGTGCCGTTCGTGATCATGAAGATTCGCACGGACCTGTTCACGGTGGTCGCCACCGCGGCGGTGGCCGCGGTCATCTTCGCAGGCCAGTGGTTAGTCGTGCGCCGTCGCGGTGGAGCACCGGCACACCGGCAGCCCTCCGCCGGACACAGTTGACCAACGACTCGTCCCCGTCAAGATCATCGACCGCGCCGACAACGATGCGCTCCATCTCGACCGCACCGGCGAATACGTCGTCGTCAGCTCCCCCGTGGTTCGGTTACGTCGGCCGGGACCGTACCACCGGCGGTATCGTCACACGCGATCACAGTCCGTATCTTGCGGCTATGACGTATGCGCAATGGGAACGAAAGACGGAGTGGCCATTGGCCGGCGCAGCATTGGCGTTCTTGGGGATCTACGCGTGGACGGTGCTGGCACAGCCGGTGCGAACCTCCGCCACACTGGCCGAACACGCCGTCCAAGCGATCTGGGTTCTGTTCATCATCGACTACCTGGCACGGTTGACCTTGGCCGACCGGCGCGGCCGATGGTTCATCTACCATCTGCACGAACTCGCCATCGTGGTACTGCCGATACTCCGGCCACTGCGCCTGCTTCGACTCCTGACGGTGGTCAGTTTTCTTCAGCGCTCGGTCGGCGGCGCATTGCGAGGACGCGTGGTCACCTACGCGATCACCGGTACCACCCTGCTGATTGCCGTCGCATCGTTGGCGATGCTTGACGCCGAACGCGCAGCTCCCGATTCGACGATCACCACACTCCCCGATGCTCTCTGGTGGGCCATCGCGACAGTGACCACCGTCGGGTACGGCGATCTCTCGCCCGTCACCCCTGCCGGACGCCTGATCGCCGTGGGGTTGATGGTGGCCGGGATCGCCTTGCTCGGTGTCGTCACCGCCACCCTCGCATCCTGGCTGGTGCAGAAGGTGGCCGAACAAGACGAGATGAACCAAGCCGCCACCCGACAACAGGTCGTCGAACTGTCCCGGCAGGTCCAAGCCCTCCGAGCCCAACTCGATGCCGAGGGCCCATCTGCAGGCAGCGCCCCTGCACTCCCGCACGCCGAGAACAACTTCCCTGCTGTGAACAATTTCTGATGCGCGCAGAGGGTTCGACCAGGTCGGCGGGTCGGCCGCGCCTATACCCGCGGGTAAGTCTGTACCGATCCTCGACCCGGTGCCAGCTGCGTGGTTGAGTGTGTTCCCCGGCACACTGCACCCACTGCACTCGAAATCCAGGTCACGCCGGGTTCCACCGCCGTTCGAGTGCCTCGTGTACCTGCCGAGTGAGATGGTCGAGGTGGCCGCGAGTCGCGGCGTCGTGGTCGGTGAAGCATTTCTGCAGGGGCGGAAGTTGATCGGTGATCGCCGTGCGCTGCTCGCCGGTAGCGGCCTTCCATGCCAGCTCCCGCAGCATCGACACCAGCGCATCCAGCACCACGGGATCGCCGGCACCGTAGAGCCGCGGCTGGGTGCACACCAGATCCAGCAGCTCTGCGAAGGTGGGTCGCGCCACCACCACGCGTACCCGGTCGTGTTCGTCGCGCAGGGTGTACGGGCCGAGCCGAAGGTCGAGAAGGTCGACGAGTACCGCGGTGCACGAGACCAACCCGTGCACGGCGGTGGTGGGATCGTTGATCCCGGGTGACAG
>NZ_JBAQEO010000280.1:0-5668 GCF_049286785.1 Rhodococcus sp. (in: high G+C Gram-positive bacteria) | reverse complement strand
GGTGAGGAAGACATGGCCTCAGAAAAGAAAACCGACACCGAGGCCAGAAACATCGAACCCGCAACCACCCATGCGACCGCGGGCCGCGGCACAACCGCCGGGATCACGCACACCACCACCGGCACAGTTAGAACAAGAACCAGGCCACCGCGGAAATGGTCCCATATCGATTTGTTGCACTCAGATGTGCTGATCGACAGCCCGAGTTCACAGTCTGTGATCTGAAGCATTGGATTCGATGCCGCAAAGACGCCGAGGGCGGCCGTCACGACGGCCAGCACGACCCACGCGAAACGCATCATTGCCATCATCAGTCGATCTTGGCAGTACCGACGCTGACACACCCTGTCCCATCAACGATCCCACTCCGGGATAACGACCGGGCTGAGGATTCCGACAAGTTCGTGAGAATCACGCATTGACACGAGGTTGAGAACCCGCAGGTTACGTGTGACCTCAGCTCGGCAGGTTCGCCGGAATCCAGTCCGGGTCGCGCTTCTCCATGAACGCCCGCATCCCCTCACGCGGTTCGGGTGAGGTCTCGAGCGCACCGAACATCGTCTCGTAATCGAACAATCCGTAACGCTCGTTGAGCATCCGCTTGACCTGGGCCCGGGCCAGAGGCGCGGTCTGCAGCACCTCGCGGGCTGCCTCGAGTGCGGCCTCCCGCAGATTCTCGTGCGGCACCACACGAGAGATCACCCCGAGACGCAGCGCCTCGGCGGCGTCGAAACGGCGCGCGGAGAGGATCAGATCGCGGGCCGCCGCGAGCCCGACGTGCGCCGGCAGGGCGGCCGCGAAGGTCGCGTCGGGGATACCGCGGAGAAGCTCGGGAACCCGGAATGTTGCCCGGTCGCTGGCGACGGCGATATCGGACATCATCGCCACCAGCAGACCACCGGCCTGACAGATGCCGTTGACCGCCGCGATCACGGGTGCTCGACTGTCTCGAATCGTCAGAAACGGGACGACATCGTTACCCGCCAGGCCCTCCGGTAGATCGTCGCCCGGCTCCGAGCGTCCGCCGAGATCACCACCGGGCGCGAACACGTCGTCGACCCCGGTGATGATCAGCGCAGCCAGATCGGGATCGGAATTCACGAGGCGCACCGCTCGCTTCAGGCCGTAGTACATCGCGGGCGTGAACGCGTTTCGGGCCGCGGGACGATCGATCGTGCACCATCCGATCGAACCCTCACGCTCGAACCGTAAACCGCCAGCTCCCAAGTCATCTCCCATAGTCGGAGCATATCATTCTCTGGAAAAGAGAATAGTAATCTCCTAGGCTGCAGCCATGAATGTCCACAGAGGATCGAAGACCGACACGACAAGGACGAGAACGTGAAATTCTGGACCGGCACCGCCTTCATGAACACCACCGAGATGCCAGCCGTCGCCAAGATGCTCGACGAGAACGGCTTCCACGGCGTGCTGGTCTCGGATCACCTCGTCTACCCGAGGGAGATGAAGACGATCTACCCAGGGCACGAGAGCGGGAAGATGTTCTGGCATCCCGACACGGAGTGGCCAGATGCCTGGGTCCTGATCGGCGCGATGGCCGCCGTCACCGAGAACCTGCACTTCGGCAACAACGTGTACATCGCACCGGCTCGTCCGATCCTCGAAGTCGCCAAACAGGTCGGCACCGCCGCCACGATCGCCGGCGGCCGCGTTTCGATCGGACTGTCCGCCGGATGGATGCGTGAGGAATTCGAACTCCTCGACCAGGACTTCGACAACCGAGGACCACGTCTCAACGAAATGATCCAGGCGCTGCGCGAACTCTGGAAGGGCGGCTGGGTGTCATGGAAGGGCGAGTACTACGACATCCCCGAAATGACGATCGAGCCGCACCCTCCCGCGCCGGTGCCGATCCTCTGCGGTGGTGAATCCACGCCTGCTCTCAAACGCGCCGCCCGTTACTGCGACGGCTGGGTGGGCACCGCCTACACACTGGAAGACGCCGCCCACTGGATCGACCGGATCAAAGGCTATCGCCGCGAGTACGGACGCGAAGACGAACCCTTCGAAATTCTGGTCGGCCTGCTCGACGAGCGCACACCGGACACCTACAAACGGGCTGCGGACCTCGGTATCACCAACGTGAT
Source organism: Rhodococcus sp. (in: high G+C Gram-positive bacteria) (assembly GCF_049286785.1). GTDB lineage: Bacteria > Actinomycetota > Actinomycetes > Mycobacteriales > Mycobacteriaceae > Rhodococcus_F. The sequence continues at coordinate 3,560 of NZ_JBAQEO010000280.1, read as the reverse complement.
GTGCTCACCGTGGGCGAACTGGGATCTCCAGCACGGCGGCGACCACGATCACCTGAAGAAGCCGGCGGAGCGTTATCGGGCGTCCATCGAGCAGTTCGCGGAGGAGATCATCGCCAAGCTCTAGCGGCCGCGACGAAGAGACTTATATCGAAGGCATCGAAGGGGAGGCCGGAAACATCTTCCGAGCCTCCCCTTGATCGTCCTCAACTCTTGGGGGCGGTGAGCCTGGTGATGTTGGCGCGGAAGTCGTCGGACTGGAATGTCATCTCTTCGGCAGACATCGCGTAGTCGAGGGTGGCGAGTACCGCACGCTCGAGGTGGATGTTCAACAACCGCTTGGTGCTCTCGACGGCCTGCTGCGGCTGCTCGGCCATGCGCTTGGCGCAGGCGAGAGCCTCGGTAAGCGGATCCTCGACGACATGGTTCGCCAGCCCCAGCTCGCGAGCCCGTTCGGCCGGGATACGCGCGCCGGTGAGGGCGAACTCCTTTGCCTGCAGCAGGCTGATCTGCAGCGGCCAGGTGATCGGTCCGCCATCCGCCGCGACCAACCCGACCTGAACGTGTGGATCGGCGAGATACGCCTTCTCCGCCATGTAGACGATGTCGCTGAGCGCTACCAGGCTGCAGCCCAAACCCACCGCCGGTCCGTTGACCGCTGCGATCACCGGGACGCGGCAACGCGCCATCCCGAGAACGAGCTCGCGACCGTGGGCGATGGTCTTGGCACGCAACTCGGAATCTGCTGCCAGCTCGGCGAGATAGGCGAAATCTCCACCCGCCGAAAAGGCTTTGCCGCTTCCGGTGAGGACCGCGACGCGGGCGTCGCGGTCCTCACTCAGCCGCGGCCACAACCGCGCCAGACCGGTGTGCAGGCTGTCGTTGACCGCGTTGAGTGCGTCGGGCCGGTTCAGCGTGATGATTCGAAGCGAACCCTCCGCGCGGACGTCGATCTCTTCGGGCATGTCGTACATGTCAAACTCCCAATCCGAGGATTCGCGAGGCGATGATGTTCTTCTGAATCTGTGAGGTTCCGCCCATGACACTCTGAGCGCGGCTGTACAGGTAGGCACCGAGCATGTCGGTGTCGCGAGTCCCTGCCTCGGCCAGCGCCGCATGCCCGACCGATTGCTCGACCCAGGTCATGAGCAGCTTGTCGAGCGAGCCCTCCGACCCGTGCGATACGCCGTCGAGCTGTTCGGACAGCCGCCGCCGCACGTGCAGGCGCAACATCTCCGTTTGCACTGCGGCCCAGGCGAGTTCCTGGGACGGAGTCTGCGTTCGGCCGGCGAGCTCCCGGACGGTCTTGGCGTAGCGTGCCGCAAAGCCCAGCGTCGACGGTTCGCGTTCGTGCCCGACGACCGTCATGGCCAGCTTCCAGCCCTCGCCCGGTGCGCCGACCATCTGATCGGCCGACACCGTCGCGCCGTCGAACAGAACCTGACCGAATTCCTTGGTGACTCCGCTGATCATCTTCAGCGGCCGCTGCTCGATACCCGGCTGATGCATCGGGACGATGAACGCGGACAGGCCACGATGGCGAGGCTGGTCCGGCTCGGTGCGAGCAAGCAGCAGACACCAGTCCGCCACATCGGAATAGCTCGTCCAGACCTTGTGGCCGTGGATGACGTAGTTGTCACCGTCGCGCACCGCGGTGGTGGTGAGCGATGCGAGGTCCGATCCGGCACCGGGCTCACTGAACCCCTGACACCACCGCTCGGTGCCGTTGATCATTCCCGGGAGGAAACGGCGCCGGAGCTCCTCACTGCCGTGCCGTCCGAGTCCGGTGACCAGGTAGCCGAGGCTGGGCCTCGCCGGCGCACCCGCGATGGCCAGCTCCTCGTCCAAAATGACGTCGTACACGGGCGGCAACTCTTGTCCACCATATTCTTTCGGCCACGACAGTCCGAAGAACCTGGCACTGTACAGGGCCCGGTGCCATTCGGGCTGCTTGGCCCAGTACTCGTCGCCCGAAGTGGGGAATGTCTTGGCCGTATCAACCAGCCAGGACCTCAGTCGGTCCCGGAAGGCTGCTTCTTCCGGCGAGTCACGAAAGTCCAAGGTGAATCTCCTCCAGGCTCACGGGGAACAGTTCGGTGGATGTCAGTGCGCGGCGCAGGTAGACGTGCTCGAGGCACTCCCAGGTGTTCCCGATCCCGCCGTGCACCTGGATAGCGGTCTCGCAGACGGTTCGGGCGGCGCGCGCGCTGTAGATCTTCGCGATCCGGCCGGCCTGCAGTGCCTCGGGTGGCGTCAGCTCGTCGACAGCCCAAGCGGCGTAGCGCAGTACGCTCACCGAACCCTCGATCAGGGCCTGGCTCTCGGCGAGCAGGTGGGCCACTGCCTGATAGGAGCCGATCGTATTGCCGTACTGCTCACGCATCTTCGCGTAGTCGACGGCAAGAGCCTGGGCTCCCCGGGCGGTACCGACGAGGTCGGCGCAGGTGACGACAAAGGCCAGTGCATGCCCCCGCTCGACGTCCTCCGAGGACAGGTCACCGAGGGACTCGAACGGCGCGACCAGTTCCGCAAAGCTTCTGGTCAGGTCCGCGGCCGGGACGGCAGATCCCACCCGTCCGGTCAGAATCCGGGTGCCGTCCAGCACGAGGGCGCGCTCCAGACCGCGGGCGTCGGCGGCTTCGCCGTCGACAGCTATCGCCCACGTCGGCTGATCTTCGGTGACGTGGCGGAACAGATCGTCGGCGAGGACCGGGCCGAGGAAGGGAACATCGACCAGACCCCGCCCGAACTCCTCGGCGACGATGGCGACTTCCACACCCGAGGCGCCGTCGGACCGAAGGGCACGCCAGCCCGTCGAGTCCACGGTCTTCTCCAACCGCGCGATCCGATTGCCGTCGTCCAGATCGAGGACCGAGCCCGGTCCGAGATCATCGGCCAGTCTGGCGGCCGCATCGCGCAGTTGCTGCTGTTCATTGGTCAGACGTACGTCCATAGCGCTCCTTGAGTTCTCGGCGCAACACCTTGCCGGAGGGCAGGCGAGGAATCTCGGGTACGAACACGACCCGGCTCGGCCGCTTGTACGAGGCCAGCCGGGCTCCCACCAGGGCCATGAGTTCCGCTGCGTCGGTGTCGTCTTCCCCAGCGGCCTTCGTGACCGCCGCCACGACGGCCTCGCCGGCGGCCCGGTCCGGAATTCCGAACACCGCGCAGTCGGCAACACCCGGGTGCCCGTGCAGCACCGCCTCGATTTCGGCGGGCGCGACCTGGAACCCCTTGACCTTGATCATTTCCTTCGACCGGTCGGTGATCCGCAGCCAGCCTCCGGAGTCGAGGTAGCCGACATCGCCTGTCCGGTACCAGCCGCCGGTGAACGCATCGGCATTCGCCTCGCTCGGCAGATAGCCGGCCATCAGCGAATCGGACTGCGCCTGAATCTCACCGGTCTCGCCCGGCCCGAGCGGTTCCCCGGTCTCCAGCGACACCACCCGGATATCCACTCCGGGAACGGGCCGCCCCACGCTGTCGAGCCGCGCCCCTTCGAGTGGATTGCAGGCTATGACCGGCAACTCGCTGGCTCCGTAAGCGGGCACCCAGCCGACGCC
>NZ_JBAQEO010000279.1:0-11297 GCF_049286785.1 Rhodococcus sp. (in: high G+C Gram-positive bacteria) | reverse complement strand
ACGCGAAACCCCGTTCGACGAGTGCGGCCTTCACCCTGTCGATGATCGTCCCCAGCGAGATGCTGACGGTGCCACTCCGGTCGACCTCCACCGAACTGACACCGTAGTTCCCCGTCACCACCGCCACGAGCGCGTTGTGGGCGGCCCGGTTCGCCTGGATCCACAGGTCCTCGAACTGCTGGGACTCCACGAGTGAGCTGACCGTGTCGTGAACGAAGTTCTTTGCCTGGCTGATGATCACCGGTGTGAGACCGACCACGGCCTTGTCCAGACGGGGCGCGTTCGCGCCGACATTCGACACGTCGGTCAGTGCCATCAGGGCGTCCTTGGTGAGCCCCTCGACATCGACTCGCGTGAAGATTGTTTGACCAGCGAATCCTGAGACATGGACCGTTCCTTCTCCGTCAAAGTACGAACGAACTGGTGAAACCGATTATCCGCCGCCGGGACACGTGTTGTCAGCGAGATGCCCGGAATTCTGGTGGACTCGGTTCAGAGTCCGGTGTCGGCGGTGATGCGGCCCGCGGTGATCGCGTCGAGTAGTGCCGCATGGTCTCGGGTGTTCTGGTCGGCATACGTCTCGGCGAATTCTGCGATCGCATGGTCGAACTCGGTGCCGTCCCCGACGTAGGCGGCGATCGCGATCCGGTCGCCCGCTCGGGCGTGCGCGAAGGCGAGAACCCGTCCGCACAGCCGCCCATACAACCCCATCACCGAAGGTGTCATCGTCTCGATCACCGCCGAGCCCTTGCCGTCACGCAGTTGGCGTATGTAGAAGTCGTGCTCGACGCCGTCGGGACCCGGACCGCGTTCCCAGCCCAGGAAGATGTCGCTGGCGGCCTGCATCAACCGCTGCCCACTGACGACCCGTTCGCCCTCGGTCGTAAACGACGGGCCGTCGACGTAGCCCGACAGCACGGACGGTTTCGCCTCCTTCACCTGGAGGAACAGCGGATCTCTGTCGTCTGCCCCGAGCATCAGGATGATCCAGGTGCGGGTGCCCACGCTGCCGACCCCGACCACCTTGCGGGCGATCTGCACCATCTGGAACTGGTCGTACAGGCGGCGCCGATCCCATTGGAGGGTTTGTGCGTATGTGTCGAGTTTCCCTTGGAGGTCTCGGTACAACGCTTCGAGGTCCTTGCCCGCGTACACCTCCTCGGCCGGGACTATCAAGGGCGGGGCGCTGATGATGCGTCTCTTGCCGTCGACGACGGTGGTCAGTTTCGAGAGCGCCTGGACGCTGTCGCGGCGGCGGGCCTTCTCCAGCGCGGTGCGGGCGCGTTCCTTCTGCGCCGAGCTGAGTTGGTCTCGGAGCTCGGTGAGGTCCGCCGTGGGTTCGATGTGGGAGTACCAGACCGCGAGGTTTCCCAGTTGCGCCTGCCGGACGATGGTTTCGCGGTATTCGGCGGCGCAGGCGCGGGTGATCTTCGTGCGTTTCTTGTCGCTGTATCCGTTCTCTTTCGCCGCGACCGCGAGGCTGGCAACCAGGCGTTTGACGTCCCATTCGAAGGGGCCGGGATGTGTCTCGTCGAAGTCGTTGATGTCGAACGCCAGCCTGCGTTCCGGGGTGGCGAAGAGTCCGAAGTTGCTCAGGTGCGCGTCCCCGCAGAGGTGTGTGCGCAGGCCCGTGGTGGGCGAGTGGGCCAGGTCGTCGGCCATGATCGCGGCGGCACCGCGGTAGAAGGTGAAGGCGGTGGCCGCCATCCGCCCGTACCGGATCGGGACGAGTTCGGGTACCCGGTCCGCCGCCTGCTGCTCGAGGAGGGCGACCGGATCGCGCCGATCGGCGACATGATGCTCCGCGAGCGCGGCCGGCGGAGTGTCCCGGCGGGCGTCCGCCCCTCGTTGTGCACGTTCGGCCCTGCTCGGATGCGCCACCGGTTCTGTGCGTTCCGCGGATGTCGACATCGGAGGCTCCCTTCCGCCGACAACTGCCGACACGGCAGATTGTGAAGGTGCGGCGTGCACAGCATCGCACGCGGTGGCGCAGTGCAGATCGTCCGAAAAGGGTGAACCTGGCGCCGATCGGACAGGACGGATACCGGCTACAGGACTGCCTGTGAAGACGTGCTTCCCGCCGACCTCGATCCCCCGAGGTAGGCGTCCTCTATCAGTTGCGGATTCGCCGCCAATTCCTTCGCAGATCCGCGGAGAATTTCACTGCCGTGCGCGAGCACGATCGCGGAGTCTGCGATCTCGAGGGCCAACCGGACATGCTGTTCCACGAGAACGACTGCGGTGCCACGTTCGTCGCTGACCCTGCGGATCACCGGGAGCAGTGATTCCACGATCACTGGCGCCAGACCCATGCTCAGTTCGTCGATCAGCAGCACTCGGGGTTGTTGAACGAGTGCACGCCCGAGCGCCAGCATCTGTTGCTCACCGCCGGAAAGCTGACCGGCCGCCACCTTGAATCGCTTCCGGAGTGCCGGAAAGTACTCCATCACCGTTTCGGTATCGGCAATGCCCGGCCGTTGTGCGAGGCGCAGGTTCTCCTGAACGGTCAGACCGCCGAAGAGAGCCCGATCGTCGGGCACCAGTACCATTCCGGCGGCGGAGGCTTGTCGCGGGCGTCCCGAACGCAGAGTCCCGGTGCCGATCGAAACAGTCCCCCCGAGGCTGGGAAGGAGACCTGCGAGCGTGAGCAGCAGGGTGGTCTTCCCTGCGCCGTTGGGCCCGAGCAGGGACAGCACCTCGCCGGCGCCCAGCGTGAGGGAGATATCACGAATACACGGGTGCCCCTTGACATATCCGGCGTCGAGGCCGGAGCAGGTCAGCTCGGGGGCGATGTCGTCGGTCATAGCGCAGCCTCCTGCGGTGCATGGGTGGTGCCGAGGTAGGCACGCATCACGTCCGGGTTGGTCTTTATCTGTTCGGGTGTGCCGCTGGCGATGACCCTGCCGAGATCGAGGACGACAATTCGGTCACAGACTTCGAGCACGAGTTCCATATCGTGTTCGACCATGATGATGGCCACGCCCGCATCGCGTATCGATGTCAAACGTTCACCGAGCCAACGGCTTTCCGTGCTGTCGAGGCCGGCAGCCGGCTCGTCGAGCAGAACGATCTCGGGTTGTCCGGCTATTGCCCTCGCGATCGAGACCAATTGACGCTGCCCCTGGGACAGCTCGTTGACCGGCCGATCGGCCACTTCGCCGAGATGCAGGAGTCCGAAGAGTGCGTCGAGGTCCTGCGCCCCGGCATGCCGGTGACGATGGGTCGCGACGGTGCCGACCTCCACGTTCTCGCGCACCGTCAGGTCCTCGTACAACTCGATCGCTTGAAAGGTGCGCCCCAGACCCGCACGGCTGCGCCGGTGAGGCTCGAGGTCATCGATGCGCCTGTCGTGCAGCCGGACGCTGCCGGTCGACTCGGCGAACCCACTGATCGCGTCCATGCAGGTGGTCTTGCCGGCTCCGTTGGGTCCGATCAGTCCGACGATCTCGCCGGCGTGAACATCGAACGAGACCGCATCGAGTGCCACCACTCCCCCGTAACGGACACCGATGTCCGCGACGGAGAGCAGCACGCCGTCCGTGACGTCGCGGATCGCGAGCGGGGCAGCAGAAGGTGGTCGCTGACCGATCGACGAATCCTTCGCCACCGCCGCATCCGGACGCATCCCCTTCGGGAGGCGGCGTCGGACGGCATCCGAGTACTTGTGCAGATGCCCGATCAGGCCCTCCGGGTACTTGATCACCGTGATGATCAGCAGGATTCCGCTCACCATGGCGTAGTAGCTGCCCACCTCGAGATAGCGATCGAAGATGAAGAAGACGACGCCACCAGCACCTGCGATTCCCGCGAGGATCCCTCCGGAGACACACGTGATGCCGGCCAGGTACGCAATCGCGAACAGGCCGATGCCGGCCAGAACCGAGTAGGTTTCGGCAGTGGCGGTGGTCTGCTGGTAGCCCATCAGTGCACCACCGATGCCGGCAATGAACGCACCAATTGCGAAGGCCTTCAGCTTGGTGGTTGCGACATCGATTCCGGCAGCGGCCGCCGCCCTCTCATTCGCGCGCACGGCAAGCATCGACGCACCGAGCCGGCTCGTACGCAATCGGGCAACTCCGAGCGCGATGATGACGAGCGTGAGGAGGCAGAGAAGCCCGAACTGCAGTCGGGGATACTCCTGGCCTGATCCGATGCCCAGATCGAAACCGAACAGCGTCGGGTCCGGGATGGGCGAACCGGTGAGGCCGCCGTTGAACGTGTTGTTGCGGAACCAGAACATCTCGAGAAATACGGCCAGCGCGAGAGTCAAGACCGTCAGGGGCAATCCGCGGATCCGTAGTGCCGGCAGACCCACCAGAACGCCGACGACCATGGCCACCAACCCCGAAGCCAACGGAGCCAGTGGAAACGGCACCCCGAGGTCGGTGGCCAGCCGGCTGAGGGTGAACGCACCCACCCCCGCCAAGGTCAACTGCGCGAGCGAGATCTGACCGGCCAACCCGGTGACCACGACCAAAGACAGAGAAATAATGGCCAATATCAGGCTGGTCATTATCGCTGCGCGCATACTTCCCGAGCTGAAGACGAGAGCACAGACCGCGACCGTTGCCGCGACCGTCGTCGGCACGAGCAATCCGCGCGGCCGAGGTGCTCTGCCCAGGGTCTGCATGATCACCGCGCCACGGGAGGGCAATGGACGCGCACGGACGACCAGGAAGATGAAGATCATCACGAGTGGAACGAGCTCGGCCATTCCGGACTGCGGGAACCAGCTCACACTCGACTGCAGATAGGTCATTTCCGACTGCAACATGCCGATGCCGAGTCCGGCGGCCACAGCCGCACCCATCGACGAGAAATTGCCGACGAGTGCGGCCGCGAGCGCCGGAACGATGAACAACGTGTACGACACAGGGATGAGCGGAACGATGGGTGCGATGAGGATTCCACTCAACCCTGCCACTGCCGTACTCAGCGCCCAGTTACCGAAGGCGATCCGTTGCGGGGACAGGCCCGACACGAGCGCACCCTTCTCGGATTCCGCGGCCGCACGCGTTGCCAGACCGAACCGGGTCCACCGGAAGGCCAGGGTCAGCAGGACCGTCAGCGCCACGATGACCGCTGCGAACCAGACTCTGTCCGTGGGTATCCGAGCATCACCGATGGTGATCACACCGCTTGGCAGGATCGAGTCCACGGAGACCGGTTTCGTGCCCACTCGTACCGCCAACAGCGCCTGCACGAACAGCATCACCCCGATGGAGGCCACCGCCTTGGCCACTGTGGGTGCGTTGCGCAGCGGCCGGAACACCACCGCATAGATCAGCGCACCCAGCACAGCCGCGATGACCAGGGAGAGGGCCATCGCCGGCAGAACCCCGAGCTCGGCGCCCAGGCTTACCGTCTTCGGCAGGCCGGGCACAGGGACGAGAAGTTTACCGTCCCTGAGTAATGCGTACGTGTATGCCACATACAGGGCTATTGCTCCGGTGCTGAAATTCACCACACCGGAACTGCGGAAGGTCATGACCAGGGCGAGAGCGAGCGCGGCAAACACCGAGCCGTTACCCAGGCCGAGAGCAAGGAACACGAAATGGTCGGACACGTCAATTCCTTCGAGAAGAGAGAACTAGGCAGACAGGGAGAGGAAACTCATTTCGCCAGTTGAGGATCCGTCGTCTTTCCGTCCACCACTGTGGCCGAGACCAGACCGGTGCTGCACACCGCGGGGAGTGCCGGCAGAGCGCTGCCGTCGCAGGCAAAGGTGATGCCGTGGCCGGCGGGCAGGACGACGTCCTTCGCCGCGGCGATAGCTGCCGACACAGCACCGGCGGTGGGCTCACCCTGCAGCCCGGCGGTGGCCCTGACGAGACCCAGGATTCCCTGGTAGCCGGTCACCGTGAAGCCCTCGATGTCGGTGTCCGGTGCGAACTGCTGCATGACCGATCGATACAGCACGGCCTCGGGATCGCTGGAGGTGATGTCCGAGGTGGTGAATACGTGTGCCCCGTCCATCATCGAGCCGACCGCCTGAACCGTCGACGGATCCATGCACGGCTGGATCAGCATCGTGTCGGCATCCGAACCCAGCGTGGACAGCGCCTTGATGAGCGAAGTGCACAGGGTTGCGTCGCCGATGACCGCTACCGCATCCGGCTTACCGGACAGACCCGCACTGACCTGGGGTGTCGCGTCCGGTGTTCCCTGAGCAACCGGGACGATCTGCAATTCGACGCCCGCTGCCTGGAACGCCGGTCCACCGATCCCCTGGGTGGCCGGTACCGCTGAATTGTTGTCACTGACGAACGCGGTGACCTTGTCGTAGCCCTGAGACCCGGCGTAGGAGGCCATGGACATCAGCATTCCCGGGAATCCGCTGGTCAGCATGAAGGCGTTCGGGGAACTCAACTCGGCATTGCTCGAGCCGTTGGGTGCGATATACGAAATGCCCGATCCCGTGATGATGGGAGCCATCGACTCGCCCTGGCCTGTCGTCGTCACGACCACAGCGGAAACGCCGGCCTCCACCATCTGATTTGCGCAGTCGCGCGCGGATGCCGGGTCCTCCTTGTTCGAACACTGGACGAGTTCGATTGGATGCCCGTCGATTCCACCCAAGTGTGCGTTGGCGTACTCCGTCGCGGCGACAGCAGCTTCACGGTTTCCCGGTAGCGAGACAGCCGGACCACCTTCGGGATTGATGAGCCCGATCTTGACCGGACTCCCGGTGGCTTTGTTGTCGGGAAAGCTGACAGTTGCTGTGTCACCTTCCGGCTCCGAGGCGGAATCGGTGGAGCAGGCCGGCACCAACAGCAGTGCCACTGCGACGCCGGCCAGGGCGGCCCTGCGCGGGTTGGTGAATCTGTTTGCTTGCCTGGAGATTACGCGTGACATGATCTTCCTTCGTCCGAGCGGGTGGAGTCTTCCGATGGGGCGTTCTCTGGAGAAAGGCATTTGCACTTCCTGCGTCGACAGGACCTCGGACCCGACATGATGTGCGTCGCATTGCCTTGGAACTGTGACATGCAACATACAACACGTTACATGCAACATGCAATGGACAGGTGCCACCTCGCCCGACATCGATGTTCGGGCGAGAATGTCGATCATGACGGAACTACCGGAGTGGGCACGCGCCCTCGACCTCGCACCCCACCCCGAGGGCGGCTGGTACCGCGAAACCTGGCGTAGCGAGATCACGATCCCCGCCGAGAATCTGCCCGACGGCTACGCGGGCCCGCGATCCGCGGGAACCGCGATCCTGTTCCTCCTCATGCCCGGCACGCAATCGGCCTGGCACACCGTGCACAGCGCCGAGATGTGGTTCTTCCACCGAGGGAGCCCGCTGCGACTCGAACTCGGCGGCGACGGCCACTCCCCCGCCGACATGAGGCCGTTACTTCTCGGAGCCGACATCACAGCGGGACATCAGCCGCAACTGCTGGTCCCGCCACGACACTGGCAACGCGCAGCACCGATCGGAGACGAGCCGGCCCTCGTCAGTTGCATTGTCGTGCCGGGTTTCGACTTCGCGGACTTCCGGCTGACGGAAGGCAACTGACGGCGACGGTCCCGAGCCTCTAGCCGAAGGTCGAGGGATCCGGACCGATGCGGCCGTCGTCAGCCGTGAGCGATCCGATGGTGTTGATGTCGTCCGGCGTGAGCTCGAAGTCGAGCACGTCGAAGTTGGCGGCTATCCGCTCGGGCGTCACCGACTTGGGGATCACCACGTTGCCGATCTGCAGGTGCCAGCGGATGATCACCTGGGCGGTCGACTTGCCGTGGGCTTCCGCGATCCTCGCAATGGTCTCATCCTCCAGCACGGTGCCCTGCCCGAGCGGGCTCCACGCCTCCGTCGCAATCCCCTGACCGGTATGGAACGCGCGCAGATCTGCCTGATTGAACCGCGGATGCAGTTCCACCTGGTTGATCACCGGCACCTCACCCGTCTCGGCGATCAGACGCCCCAGGTTCTCCGCGGTGAAGTTGGAGACGCCGATCGACCGTGCCCGTCCGTCCGACTTGATCTTCTGGAACGCCTTGAACGTGTCGACATACCGGTCCAGGGACGGGGCGGGCCAGTGGATGAGGTAGAGGTCCACGTAATCCAGCCCGAGGCGGTCCAGGCTGTCGTCGAATGCCCGCAGTGTGGAGTCGTACCCCTGATCCTCGTTCCACAGCTTGGTCGTGACGAACAGTTCGTCTCGCGCGATACCCGAATCGGCGAGTGCACGTCCCACGCCCCGCTCGTTGTCGTAGATGCGCGCGGTGTCGATGCTGCGATACCCCACCTTCAACGCCACGGCGACCGCTTCGTAGCTCTCCTCGTCCGGCACCTGCCAGACGCCGAACCCGAGCGCCGGGATGACGTTGCCGTCGTGCAGAGCGACAGTCGGGACAGGACTTTCTGCGGTGTTGAAACCCATGAGCACATGCAACCGGGTGTCGGCACCAGATGTTCCCCACGTCCCAAGATGTGGACTCTCCGAGGTGTCGATTCGGAAACGGGGGGGTATCCGCTGTCAATCGCGTTCGGGTAGTGACGCGCCCGGTGGGAAGGGGCCGACATGGGTCTCGGATACGAACTGCTCTACCGGTTGAGGATCACGCCGTGGGTACGGTCGGGGCCGACCTTCGCTCACCAGATCGATACCTTGCTCGACCCCTTCGACGCGCCGCCGGGCAAGATACTCGACATCGGGTGCGGCACGGGTGAGTACTCGATCGAACTGGCGAAACGGGGCTGGCAGGTGACCGGGGTGGACACTGTCCAACTCGCGCTCGACAAGGCCCGCACCAACGCCAGGAAGGCGGGGGTCGACGTGCGCTTCATGTGTGTGGACGCCACCGACCTCCAGCACCACGTCGGCGGCGGCTATCACCTGGTACTCGACATCGGCTGCTTTCACGGCCTCGGCGATGCGGATCGTGCCGCGTATGCCGAAGCGGTCACCGCGGTGACCGAGCACGGAGGCACGCTCATCATGTTCGCATTCGGACCGGGCCACCGCGCCTTCATCCCGCGCGGCGCCTCTCGATCGGAGGTCGAGCGGCTCTTCGCGGGGTGGAAGCTGGTGTCGGACGTGGATGCCGACACCACCGGCATGCCGGGGCCACTCAAGAAAGCCGATCCCCGCTGGTTCCGCCTCGTCAAGCGCTGACGCCTGTGAGTACTTGTCAACCGCCCGCGGTTAACAAGTACTCACGGGGGGGGAGATAATCTCCGGGTGACTGCAACACTGCGCATCAGCGGATTGACGGCTTCGCGCGGTGAGCGCACTCTGTTCTCCGATCTCGACCTCACCGTGGCACCCGGCGACGTGACCGGCCTCGTGGGGGCCAACGGCGCGGGCAAGTCGACGCTGCTGACCGCACTTGCGGGTGTCGGATCGGCAGACGTCGAGGGCAGCATCGTCCTCAGTCCACCCGACGCCGCCGTCGGGTATCTCGCCCAGGAACCGGACCGGATCGAGAACGAGACGGTCCTCGGTTTCCTCGGCAGGCGCACGGGCGTCACCGAGGCGGAGAACGCGATGAACGCCGCCGCGGCCACCCTGGGCGAGTCGGAGGACGACCTCTACTCCCCCGCCCTCGAACGCTGGCTCGCGCTCGGAGGCGCCGACCTCGAGGAACGTGCGGAGAAGGTGGTGAGCGAAATCGGCCTCGGAGTCCCGCTCGACGCACTCATGACGTCGCTCTCCGGCGGTCAGGCGGCCCGCGCCGGCCTGGCGTCGCTGCTGCTGTCCCGATACGACGTCCTGCTGCTCGACGAACCGACCAACGATCTCGACCTTCTCGGACTCGAACAACTCGAACGGTTCGTCGCGGAGAGCCGCGCCGCCATGGTCGTGGTGAGTCACGATCGCGAATTCCTGTCCCGCACGGTGACGGGAATCGTGGAACTCGATCTGGCGCAACAGCAGATCTCGGTGTACGACGGCGGCTACGCGTCGTATCTCGCCGAACGTGAGATCGCCCGTCGCCACGCCAGGGAGGCGTACGAGGAGTACGCCGGCACCCGGTCCGGACTCGAGGATCGCGCCCAGATGCAGCGCAATTGGATGGAACACGGCGTCCGCAACGCCCGCCGCAAGACCAAGGACAACGACAAGATCGGAAAGGGTCTGCGCACCGAATCCACCGAGAAGCAGGCCGCGAAGGCACGGCAGACCCAGCGCCGCATCGAACGCCTCGACGTGGTCGAGGAACCGCGCAAGGAGTGGGAACTCCGCATGGAGATCGCCGCCGCCCCGCGCAGCGGATCCGTGGTGGCTGCGGCGAACGGCGCGGTCGTGACCACCCCGTCGTTCCGGTTCGGGCCCGTGACCACCCAGGTGAACTGGGGGGATCGCATCCTCGTCACGGGCGCCAACGGTTCCGGCAAAACCACGCTGCTGAAGGTGCTGCTCGGCACGCTGAAGCCGGATTCGGGTACCGCATCACTGGGCTCCGGGGTCGCGATCGGGGAGATCGATCAGGCACGCAGCCTCTTCGAGGGCGCCGATCAGGTGCACGACGCCTTCGCGGCGCAGGTACCGGACTGGCCGGACGCCGACGTGCGGACTCTGCTGGCAAAGTTCGGACTCAAGGGGCACCACGTGCTGCGTCCGGCGGCGTCACTGTCGCCCGGCGAACGCACGCGGGCCGCACTGGCGCTTCTCCAGGCCCGCGGCGTGAATCTGCTGGTGCTCGACGAACCCACCAACCATCTGGATCTTCCCGCCATCGAACAACTCGAGCAGGCAATGGAGAACTTCGACGGCACGCTGCTGCTGGTCACCCACGACCGCCGCATGCTCGAAACCACACGCAGCACCCGACGCTGGCGGATGGAAGCGGGCCGACTCCGCGAGGAGTAGGGCGCCTACTTCTCGGCCATCGGCGGAAGTGCCCTGATCAGGGGCGGATCGTAGTCGGTCTTCCCGACCTTCGCCGCCCCACCCGGCGATCCCAGCTCTTCGAAGAAGTCGGCGTTGGCCTTGGTGTACGCCACCCAGTTGTCCGGGACGTCGTCCTCGTAGAAGATGGCTTCGACCGGGCAGACGGGCTCGCACGCCCCGCAGTCCACGCATTCGTCGGGGTGGATGTAGAGCATCCGGCCACCCTCGTAGATGCAGTCGACCGGGCATTCCTCGATGCAGGCCTTGTCCAGAACGTCGACACAGGGTTCTGCGATGGTGTACGTCACGTCAGCAATCCTGACCTTTCATGCCGTCCTGCGCGAATCGGACTCCAGTGTGCCATCAACGCTCCGGCCACAGATCCATGGCGCGTCCATGGCGCGCGGTATGTTTCCCCGGTGGCAGCCACCTCCCGTTCTCCGCGCAGTCCCCGGC
>NZ_JBAQEO010000278.1:0-5109 GCF_049286785.1 Rhodococcus sp. (in: high G+C Gram-positive bacteria) | reverse complement strand
GTAGAAGATATTCCGACCGGTGTAGTCGCTGACGGGCCCACCCTCGTCGGTCTGGTGTCCCAGGGTCAGGTAGCTCTCCCTTTCGGTGAAGACCACACCGTCGAGATAGTCGACGGGAATACCGTCGTGGACACGATCGCCGACGATGCGGTCCATCGTCGACTGCATCTCTTCCAGCGAGTCGAAACGCAGGTGGCGGAGCGCGACGAAACGTGCGACCGGTTCGAGTTGGATCCGCAGGCGTGTGGAGTAGCCGAGCGTGCCGTACGAGTTGGGGAATCCCCAGAAGAGGTCGGAGTTCTCGCCTTCCGGTGTCGCGGTGACGATGTCGCCGCTGCCCGTCAGCACGTCGATCTCGAGCACCGATTCGTGCGGTAGGCCGTTCCGGAAGGACGTCGATTCGATGCCGAGGCCGGTGACGGCGCCGCCGAGCGTGATGGTCTTGAGTTGCGGGACCACCAGTGGCGCCAGGCCGTACGGCAGGGTGGCGTCCACCAGATCTTCGTACGTGCACATTCCGGCGACGTCGGCGGTCCTCGCCTGCGGATCGACGGAGATGACGCCGCCGAGTCCGGACACATCGAGGCCGGGCGCATCGGAGCGGGCGCGGTCCCGGAAGAGGTTGGAGGTCTTCTTCGCGAGTCGCACGGTGGCGTCCGAGGGGATCGCACGGTACGACGCGAGGAGACGTTCGACACCCGCGCGGTGAGCGTCGGGCCCGGCGAGGGGCGGAGTTCGATCAATGCGGAAGGGGCGTCGACCCTCCCGCATGCTTTTCAGTAGTTCAACCGAAGAGGCAGCCACAACCCTGACGCTATCTCTCCCGGCGAGTTCAGGCCACGCAAATCAATGCACTCGTCCGTAGATTCACACGGATGTCTCACAATTGTGTTGTTCGGCGCTCCCTCGAGTGAGCTAGCTGCTCACAACCGAATGTCGCTTCCTCGTCGGGACGCCGGGGCGGCAGGCAGGATGTGCGTGGCAAAGCGTTTTGCAGAAACCGTACAAGAGGAGTTCCCACTGTGGGTCAGGTCAGCGCGAGCAGTTCGATAGTCGTCGCAGCCACACCGGAGACGGTGCTCGCCGCTCTGGCGGATTACGAGACGATGCGTCCGCGCATCCTCCCCGAGGAGTACCTCGACTACCGCGTCCTCGAGGGTGGCCAGGGCAGTGGCACCGTCGCGCAGTGGACGTTGCAGGCGACGAAGAAGCGGACCCGGAATATCAAGGCATCCGTGACGGTGACGGGCAATCGGATCACCGAGACGGACGCGAACTCATCGCTCGTGACCACCTGGGACGTCGCCCCCAACGGGGCGGGCTCGACTGTCTCCACGACCACCGAGTGGAAAGGGGCCGGCGGCATCGGCGGCTTCTTCGAGAAGACCTTCGCGCCGCTCGGGCTGAAGAAGATCCAGGCGAAGGTCCTGGAAAACCTGAAGCGCGCACTGGGCTGACGCCGGTGCCGGACGCGGACGACCGGCTCGCCCACGGTCTACGCTGGCGAGAGAAACCTTCTGAAAGGATTCCGTCAGTGCAACCAGGTGGACAACCCGACATGTCTCAGCTTCTCGCGCAGGCGCAGCAGATGCAGCAGCAGCTGATGGCCGCGCAGCAGGAGATGGCCGAGGCCGAGGTCACCGGGCAGGCCGGTGGTGGACTCGTGACCGCCACCGTCAAGGGAACCGGTGAAGTGGTCGGCCTGAGGATCGATCCCAAGGTGGTGGATCCCGACGACGTCGAGACGCTGCAGGATCTCGTCATCGGTGCCATCGAGGACGCTTCCAACAAGGCACAGCAGATCGCGGCGGAGAAGCTCGGTCCGCTCGCGGGCGGATTCGGTGGAGGCCTGCCCGGTCTCCCCGGCTTCTAGAGGCGTCGCGTGTACGAAGGTCCGGTTCAGGATCTGATCGACGAACTCGGCAAACTTCCGGGAGTCGGTCCGAAAAGTGCGCAGCGCATAGCTTTCCACCTCCTCGGTGTCGAGCCACCCGAAATCGATCGGCTGAAGAACGCCCTGCAACGGGTCCGTGACGGAGTCCAGTTCTGTGTGGTGTGCGGCACCGTCTCCGACAAGGAGCATTGCCGCATCTGCGCCGATCCCCGCCGCGATCACACGGTGATCTGTGTTGTCGAGGAGCCCAAAGACGTCCAGGCTGTCGAGCGCACACGCGAGTTCAAAGGTCGCTACCACGTGCTCGGAGGCGCTCTGGATCCGCTGTCGGGGATTGGGCCCGATCAGCTCCGCATCCGCGAGTTGCTCACGCGCATCGGTAACCAGGAGGACGGTGTCGACGTCTCCGAAGTGATCATCGCGACCGATCCGAACACCGAGGGTGAAGCCACCGCCACTTACCTCGTCCGGATGCTCCGCGACTTCCCCGGGCTGACGGTCAGTCGGCTGGCGTCGGGTCTGCCGATGGGCGGCGACCTCGAGTTCGCCGACGAGCTCACGCTGGGCCGGGCGTTGTCGGGACGGAGGACGCTGTGACGTCGGGTGTTGGGACGCCGGGTGTTGGGACGCCGGGTGCTGGGACGTCGGGTGGGACCGTCAAGCGCACCGCCGAGCAGACCCGGGCATTGATCATCGACGCCGCGGGGCGGGCCTTCGCGACCCGCCCGTACCGTGACATCACGCTCAAGGAGATCGCCGAGGACGCCGGGGTCAGCGCCCCGTTGATCATCAAGTACTTCGGTTCGAAGGAGCAGTTGTTCGACGCGCTGGTCGATTTTCGGGCGGCGGCGGCGACGTTGTTCGAGGGGCCCGTCGACGGCCTGGGGCGGCGGATGGTCGAGATGTTCGCGCGTCCCCTCGAACCGTACAAGCCGCTGTCGTTGAGCATTCTGTTCATGAGTGGGCCGAGCGAGGAGAGCAGCCGTAAGCTGCGGGCCAACTATTCGACGCAGATGATCGACACCCTCGCCGGACGCCTGACCGGGGACAATGCTCGGCTGCGGGCGGAGCTCGTGATGTCGATGCTGACGGGGCTCGCAGTGATGCGTCGCAGGATGATGCAGGAGTATGCGACCGGAACGCCGGAGCAGGTGGTGGAGCGGTATTCGCCGATCGTGCAGCAATTGTTGGACGTAGATCACATCTGAAGTCTTGCTAAGTAAATCGTTGTTCACCTACTGTGGTGAACAACCATTTACCAGCTGCAAGGGGTGACACGTGACGATCTCGTTGACGCGCCCCTTCTCAGCTCCCGAGCCCCCGGCTCCAGCGGACCACCCACCCCGGGGTTCGGCGACATCGTCGGGTGGTTCTCGTTTCCTCTTCCCGATCCTGGCCTTCGGTGGTGTGTTCCAGGCCGTCCTGCAGACGGTGATGGTGCCGTTGCTGCCGAGCATGCCGGGTTTCACCGGCGCCAGCCTGCAATCGGTGTCGTGGTTGATCACGACGACACTCCTCGTCGGCGCGGTGGTGACACCGATCTTCGGGCGTCTGGCCGACATGGTCGGTAAGAAGCGGATGTTGCTCGTCGCCTTCATTCTGATGACGGCCGGCTCCGTGCTGTGCGCGGTCACGTCCGACATCGCATTGCTGATCTTCGCCCGCGGATTGCAGGGTGCCGGTGCGGCGGTGATCCCTATCGGTATCTCGATCCTGCGCGACGAGCTTCCGCGCGAGAAGGTCAATCGAGCGATCGCGACGATGAGTTCGACGCTCGGGATCGGCACCGCGCTCGGGTTACCGTTCGCGGCGACAATCGCCGAATACTCCAACTGGCACATGCTCTTCTGGGTGACGACCGGTATCGGGGTGGCTGTCACCACGGCAGCCTTCCTGTGCATCCGCGAATCGGAAGTGCGCTCCGGCGGCCGTTTCGACGGCGCCGGCGCCGTGGGTCTCACCGCGGCGCTGGTCTGCCTGCTGGTTCCGATCACGCAGGGCAGCTCATGGGGGTGGGCGAGTCCCGCCGTGCTGAGCATGTTCGCGTCCGCTGTGTTCCTGTTCCTGCTGTGGGGGTACCAGCAACTCCACAACAAGAATCCGCTGATCGATCTGCAGGTATCCGCACGTCGGACGGTGCTGTTGCCGCACGTAACGGCCCTGCTCGTGGGGTTCGCGTTCTACGGGAATGCTCTGATCACCACGCAACTGCTCCAGGCGCCGCGCGACGGGGCCGGTTACGGACTCACCATCGTCCAGGCTGCAATCTGTCAGTTGCCGACGAGTGTGGCAATGATCATTTTCGCGCAGGTCGGCTCGCGGATGTCCGAACGCGTCGGCGCAAAGGTCACCATTCTCGCGGGTGCGGTGTGCCTCGTCGCCGGATACTCGATTCACACCGTCCCCGACAAGGGTCTGTGGTTGCTCGTCCTCGCACTGGGAATCGCGGCGATCGGGACCGCTCTGGTCTACAGCACCCTGCCGATGCTGATCGTGTGGGCCGTGCCGTCGCAGCAGATGGCCGCCGCGAATGGTGTCAACGTGCTGCTGAGGACGATGGGCACCACCATGTGTAGCGCAGTGGTAGCGACGATCCTCGCCGCGGGCATGGTGGGCGATACGGCGTCCCCCGGAGGATTCTCCGCCGCCTACGCCGTGTGTGGTGTGTTGTCGATGCTGGTCTTCGCCGTCGCGCTGGCATTGCCCGCTCACGCGAAAGCGGCAAAAAGTTCCGCCGAACCTATTGTGACGTAGATCACCCAGGGGTATTGTCAGTAGTGCGGATCGAGGAATTGTACCTGTGAGCAGAGAAAACTCGAGAAGCAGAGATCCGGCCGAGAATGCTGATGCATTCCCGGCCGAACCCCTGTTCGGGGTCTTTTACCATCCGCAGCGATCCTCCTGACGGCTCCGTGCCCCGTCCGTTCGCCGGACCAATCCAGTCTCACAGTCACAGTGGTCCATTCAGGCGGAACCGGTGTCACATTGGGCGACCGGCGCGGGGGACGACCGGCGCGGGGGACGACGGACGACGCCTGCTACACGCGGAGGCGCTCGCGGCGAAGTTGCTCGACCTCGGGGAGGTCGAGGGGGGCGAGTTCGTCTACTCGCAGCGCCCGTTTGAGGAGGAGGTCGGCGAGTTCTGGGTTGCGGGCGAGGGCGGGCCCGTGCATGTAGGTGCCGATGACGGAGCCTTGGACGGCACCTTCGAGGCC
>NZ_JBAQEO010000277.1:0-3743 GCF_049286785.1 Rhodococcus sp. (in: high G+C Gram-positive bacteria) | reverse complement strand
GTTCACCATTCGTCCGAATACGAAGGAAATGGTTGCTGAAGACGGTCGGCTCATCCCGCTCGATGAATAGGGCAGTCTTGCCAACCAGATCAGGACTATTCGTGGCGTTAAAGAGGACATCGCCTGTACGGAGACCGAACGTATCGAGGCGCGCCTTATCCTGCGGCACGCGGCGGACCTTGGTGTAGTCGAGGCGGCCGTCCCTTGTTACGTTGTTCATTCGGAATTGTGGTACACCGTCGGGCGCAACCTCTCCACAAGCAAATCCCGATCGTGCCTCGACCACCTTTCCAAGTGCCAGCACCGGCCATCCCGTCACTGCGCACCGCCAGCGAGCATTTCGCGCAGCTGTGCCATGCCGTCGGTAATTTCCTTCTCGAGCTGATCGAGCTCGTCGAGGATCTCATCGGGGGCCCGGTGTTCGATCTCCTCGTGGACGATCTTCTTGTATCGGTTCAACGAGAGGTCGTAGCCCTGGGCTGCGATGTCGTCCTTCGGTACGCAGAAACTTTGCGCGGTCCGGGGACGGATCAGTTCCTCGCCGTCGCGCTGCTGCCACCGTAGGAGCACATCGGGCAGATTGTTCTTCGCGTGCTCCTCGGCGGTCAGGCCGGTGGCGAGCACACCGAGCTTGTCCTCGTCCAACAGGGGTGTGCGCTTGTCATCGAGCGAATACCCGTCTGCGGTGACCTCGTAGAACCACACATTGTCGGTGCCACCCGAATCCGTCCTGGTGAAGAACAAGATCGCTGTCGAAACCCCGGCGTACGGCTTGAACGCCCCGGAAGGGAGCTTGACGACCGCGTCGAGTTTGTGGTCCTCGACCAGCATCTTCCGGAGGGCCTTGTGGGCGGTACTGCTACCGAAGAGGACACCGTCGGGAACGATTACCGCGGCCCGCCCACCGGGTTTGAGCAGCCGCAAGAAAAGCGCCATGAACAACAGTTCGGTCTTCTTCGTCTTGACGATCTGCTGTAGGTCCTTGGCGGTGTTCTCGTAGTCGAGGCTGCCGGCGAACGGCGGATTGGCCAGGACCATCGAGTACGCGCCGGCATCGGCGGTGTTCGCTTCGGCGAGCGAATCACGGTAGCGAACGTCGGGGTTTTCGATGCCGTGCAGCATCATGTTCATCGACCCGATCCGCAGCATGGTGTTGTCGAAGTCGAACCCGTGGAACATGTCGTGGTGGTACTGCTCCCGGGCGGCGCCGGAGCTGATCGCGTCGGCGTGGTGTGCACGCGTGTATTCACTGGCCGCGACCAGGAATCCGCAGGTACCGGACGCGGGGTCGACGAT
Organism: Rhodococcus sp. (in: high G+C Gram-positive bacteria); assembly: GCF_049286785.1. GTDB lineage: Bacteria > Actinomycetota > Actinomycetes > Mycobacteriales > Mycobacteriaceae > Rhodococcus_F. Next base: position 2,447 of record NZ_JBAQEO010000277.1, on the reverse strand, counting down.
CCTGTCCCCGGGCTGGGGGGCCATCATTTCGACCATCATCTGGATGATGTGGCGGGGGGTGCGGAACTGACCGTTCTGACCGGCGGCGGCGATCTTGGAGAGCATGTACTCGTACACGTCGCCCTTGGTGTCGAGATTCTCCATCGGCACCTTGTCGAGCAAGTCGACGACCTTCATCAATAGACCCGGGCTCGGGATGGACAGTCGCGCATCCTTCATGTGGTGCGCGTAGGTCGAGTCGTCCGAGCGAATGGTCCGGATGAATGGAAACACCCTTTGCCCGACGACCTCGAACGCCTCGTCGGGGTGCATGTTCTTGATCTTCGACCAGCGCAGATCGTCGTAGTCGCGGCCGGTGTCGTCGGTGCCGCTCGGGAAAGGATTGCCCTCGACGGGGCGGCCGAGGCGGTTGGCCCTGTTCAGTGCGAGGGTCTGCTGATCGTCGAGACGCTTGATGAACAGCAGGTAGGTGAGCTGTTCCATCACCTCGAGAGGGTTGGCAATACCACCCGACCAGAACGCATTCCAGATCGTGTCGATCTGCCCTTTTACCGTGCCAGTGATCACGCCGTACCGCCCGTTCATACTTGAAGATGACCAACAGGACTGTATACAGCAGACCTCCGACAGATTGCGCCTGTGGCCTGCTGTACCTGCGTCGTTGATGTGCGAGTATTTGCCGATGGTGGGTGTCTTCGGGTGGTCAGCCGCAATCGCGTTCGTGACGATGTGGCCGACCGGGTTTCGGTTCATCGGGACGTTGCCTAAGAACACCGTGACAGCTGATCGGTACCGTGTTCTGGGTGGCGTACGTCGCCGCGGCGACGGTGTTGCCGTTCGCGCTGGGACTGCCGTGGTGGGGCGTGCCGATTTGCTACCTCGTCGTTTTGCTGATCACCGGGCTCTATGTGGGCGAGATTGCGCTCCGGTTCAACGTCAAAGTGGGGCAGCGCTGACACTAGGGGGCGGCAGCGGCCCCAGCCGATCGAACGATTCTGAAACCTCTACAGCCAAGCTCGAGTTATCCGACCCAGGGCCGCGGCTGTTTCAGCGTCACATTTGCGAGGGCAGCAACGCGTTCAGGTAGTCGCCTCGTACTTCGGCCAGAGCGGTGCTGCGAGCGATCTCTGCTTGACGCAGCTCCGTTGCAGACGAGTCGATGCGAGAGGACCCGTCGATATCATGGCCGGACTGCCTGACCAGTTCGCCGAGTTGTTCGTCGATCCCCTCACTCTTGCTGATGCGGTATACCGTCGCGGTCTGACTCTGCAGTGCTCGTAGTCGATCCCGGTACTCGCACAGTGCGGTGATTCGTTCCAATGCGGGCTGAACCACCTTGGTGTCCAGGTCCTCGATGTGACGTAGCCAGAGCGTTCGCGCATGTTGGATTTCGGAGGTGTCGCCGAGCGGTTCACTTCCGATTTTTTCTCTTACCGCTGAGGCTCCGAGCAGTTGGGTGGTGAGGCTGGCGAGTTCCTTGTCGACGTTGACACGTCCGGTCGCGGACTTAGCGAAGGCTTCGACTGCGAGGGGGTCGAGTGCTCTGATCTCTTGCGCGGTTGCCGATGCGACGCTGATCACGGCCCAGAAGTGGCGGTGCAGTGGATTCGCATGTGCTCGATCCCGGTACTCCTCGGCAGTTTTAAAGGCGCGATTGTTCCTGAGTAGGAGCCAGAGACCCAGATCCGACGAGGGGAGAGCCCACGCCTTGACAGCGGTGCCGCGGTCAGCCGCCTCGCCGGTGTGGATGTCTATCCTGCTGTGCCAGTAAAACCGCTCGACATATCCGCGGCGCGCTTTCCCTTCGGGGAGCAGGGAGAGTTCCACCGCTTGCCACGCATATTTGTCGGCAGGGGATTGCCTAATGTGCCTCGCAGGGCCGAAGGTGGGATTGGCCGTCAACTCGGCCTCTGCCTTTTCGACCGCTTGAGTCACTCCGGAAATCCGATCACCGCGTCGCGGCGAGGCATGGACAGAGTCGTTCATGGTCGGAGTCCTTTCGAGTGACGTCCATACATCTTGGCGTTAGGCATCGCGGACAGTTTCGGCCCGGCTGTTGGTGGCGTCGAAGGCCGCGTTCTCGACCAGAGGTGATCAGAGCATAAGCTCAGGACCCTTGTCACGAAATTCCCGGTGCGGAAGTTGTCAAGGCAGTTGGGTCCAGCGGGTGTTGAGCGGGCTGAACTCGCGTTCGTCCGAGGTTGGTCTGCACGCTTCGCGGATGATGCTTTTCTCGAAAACGCAGAGGTCAGATGGGGTTCGATCGTCGGGGGCGTTCATTGGACACGGCAGATGAACCGGATGCCTATCGCTGGTATGGCCACTTGGCGGTGGGGCGTGGTGAGCGATTCGTTCTGATGGGTGCGAGGTAGGTGACTGTGGCCTGGGTCTTTCCGAGCACCGTGGTGTCGTCGCACCTCACCACGAGGTCGATGCGCATGCTGTCG
>NZ_JBAQEO010000276.1:0-2224 GCF_049286785.1 Rhodococcus sp. (in: high G+C Gram-positive bacteria) | reverse complement strand
GGTGAGGACCCGGTCGCACATGCCGCACAGTTCATTGAGCTCCGAGGATATGAACAGCACTCCGGCACCGCGGGAAGCCTGTTCGCGCAGCAGGCGGTAGATGGCGCTCTTGGCGCTGACGTCGATGCCGCGTGTGGGTTCGCTCATCACGTACACCGGCAGTTCGAGGTCGAGTAGACGGCCGATGATCGCCTTCTGCTGGTTGCCGCCGGACAGCTGGCCGATGGGCAGTTGCGTGGACGCTGTTCGGATATCCAACCGCTGCACGGCATCTGATACCCGACGCCGCTCCAACTTCGGCCGGCGCAGTCCACATCGGAACATATCGGCTGTCCATGCGAGTGCGAGATTCTCGCCGACCGAGCGACCCAGCAACAGTGCCATGGCCTTGCGATCCTCGGGAACGAAGCCCACACCGCCCCGCAGGGACTTGCCCGGCTGACCCAAGGGCACTGCTTTGCCGGCCACCGTGATTGTTCCTTCGGCCGCAATCGCTCCGCCGAGGGCGTGTCCGAGAGCTTCTTTCCCTGATCCCGACAGGCCTGCCACCCCGACGATCTCGCCGTTAGCAACTCGGAGATCGGTGGGCAGCAAGCCTTTGTCGGGCGCAGCGAGCCGGGAGACCTCCAGCACGGTTGAGGTGCCGTCGATGTTGTCGGTACGGCTGCCGTAGTAGTCGCCGAGCTCGCGCCCGACCATCAGGCTCACGATTTCGGTTTCGGTTGTCTTGGCTATCGGCCGGGTCGCGATGATTCGCCCATCGCGGAGCACTGCAGCGGTATCGGCCGCCCGGAATATCTCGTTCATCCGATGGGTGATCATCACGACCGCGGTACCCATCTGCCGGCGTACCTCCACTAGGTCGAGAAGGCGCCCGGCGGCCTTTTCTGACAGCGAGCTCGTCGCCTCGTCCAGAATCAGTACATCGGGATCGGTTGCCAGAGCACGCGCGATCTCGACCTGCTGCTGCGACTCGAGCGATAGGTCACGCACCTTGGCCTGCGGATCGATCGGCATACCGTAGGACTCGAGGACATCAGCAGCCCGCGACCGCAACTTGCGCCACGAGACCAAGCCACCGACGGCGCCCGCCATCCGCCCCATGAAGATGTTCTCGGCGACGGAGAGATCAGTCGCGAGGGTTAGCTCCTGACTGATGAGCGCAATACCGTGCTGGCGCGCAATCTTGGCGCTGGCAATTGTGCGGCGTTTTCCATTGACAACAATATGCCCGGAATCAGGTGGAAGAATTCCGCCCATTATTCTGGCAATTGTGGATTTACCAGACCCATTTTCACCAGTGAGTGCGGTAACCGTTCCCGCGTGGAATTCAACGTGGACATCCTGCAGCGCGATCGCTACGCCGAAGCTCTTGGCAATACGTTCCAGCCGTAGTACGGGGAACGCGATATCTGGTGCATCTCCGGTGGTCATGGGGGTAGTCAATCAGCGCATCGATCGCGCTGACCATACCGCCGCAGTGGCAAGATATTCGGTACCTCATTTGAGGTAGCGACCGCATGCTAGGTGGGTCGATGAAAGGAGAATACCGGCGATGTTAATACCGCGTGACCTGGTGGCCTTAATGTTTCGTGGCAATTAATTTACCGCATTCGCCCGGCTACGCCGACATCTGCGTGTGGTCGGCACCGACGCGGGTGCCCGATACCGCTACCCGCCACGCGACGCACCCGTGCGCTACGTCTTGCGAGTCAGCCTCCTCGATATAGAGCCGGAGATCTGGTGGTCTTTTCAGGTCAATTCGGATACAGAGTATCTGCACGAGACGATCCAGACCGTGATGGGCTGGCAGGATTACCACCTGCACAAGTCTGTGCTGGTGACGACCCCTGGGGCCACAACACGCTGAGCTATCACGCGCAGGAGTCGTTCGACAACCACTTTATAGACGATCCCGTCCACGAAAGACCGAGCTGGGTCCGGATTGATGCACCGACGAGGTGAACCAGCATTTGGGTACTGATGCGAGCCGAAAGGCCGCGTGGACAACAGCTGTGACCACCTCCCCCGCGACTAGCTGATCTGTTGCAGCGAACGCACCCGAAGGCGATACCCCTGCTCGCCGACGCCCTCGACCGCGCCGAACTCGACAATCCGATCGATGTCGACCAATAGACACCGACGGCAACTGTGGCGAAGATCGTGTGGATGATCGACCACTTCGGCAGTGGTCTGCGTCTGAGGCCGGCCGGATATCTGCCCC
>NZ_JBAQEO010000275.1:0-2012 GCF_049286785.1 Rhodococcus sp. (in: high G+C Gram-positive bacteria) | reverse complement strand
CCGAACCTCGAAAGGAACTGACCGTGCACCCCTTCCCGGACCGGCTCTCCGCTATTGCTTCCGAAGCGCTCCACCGCGGCGCGACGGCGGACACACACAACCTCGGCGGTCTCCACGCGGAGATCCATCACGCCGACTGGGACATCGCACCGGCCAACCTGCCGCACGAGGTCTGGGACCGGCTACTGACCAAACACCGCACCGCCGCCTGACAACACGAGGACCCCGACACGGGGCGCCATGTCGCGCACCAGCCCCTCTGGGCAAGTGAAGCAGCCGATCACCGCGCGCGACAAACTGAAGAAACAGGCCGCTACACACCAACCGATCTGAGGAAACTCCGCAGATCAGGACCGTGAAAATCAACGGTCTGGCAGTGTGCAGCGACCTGTTGCTCGTCGCGGAAGCCACCATAAACCGCCCCACCGACAACAACCGAACCAGCAAAGCCGCCGCGACACCACAAGCCGGTCCCGGCCCGTAGCTCCTCGCAATCACCACCCAGCCACCCAGCCAAGACACACTTCGCGGCGAGTCGCATTTGGTGGTTCCGACCGTGCGCATGAATGTGCCCCAGCATCGGGGGGGTGATGCTGGGGCACAGGTGCCCAGGTCGGGGGGGACGCTGGACACAGGGTGTCTGCAGAACAAAATCTGGGGGGATGCTCTGCGAACGCGATGAAGTCTACGGTCCGCATTCGCGAGCGAGGAACGGGCCCTGGTCGACGATGGCCCCGGCGCCGACCTGACTGCGCCGGTAACGCCCACATCATCTTGCACCTGTCGATGCCCTTTCGATTGTGGTGCGGGCCTGAAAACAGGCACCCTGTGCGCTTACTCGCGAGTAGGAAAATACTGTCGTAACGTTCGCTAAGTGAGCACTGATTCACCGGTGCATGCAGCACTGCCGGTGGCGGCATTGGTCGGCTTCCTTGTCGCTGCGGCCCTCGGAGAAGACGGAGAAGGACCTGATGGCTGTTACCGAAACGATGACCAGCGCACTCGGCGCCGTACGCCTTGCCTTCGATGCCGGAGTCGCCCTGGTAGCCATGGTTGTGGCTGTGCCCGTTGCGTTCGCCTGGAGCGAGGGAACCGCGATGGCACGGAGTGTGCGCGGCGACATCGCCCCGTGGGATGTGGAACGGGAAGAACAACGTCAGGTCGAGGTCGATTCCCCGGCGGTGCTGACAGCGCGCAGCGGGCCCTTGCGGAACGGGACGACGACGGCGATGCACTCGGCCTTGTACAGCCCGAGCGTCGCCTCCGCCCCCGGGTCGTCATCGGTATCCGCAACCGACCCGATCGACGGCCGAAGGACTTGCAGAAAGAGGGGTTTCCCGAACCGAACGGCCGGGCGACACCTCCCTGCCGACGATCGGCCGGCGACCGGGTCGACAGCGAACGCCGTGTACGCGAAGAGGGAGTCATCCACACGTAGGTGAGTCTGCGACTGACTACTGTTCCGGCCGCTGCGGTGCGTCCCAGTTCCGTGCATAGATCGCATGAATCGATCGACTCACCGTTACCCACCGACGTCGCGACCAGCTCCCTGGCGAGTCGAATCCGGCACTGCTCGTACCGCTTTCATCAGCGGTACGATCACCGACGTTCACGGTCACCGTTTCTTCTGATCCTCCCAGGTCAGGCGGTAAGACCGCGAAGTGCTTCACGCTGGTTCGCACCCAGGCCGCCGATCCGCCGGTTGTCGGCGATCGCCAACTCCTCGAGGATCTGCGCCGCTTTCACCGGACCCACGCCGGGAAGCGCCTTCACCACCGCCGAAACGCGTGTCTTCTTGACGGTTTCGTCGGTCTCCGCCTTCGCGAGGACGCCCGCGATCGTGAGGTCGCCGGCCTTCACCGCGGACAGCAGTTCGGTCCGCGCTTTCCGCGCCACAGCGGCCTTCTCCAGCGCCTGTGCACGCTGCTCGGGTGTCAACACGGGCAATGCCATGAACGGTCCTCCTCGTTGCTCTCACCGGCCAGACCGGACGGTTTCGATCCATCGTGCCA
>NZ_JBAQEO010000274.1:0-28216 GCF_049286785.1 Rhodococcus sp. (in: high G+C Gram-positive bacteria) | reverse complement strand
CCACCACCGCCTCCACCTCCACCGCCCCCAGCGGTTGAGATTCCCCCGGCGCCGGCACCGGCGCCTGCCCCGCCACCCCAGATTCGTTTGCAGATTCCGGGAATGCCACCGATCCTGATCCCGATCCCCTAGCGCCCAGGGATTTCGAACGCACGGTGCTCTAGGTCTACAGTGCTCTAGGTCTGCCGGGCCGCAGGCGTTAGCCTGGGCGCATGACCGAACGTGACCTCGACGTCGACGGATTCCATTGGCATATCGACGAAGTCGGTGACGGCCCGCCCGTGGTGATGTGTCATGGCTTTCCGGGGCTCGGCTACAGTTTTCGGCACCAGATGGGGGCGCTTGCCGAGGCCGGCTTCCGCGCTATCGCCCCCGACATGCCCGGCTACGGTGGCACCGATGTGCCCGCGTCGATCGGTGACTACACGAACGAGGCAGTCTCCGAACGATTGATCGGGCTCCTGGACACGTCAGGGGTGGAACGAGCTGTCGTCGTGGGCCACGATTTCGGTGCACCGGCCGCGTGGACGACTGCGTTGCGGTACCCGGAGCGGGTGTCCGGGTTGATCCTGCTCGCCGTGCCCTATGCGCCCGACCGGTTTCCGATGCGCCCTACCGAACTGTATGCGGCCATGGCGCGCAAACACTTTCTGCATATTCATTACTTCCAGGAGCCCGGGGTTGCAGACCGGGAACTCGACGCCGACCCGCGGGGATTCCTTCAGCGCTTGTTCTATGCGCTGTCCGGGGATTATCACTACCTCGACATCTGGGAGCACCCGTCGGAGGGCAACGGTTATCTGGATGTCCTGCCCGAGGCCCCGCCCTTGCCGTGGTCGTGGCTCACGCAGGTCGAATTCGACCGGTACGTCGAGGTCTTCGCGAAGACAGGTTTCACCGGCGGACTCAACTGGTATCGGGCGTACGACGCCAACTGGGAACGCAGCGAGTCCCTGGACGGTGCCGAAATCACAGTTCCGACACTGTTCGTGGCAGGTGCGAACGATCCCGTCATCACAATGAGCGGGCCGACGGCACTCGACCGGATGCGCAAGACCGTCCCCGATCTTCGGGGAGTCCACCTCCTGCAGGGCGCAGGACATTTCGTGCAGCAGGAGCGGCCGGGCGAGGTGAACGAGCTGATGCTGCAGTTTCTTGCGGGCATTGCATGACAGGGGCTCACATCGTTCGTCTCAGCTCCGGTTACCGGTCGCTTTTGCGTTCTGCCGCTTCGCTTTCTCTGTCTCGGTGAGCTCTACCACCCGATCTGCGCGGGCGCGCTTGTCGGCCGCCTCGCTCTGTTTGGCGGCGGCATCCTTCAACTGCGCCTTCGCGGGGGCAGCGGCTTTCTCCTCCTCGGCCTTGATCTTCGCCTGTTTGCTCCGCTTTGCGGCTTCCGCCGCCTTCTGACGCTGCGCGGCCTGCTCGTCGGCCTGCTTCTCGGCGGCGGCCTTGCGTTCTTCGGCCTCCCGCACGGCGGCGCGTTTGCGCTCCTCCTCGCGTGCGCGGGCCTGTGCCACCTTGCGCTGCTTCTCTTCGTGCGCCTTCTCCTGCTGCTCGTTCGCCTGCCGGTGGTTGGCCCGCAGCTCGGCGCCGGCCTTCTGCTCCTTCAGTGCGGCCTCCTCGTCGAGCACTGCGGCACGGGCCAGCGCGTCGGTTCGCTGGGACAGCGCACTGCCGCGTTGCACCAGGTCGTGATCGCCCAGGACACTGCCGACGGTCCCGTCGAGCATCCCCAGACCACGCTCGTACATGAGTCGGGCGGATGCTTCGGTGGGCATCCGCGACATCACCTGCTGTTCGATCACCTGCAGCGGGAACCTCGCGATCTTGTACTGCACACGCAGAACGGCCAAGGGCACACTGACGATATTCATCGGTTCTCTCATCCTTTGCGGGTGGGTGTTCAGGAAACGTCGGCGTCGTCGCCGAGTCTTTCGGCTTCGCGCCGGGCCCGGTCGGCTTCCTCGCGGGCCTCGGCGGTATCGGCTTCGTTCCGCTGCCGGGCTTCGTCCTGCTGAAGCCGACCTTCTGCGGTCAGGGAGTCGTTGCCGGTCACAGCGCCGGCAACTTCTTTCGCCTTGCCCTTGATCGAGTCCAGCAGTCGTTCGCGGGCTTCTCCGGACGTGTTGTGATCGCTCATGAAGCTTCTCTCCTGACGTAGGGGGCTGAAACTCGTGATGTGCTGCCCGCACGGTCGAGTAACCGGAAACGCGAATGACCAATCGCAAGGGATCACATAGCATCGCGCCATGACTGCGCACACCGAATCGTGGTACGCCGACTTGCTGGACACCGTCGCGACATCGCACCGGGCCGTGGAGGTCACGTTGGCGCGGCTCACGGACGACGAGGCGCGTGGGCCGTCGCTGCTGCCGGGATGGAGTCGGGGGCACGTCGTGACGCATATGGCGAGAAATGCGGATGCGCTGAATCGGTTCGCCATGGGTGCGATCACCGGTGTGCCGGCGGCCGAAATGTATCCCGGGGGCCCGGTGGCGCGGGCATCGGCGATCGAGGAGGGCGCCGACCGGCCGGCGGAACTGCTCGCCGCGGACTTCCGATTTGCCGGACGGCGGGTGCTCGATTCGCTCGGGAGAATTCCGGCCGATCGATTTCTGGAGCCGGTGAATTGGCGTAAAGCTGTTACAGCACACTTCATTCCGGTGCTGCGGTGGCGTGAGCTGGAAATTCATCACGCCGACCTGGGGCTCGGCTACACGCCCGCGGACTGGCCCGAGAACTTCGTGGAGGGCACCCTGGAGTCGGAACTTCCGGCGCTGCGCGAACACCACCCGGACGTTCGAGTGCCGGATCTACCTCATGCAGAACTGCTGGCGTGGCTGATCGGGCGGCCGATGCGGGACGGCTTGCCCGCCGTCCCGGCCTGGCCCTTCTGAGAACGCGGTCAGGCGTACTCGGCCGACGCGATCGAGGCGGCTTCGTCGAGCGCGTCCCAGACGAGTTCGTAGCGCTTGCGGGTCATCTCGTCGGCACCGCCGAGGAGTGCGTCGAACAACGACTTCGGGTTCTCCTGCCACGACAGCGCGAGGGCGCCGACGGCCTCGGCGGTGAACAGCCCGGAGCGGGCTGCGGCCTCGACCCACTCTTCGAGTTCGCCGTCCTGGATCCGCTCGACGGCGTCCTGGTCGACGTCTCCGTCACCGAGATCGAGAGAGAACATGGCGCCGAAGACGTCGTTGCTCGGGGCCGGGACAACGGAATCGGCGAGCGTTCCGGCCGAGTGGCCACCGTGTGTGTTCGGTTCGGTGTACATCGGATCCTGCACCTCCTCGAGTCAGTGCGGAGAAGCCCGACTCGCCTTCGTAACGATTTGCTGATGGAAGAAACACTAAGGCCTCAATTTGTGAGCACAGTAAACGTTCTCTGAGACCTACGCTGTGAGCCTCATCACAGTTAACGAACTGTTAGCGCACGCGCAGCACTATTTCGGTGGGATGCGCGTCGGCAGGTGTCTCGACTGCCTGGCGTACCGCTCGCGCGACGGTGGCGGGCTTCAGGTACTTCTCCGGGTGGTACTCGTCGCCCTCACCGGCCACGATGGCGCGCTGCATGTCGGTGTCGATCCGACCGGGATGCAGCGACGTGACCCGCAGTCGTGGTTCCTCGAGGCGTAGCGCGTCGCCGAAGGCGCGGAGCGCAAATTTACTTGCCGCATAGGACGCCCATCCCGCGTTGGCGCGGAGTCCGGCGCCAGAATTGATCAGAACCACGTGGCCACCGCGAGACCGCAGGGCCGGCAGCAGTAGGCGCGTCAGCTCGGCCACCGCGATCACGTTCGCCTCGAGGGTGCGGCGCCACTGCTCGACACCGGAGTCGGCGACACTCGCGAGGTCTGCGATCCCGGCGTTGTGCACGAGCACGTCGAGCTCGTCGATCGGCGCGCAGGCCGCGGCCACGGCGTCGTAGTCGGTGAGTTCCACAGCCCACGGGGTGGCCGCCGGGAGTTCGGTGAGGATCTCGGTCAGCGAAGCCGCCGACCGGGCTCCGAGAAACAGGTCGTGCGTGGGTGCGAGTTCACGGGCGATGGCGGCCCCGAGGCCTCGGCTTGCTCCGGTGATCAGGGCGCTCGGCATGTCCCGAGGCTAGCGAACCCCGCGGCCCTCGGCCGTCCAGTGCTGCCACCTCAGGTTACGGACAGCGATCACCGGACCCTCCGGACGCATGTCGGCATACTGCGGATACTTGGCCGCCAGGGCGTCGATCGCGGCCGTACCTTCGGGTGTGGAGGCGTCGAGCACCTCGGCGTGGCCGTCCACCCGTACCCACCACAATCGGTTCCAGTCGTCGTCGTAGTGGTCGACGAGCAGACTGACGGCGGAGTTGACCGCGATGTTCTTCAGACGTCGTAATGCATTGGTGCGTTTAGGTTTGTGATCGACACAGGAGTAGAGGGTGTTCCCTTCGACCGTGAAGACCAGCGGAACCAGATGTGGAACCCCGTCCGCGTCGGCCGTAGCGAGCCGCGCTACCCGGGCCGCTGCGAAACGCGCCGCCGGCTCCATCAGGCCTCCCCTCGATGTGGGTCACTCCGTGACCAGTGTGACGCCAGTCGGGTCGGGGCACAGCGTTGCGGTGAACTCCGTCAGGACGCGACACTGAAGCCATGGACCCCGACGACGCGATGGATCCGGTTCAGGCCTTGCGTGAGACCGCGTTCTGGCTCGAGCGGTCCCGCGCGGAGACCCACCGGGTGAAGGCGTACCGGCGGGCGGCTGACGTGGTGGCCGGGCTCACCGAGGAGCAACGCGAGATCCGCAGGCGCACCGACAGTTGGACGGACCTCCCCGGCATCGGGCCGAAGACGGCCGCGGTGATCCGGGAATCACTGCGCGGTGTTCCCGCCTACCTCGAGCAGTTGCGTGTTTCCGCCGAACCGATCGGGGGTGGGCAACTGCGGGAGGCACTCAAAGGGGATCTGCACACGCACTCGGACTGGTCGGACGGCGGCAGTCCGATCGACGAGATGATGCGCAGCGCAGCGGCTCTCGGGCACGAATACTGTGCGCTCACTGATCATTCCCCGAAACTGACGATCGCCAACGGGCTGTCCGCCGACCGATTGCGTTCACAGCTGGAAGTGATCGCCCGGCTCAATGAGGAGCTTGCGCCGTTCCGCATCCTCACGGGCATCGAGGTCGACATCCTCGATGACGGTTCACTCGACCAGGACCCCGATCTTCTCGACGAGCTCGACATGGTGGTCGCGAGCGTTCACTCGAAGTTGCGGGCAGAGCCGGGGGCGATGACGCGCCGCATGCTCATGGCAGTCGAGAATCCCCGTGTCGACATCCTGGGCCATTGCACGGGCCGTCTCGTCGAGGGTGGGCGTGGGACCCGGCCGGAGTCGAAATTCGACGCGGAGAGGGTGTTCACGGCGTGCCGGGACTCGGGTACCGCCATCGAGATCAACAGCCGGCCCGAGCGACAGGATCCGCCGAGTCGGCTGATCGATCTGGCGCTCGATCTCGGCTGCCTGTTCGCGATCGACACCGACGCCCACGCCCCGGGTCAACTCGCCTGGCTGGGTTACGGGTGCGACCGCGCTCTGCGGTGCGGGGTGGATCCCGACCGCGTCGTCAACACCTGGTCGGCCGACGATCTGCTGTCCTGGGCGGGGTGACCGCCCCCTCGCGACGAAGATCGCCCTTACACTTGGCGGCGGGTTCCGAAAAGAGGGGCATTCACGGAGTGAAGAAGGTCGGTATCAGCACATCGTCGGCGGTCGATCCGGGGCCTGCTGCGCGTGCACTCCTTCAGGAGCTCGCCTCGGCCATGAATACGCACCGTGCCGAGATCGCGGAGCGAATCACGCACGCCACCGCTGAGATCACTGCGCTGGCCTACGATCGATCGGTCCTCGAGGGGTTCGATCTCGGTGCCCGAGAGGCTGTCGCATCAATCGCGCATCTACTGCGCCAGGACGTCGAGCTCGATCGGATCGAGGCGACCCCGGCGGCGATCGGATATGCCCGGCTGCTCGCCCAACGTGACATTTCGATCACCGTTCTCGAGCGGGGCTACCGTCTCGTTCAGGACACCGTCGTACATTGGTGTCTCGAGGAGCTCGCGGAACTCAGTGACGACGCGAAGGCAATCACCCAGACTGCCCTGGCGGTCACGACGATGATCTCTGCTCGTACCAACGCGGTCTCGGAACAACTGCTGAGCGTCTACGACTCCGAACGCGAAATGTGGTTGCTCAACCGCAACACGTCGCGATCCGCGAGAATCGGCGACATCCTCGAGGGGCGCCCCATCGAGGTCGGCGCCGCGGAGAGCGCCCTCGGTTACCGCCTCGATCAACATCACCTCGGCATGATCATCTGGACCGACGTCGCCGAGAAATCCGAGGACGAACTGATCCTCCTGGAACTTTCGGTGACTGCGCTCGCCGAGCGCCTCGGAGCTGTGGCGAGGCCGCTGTTCGAGCCCCGCGACGAACACACCGCTTGGGCCTGGCTGCCTCTCGGACACGAAAAACAGGTCGATGTACCGGGATTGGCCGAGATCGTCGCAGGCTGGGACCGCCCCGTCACGGTGGCCCTCGGCGAACCACAGCGCGGGGTCGGTGGGTTCGTCCGCACGCACCGGCAGGCCGTCCAAGCGCGGATGGTGGCGCAGGCTTCGCGCATGCCCCGTCCGTGTCTGGTTCCGATCACCGACGTCGGTGCGGTGGCGTTGATGTGTTCGGACCTCGACGCAGCCAGCGACTGGGTGAGCGATCTTCTGGGCCCCCTTGCGTACGATGATCCCGCCTCCGCGCAGTTGCGCGAAACCCTGCGCGAATTCCTTTCCCGCGGAGGGAGTTACACCGCTGCTGGCACCGCGTTGCACATGCACAAGAATTCGGTCGCCTACCGGATCCACAAGATCGAGGATCAGCTCGGACACGCCGTCCGTGAGCAGAGGCTCGAGCTCGAAAACGCATTGGCGCTGTGCTATTGGCTCGGTGAGACCGTGCTTGCCCCCAATCCGGAAGAGCCCGGAGCTGCCGGCCGCGGTCCGGTGTGACACTCTTCGGTATGGACGACGGAGATTGCCGTGAACAGGAAACAACCGGAACGCTCATCGTTGTCGGCGGTTTGCCTGCAACCGGCAAGACAACCATCGCGACACTCCTCGCGCGCCGATTACGCACGCAGTATCTGCGGATCGACACGATAGAGCAGGCGCTGGTGGAGTCGGGCGAGCTGAAGCGACCCGTGACGGCGGGTTATGCGGTCGGATATGCGATTGCGGCCGATCAATTATGTTTGGGCCACACCGTTGTCGTCGAGTGTGTCAACCCATTGCAGCTCACCCGGCGAGCGTGGGAAACGGTCGCTCGCGAGCATTCGGCGCGGCTGGTGAACGTCGAAGTCGTCTGCTCCGATTCCGTCGAACACCGACGGCGGGCCGAGCATCGTAGCGTCGATATTCCAGGCCTGGTGCCGCCCACCTGGCGGCAGATCGTCGAGCGCGAGTACGAGCCCTGGGAGGAGGACAGGCTTGTCCTGGACACCTCGATGTTCGATCCCGGTGAGGCGGTCCAGCTCGTCGTCGATCAGCTTTCGGCACGGCGATGAGGCGATGTCACTGCCACGGGTGCCGCCGCATCTGCGCCGCCGTGTCACGGCGTGATCGGCGGGAGGGCCGCCACGATGCGCTGCGTGTCCGCGTCCGTCCAGCCCTCCGGCGCGGCCACCGCAGCCCAGGCGTACGGGATCAGGTCCTCGTAGTTGTGCCCGTGCCCGAGCGGCGGTGACGTCCCGCGCATCACGTCGGCGGCCACTTGCCAGAACGTCACGATCGGATACCACCGCATGGCCGGAGTCCGATCGTCTCCCGGCGCTTCGGTGAGCCAGTCGGGCCGCGAGAACAGAAGGCCCGGACCCCACCACACGACGGGGTCCGAAGCATGCTGCAGATACAGCACCCGCGGTTCGACCCACGGCTGAGTGGTGGGTGCCAAATCTGCTGCGTCCGCGGCGAATCTGACGATGAGGCCGCCGGCATAGGTGGGAAGCACCTCGGGGGTGCCGGGGTCTCGCCGTTCCACGATGTCACGCCACATGCGGTTGGAGTTCGGTGGTCCGACGAACAGTGCGCCGTCGATCGATGCACGGAGATCTCCCAGATCGTCGAAGGCGGCCTCAGCCGATTGCGAGCCGAGGCTCTCGCCGTAGACGACGAGACGGGGACGCCGATCCTCGGGCAGCTGGGACCAGCGCTGATGAATACCGTCGATGAGTGCTTCTCCGGCGGCGCCCGCGACGGAACCGTCGACGAGGAAGGACAGCCAGCTGGGCAGGAACGAATACTGTATGGCGGCGATCGCGGAGTCACCGTTGTACATCATCTCGATGGAGTCGGCGGCGACGGGATTGACCCAACCTGTTCCGGTCGTTGCGGACACCACGAGGATCCGCCGGTCCCACGCCCCGGTTCGGTCGAGTTCGTCGAGAACCAGATTCACCTGGCCGGCGGTGTCCGCAGCGGATTGCAGACCGGCATACACGCGTATCGGTTCCCGAGCGGGGGCATCGTTGATCTGCGCCAGTTCGGCAGATGTCAGACCACCGTCGACGAACGAGCGGCCCTGGCGACCGAGGGTGTCCCACGCCGCAACCGAAGCGGGACTGCCCGAACGTTCTGCCTCCATCGGCTGCGCGACGCCGGGGGCGGTGCTGTTGTTGGCACCGGCGAAGACGAGGCGGGCGGCGCCCGAACTGCCGGCCAGGATCACCTCGTCGACGAAGATGGCTACCACGACCGTCAGCAGGATCGGTGCGACGATCTGCGCTGCCGGGGCGGAGATGTGCAGTCGTGTGCTGAGGAGCCGGGCGAACGACCGGGCCAGTTGCCGGACACCCCGGCTGATCAGCAGCACGACGGTGAAGATGGCCACCGTGATGGCACCGACGCGCAGATACGCAACCGACGGGGTCGGCGAAACACCCATCAGGGCTTCGATATCGGCTTGCCAGTTGGCCGCCACCAGCAGCGTGCCGATCACCGTTGCCACAGCCAAGGCGGCGATGATGATCTCTGCTGCCAGGGCGACCCTGCGTTGGAGCGGCCACCAGGCGAACAGCGGTTCTATCCACCTGCGGAACGGGTATGCGAGAAGCAGCCCGATTCCGTATCCCGTCACGCTGGTGGTCCCGCTGACGATCCCCTGGTAGAGCCAGTCCCGTGGAATCAGTGACGGACTCAGGCTCCACGCGAAGAAGAAAAGGGCGAACACCAGGCCGATGAAATCCAACCCGAGAACTGTGACGTTGCGGCGCGCACTGCCGGCACTGCCCGCACTGCGCGGACTGTCGGGCTGCACCTCTGCGCGGGAACGTGTTTCGCTCACCAGCTGACAGTATCCCGCCCCCACGTCGATCGGGCGGGCACATGCGGGCCGTCGTCCCAGTGGATTCCGTAGAACGGCTATGCGGCGTGCGCCCCGGCTCGCGCCCTGGTCAGGATGAGCAGTGCACCCAAGGCGATGAATGCGCTGATGACCATGGCGACGGCCATCGGGACTGCGGTGTGTTCCCCGCCGATACCCACCAGCGGGGAGATCGCGGCGGCCAGCAGGAACTGGAGTGCTCCGAGGACGGCCGAACCGGTGCCGGCGGCCTGCCGCGCCTCGCCGAGTGCCAGGGTGGTGGCGTTGGCGATGACCAGGCCGAGGCTGGCCATGGAGCACCACAGCAGGATCAGCGTGGCCCAGAGAGCGGGCCCGACGACGCTGTTGACCAGCATCAGGGCGGACATCACGGCAAGCAGCACGAGGCCGATCCGCAGGGTGCTGCGTTCGCCGAGCTTGGCGACGAGCCCGCCGTTGGCGACGCTGGCGATCACGAGGCCCACGGCGTTGGCGGTGAAGGCCACGGTGTACATGGTGGGCGAGAGTCCGTGAACGTTCTGCAGGACGAACGGAGACGCGGAGATGTAGGCGAACATGACACCGAAAGCGAACGCGTAGGCCAGTGTGAACCCGACGTATCGACGGTTGCCGAGCACGGCACGGGCGTCGCGCAGCATTGCTGTGGCCCCGCCGGCGGTGCGTCGTTCCTTGGGATGGCTCTCGGACACGAACAGAAGCACGCAGACGAACATCACTGCGGACAGCACGGTCAGCGCCCAGAAGACTCCGCGCCAGCCCAAGTTGGTGACGATCACGCCACCGAGCAGGGGGGCGATGATCGGGGCGACGGCGTTGATGACGATCAACAGGCTGAACAGCTTCGCTGCGGCGGCGCCTCGGGCGCGGTCGGAGATCACGGCCCGGCCGAGCACAATGCCTGCTGCTCCGGCAAATCCCTGCACGAACCGTGAGACGGCGAGAAGTTCGATGGTGGGGGCGAGGGCGGACGTCGCGCTGAACAGTGCTGTGAGGAGGGTGCCTGCGATCAACAGGGGCCGTCGGCCGTACCGGTCCGACAGCGGTCCGATGACGAGCTGCCCGATGGCGAGGCCGACCAGGAAGGTCGTGAGCGTCAGCTGCACTGCCGAAGCGCTGGTGCCGAACTCCACCGCCATGGCGGGGAACGCGGGCAAATACATGTCGATGGCCAGGGGTGCAACTGCGGCCAGCAGGGCGAGAGTCGCGATCAACTTCGGCGGGAAGTGGGGGGATCGCTGCTCGGTGTGGGGAGCAGTGCCCGCCTTTCCGTGCTCTACGTTTCCTGCCACGGCTACGCCGGATTCCTGTAGGTGCTGGTTCACATTGCCCTTCCGATTCTAAAACTATATCTAGAATTATATATACTCTAATGGCTAGACTTGTTCCGTGTCCAACAACGCACCCGCAGTCGACGATGACGTCCAACGCCTGGCGCACACCGCGCGTTCTCTGGTGTGGGCGTTGCGCCGCTTCGGAGAGCGAGAAGCCGGGCTGGCCAGGCTTCCCCAGTCGGAGATCGACGTGCTCCGTGCCGTGGAGGAAAACCCTGGGAGCACCGTGTCCGAGATCGCCCGGTTCCTGGGTCTGCAGAGCAGCAATGTGAGCACCACCGTCCGCAACCTCGTGGAGCGAGGACTGGTCGAGAGGCGGCTCGATCCCGAGGACCGGCGCTCGCACCGGCTGCACCTGACAGCCCTGTCCGAGCGCAACAGGCGGTTGATCGATGAGATGTGGAACCGCGGAATCCGCAATCTCCTGAACGACATGAGTCCCGACGACGCCGCGCGGCTCGTCGAAGCGGCTCCACTACTGGCGCGGCTGGGATCCATGCCGATCGACTGAAAAGCCTGGATCCGTGCGGGCGCCGACAGCATCGACGATATCGATGTGCCGCGTTCCGGTGGGATGAAAGTCCTGTGAGATCGCCGGCAAGCAGGTCCTACGCAAGGGGCTGACCCCTCTCGCGGCGATCGTCAGCAGCCGGAGGTCGAGGCTGATGCCTCCGCATGCGGGGCGCACACGCAGGGCGACGGCGACGCACTCCTCCGATTCAGCGGAGTGCAGCCGCCGATTCCAGGCTCGCGTACCGGTCGATCGCATCGAGCTCGTCTGCGGTCAGCTCTGCCATCTCGAGGGCCTCGAGGTTGTGCTCGAGTTGCCACACGGAGCTCGCTCCGATGAGGGCGCTCGTCACTTCCGGCCGACGCAGCACCCATTGCAGTGCAAGTTGCGCCAGTGATTGCCCCCGCGAAGCCGCGATCTCGTTCAGTCCTGCCACCCGGCCCCGGTACACATCGGTGATCGCATCCGGTGAGAGGAAGGCGCTGTCAGCCGCCCTCGAATCGCCGGGGATGCTGCCGTTCAGATACTTGTCCGTGAGAAGTCCCTGCGCGAGCGGGGAGAATGCGATCAAACCGGTGCCGTCCGCTGTCGCGAGATCGAGCAGCCCCTCGGTGTCCGCCCGCTGATCGAATATCGAGTATCGCGTCTGGTGGATTGCCAGGGGAACACCCGCTTCCCGCAGCAACTTCGCCGCCTCCTGCGCGCGGTCCGCTCGATAGTTGGATATGCCGACATAGAGTGCCTTGCCCTGACGGACCGCGGTGGCGAGCGCATCCACGGTCTCCTCCAGCGGGGTGTGCAGATCCGGGCTGTGGGAGTAGAAAATGTCGACGTAGTCCACACCCAGATCACGCAGACTGATCTCGAGGGAGGACAACAGGGTCTTGCGCGAGCCTCCCGAGTGATAGGGGCTCGGTCCGATGGGATTGCCGGCTTTGGAGGCGATCACGATCTCTTCGCGGTACGCCCCGAGGTCCTCCCGTAGGATCCGGCCGAAATTCTTCTCCGCGGCGCGGAAGGGCGGCCCGTAGCGGTTTGCGAGGTCGAACGAGATGATTCCCAGATCAAAGGCTCGCAGGACGATGTCCCGTTGCGTCGCATAGGGATGCTGATCACCGAACTTCTGCCACAAGCCGAAGGAGAAGCGGGAAAGCTGCAGCCCGCTGTGCCCGGACCTACTGAATTCGGCTTTCTCGTAGCGCTGTTCGTCTGCAGTGTGAGGCACGTGGACTTCACTTTCTCTTAACATGCTCAGAGGAGGGTGTTTTCGAGCTTCAGACCCGCACGGTGTCTTGCTCGGAGCCGGTGGCCACCAGAGCGGATCCGTGTATCCCCAGGCGGCCGTACTGTTCGGACAGCACCGAGGCGGCTTTCAGCAACCCGTTGTCGTCGAGATTCGACGTGGTCGGAAGGTTCACTGCCCCCGGGATATGACCACCCGCCGGGCGCCCGTCATCGCCTCGTCCACCATGCCCGGGCGGCCGTGATCCCGTGCCGGTCGTCATAGACGACAATCGCGTCACCGTCGTTGACCCCCCCTCGAGTGCTTGGGTGAACCGGACGTCGAGAATCCGAACGGCGTCCAGCGTTGCAAGTTCTTCTGCGCTGATGAAGAAACCGGTTCTGCGGTCGGTGAAAGGTCACGGCGTGACCTCCGCGTCGGCCTGCTCCTCGATGCGGGTGAGTGCCTCGTAGATCTCGCTCTCGCGTGCAAGCAGGCCGATATCGCCCCTGCGGCGCGGCCTGGGCTCGTCGATCACGAACTCCCGGAATACTCGCCCCGGCCGCGGCGAGAGCAGGACGACGCGGTCGGCAAGGTAGACCGCCTCCCCCACGTCGTGAGTGACGAAGACGATCGTCCGGCGATGGGTCTCCCACAGCGCCAGCAGATCCCGCTGCAGCTGGATGCGTGTCAGGTGGTCGACGGCCCCGAACGGCTCGTCCATCAACAGGACGTCCGGCTCGGCGGCCAGCGCTCGCGCGATGCCCGCGCGCTGACGCATCCCACCGGACAGTTGGTGCGGGTACTTCTTCTCGAACCCGACGAGGCCGACCTGGGCAAGGTACTTTCCGGCCGCCTCGCGCCGTTCGGACTTGCCCACTCCGCGAAACTCGAGCCCGATCTCCACGTTGCGCTGAACGGTTCGCCACGGGTACAGCGACGCGTCCTGGAACACCACACCGATCCGGTCGTTGGTCCCCTGCACCGGCTTTCCTTCGAACAGCACCTCACCCTGGGTCTTCTCCTGCAGGCCGGCCAGGATCTCGAGGAGAGTGCTCTTGCCACACCCGCTCGGGCCGAGGAGAACGACGAACTCACCCTCCTCGATGGTCAGGTCGATTCCGTCGAGCGCGTGCACCGGCGGAGTGGTAGGGAACTGTTTGCCCAGTCCCTGTATTTCGAAGGTTGCCACGGACTTACCTCACTGATGTTGTTGCGCCGCTGTATCTCTGTGTTCAGCGAGCAGGCTGCGGGTAGGAGAATTCCTTCACGTACTCCTGCGGAATGAACTGGGTATCGATGTACTTGTCCGCGTCGTATCGGGCGTTCTGGAAGCCCACGGCGATCTCGACATCCTGTGTGTCCTGGATCGCGACGGGGTCGATGGCCGGGTTGTTGTCCCAGATGTCGTCTTCCTGCTGGAGCGCGAGTTCCACGGCTTTCGGGTCGATCGTGCCCAGCTTCGCCTGCAGCCACGGCAGGTACTCGTCGTAGTGTTCCTTGGCGTATGTGTAGGACTTGAAATATGCGCTCAGGCCCCGGCGTAGCAGCTCAGGATCTTCGTTGATCACGTTGTTGCCGGCGATGAGAACTCCGGTGTGGTAGGTGGGGAGGTAGTCCCAGCCGCGGGCCAGGGTCACGGACTTTCGGTCGAGCTCCCCCAAGGCCGGGAACGGCTGGTGGATGATCGTCGCGTCCACCTGACCGGTGGTGAGGGTGCCGAACGCCTGTTCGTTCACACCGTTGGCGATGAAGCTGACGTCGTCGGGGTTGACACCGTTGTCGCTGAGGATTTTGCGGGTATAGGTTTCCATGCTGCTGCCGGCCTGGGCGATTCCGACCGTTTTGCCCTTCAGGTCCGCGACGGAGTTGATGCCGGGGCGCGCGATGAGGAAGAACGGGCCTTTGCTCCGGAAGGCGGAGCTGACGATCTTGATGGGTGCGCCCTTTTCGGCCGCGCGCAGGTAGTTGCTGGTAGGGCCGAAAGCGAACGTCAGTTCTCCGGTGGCAACGCCGGTGACCGCGTCCTGAACCTGGGTGAACTTCACGTCGAGGTCTTCCTCGTCGAAGAAGCCCTTCTCGACACCGAATCGGATCGGGAGCTGTGTGTAGGAGGTGCTGTCTTGTAGCGTCAGGGTGCTGCGGCCTTCGCCGGACGAGGTGTCGTCACCCGCAAGGGATTCGACGCTGCCGGAGCAGCCGGTTACCGCCAGTGTCAATGCGACTGCGCCGACGAGCATGGCTAGAGGTCTCTTGGTGAACACGCTTGTTCCTTCTGTGCTGGGCGATGAGCTGGGAATGGGTTGAGTGGGCGGATCAGGCGTACTTCCATCGGAGAAGGACCTTCTTCTCCAGCAGGTTCACGGCCGCGATGATGAGAACCGAGAACACCGTGATGGAGAGGACGAGGGCGAACAGGGTCGCGGTGTCGTAGATGCCTATGGCACGGTTGAGCATGTTGCCCAGCCCCGCTTTCGAGGCGATGATTTCCGCGAACAGAGCCGCGACCAGGGCGGTTCCGGCCTCTATCCGCAGAGCCGCAACGATGCTCGGCGATGCGGACGGCAGAATCACCTTGATGACGGTTTGCAACCGCGATGCCCCGTTGGCGCGGGCCACTTTCAGGTGGCTTTCCTGAACCTGCTTGATCCCGGCAATGGTGTTGAAGACGAACATGAAGTAGCCGAAGAGGAACACGATGACGATCTTGTGATTGACACCGACGCCCAGGTACAGCGTGAGCAACGGGATGATCGTCACTTTCGGTACGGCCATAGCCGCGCCGACAAAGGGATTCAGGAAGCGTTCGCCGGTGCGCGACAACCCCATGTAAATTCCTGTTGCAACACCGAATACGAAGGCGAGGGCGGTCCCGACCACAGCTTCGTACAGAGTGATCAGGAGATTGCCGAAGAGGTGCTCCTCGGTGATCAAGTGCGGAAATACACCGAGAATCTGGGTGGGTGATGCCATATAGATCGAACCCACCCGTCCCGAATCGACCAGCCATTGCAGTATCGCCAGTACCACGGCCACGACTGCGAGTTGGCCCGCCAGGATGGCCAGATTCCTCCGTGACAAGGCGGTACGCCACTGCCCGGCGCGTGTCACTGCCGGGGTTGGGGATGCCGGCACCGCTGGACGGGTTACGATCTCGGCTTGGTCGAGGGCCACCGTCATGCTCCTTTCAGTTCTGCTCTGACACGCATTACGCGCTCAGGCCGCGGTTTCGGTTGGCGGGCCGCTGGAGGCCCAGATGGGCCCGGAATGTCGTGCCGCCATACTCGGTGCGGTACAACCCGCGTCGCTGCAGTTCGGGTATCACCAATTCGGTGAACGCCTGGACGGATCCGGGCACGAAATCGGGGAAGATGTTGAATCCGTCGGCCGCGCGTTCCTCGAACCAGTACTGGATGTGATCCGCAACCTCCACCGCGTTTCCCACGACCGTGCCGAACCCCACCGTGATTCCGTTGATCAGATCGAGGTATGTGATCGGCGAGGCACCCTGCACGGTCCGGCGGGTGGTCTTCGTGATGCCCTCGAAGATCTTTCGTCCCTCCCGTCCGGACCGGTCGAACACCTCCGCGGAGACGGGATCGTGGTAGCCGTGCCCCGTCACGTCGACGCCGAGCACCTGCGACACCGTGGCGAGGTTGCGCTTGAGGGCCTCACCGAGTCCACCGAATCGCACGGAGTCCACCGTCTCGCCTTCGGGATCGAGTGGTAGCAGTGAGTTGAGGCGGTCGTACACTTCCACCGCTTCTTCGGTCGTGGGCGCCACCACCACGCTCAGTCCCGGCAGAATCTGAATGTCGTGCTCGGTGCGGCCGTACTTGGCGGCACGTTCCTTCACGTCTGCGTAGTACTCCTTTGCGGCCTCGAGGCTGGGCTGGCCGGCGAAGATGACGTCGGCCTCTCGTGCACCGAGGTCGCGCGAGCGATCCGACGTGCCGGCGTGCAGCAAGACGACCTGTCCCTGTGGTGGCCGGGCGACGTTCAGCGGTCCGCGGACCGAGAAGTGCTGCCCTACATGGTCGATGGCATGGAGCTTGGTCTCGTCGATGTACCGCCCGCTGGTCTTGTCCCGGAGAAATGCATCGTCGTCCCAGCTGTCCCACAGGGCGCGGACCACGTCGACGAACTCTTCCGCCCAGTCGTAGCGCTTGTCGGTGTCCCAGTGGGCGTCCCGACTGAAATTGAAGGCTGCGGCGCCGTCGGCCCCGGTGACCAGATTCCACGCCGCACGCCCACCGCTCAGGTGATCGAGGGATGCGGTCAGACGCGCGATGGTGAACGGGTCGTAGTAGGTGGGATTCGCTGTGACCACGATCCCGATGTGCGAGGTGGCGGCCGCGAGCGCACTCGCGACCGTGAAGGGTTCCATGCGCGACATCTGGGCGGGATTGGTCTTGGCCAGCTTCGGATCTGTCGCCAGGCGGTCCCCCAGGAACAGGAAATCGAATTTCGCTTCCTCGACCAACCGTGTGACGTCCTGAATGAACTCGATATCGTAGGCGCCGTCGGCCTTGGCTCCGGGGTAACGCCAACCTGCCGTGTGTGTCCCGGTTGCCCAGAACATGAGTCCGAAATGAAGTTCCCGCTGTGGTTCGGACATCGGTCACCGTCCTCCTGTTGTCGTGTCGGCGTGCGTCCAGCGGTTCACCGGTCGCTCGAGTCCCAGGTGTTCGCGCAACGTGCGGCCCTCGTACTCGGTGCGGAACAGTCCGCGGCGTTGGAGCTCTGGCACGACGAGCGCGACAAAGGTGTCCAATTGTTCGGTGAGGAAGGCCGATTGGATGTTGAAGCCGTCCGCTGCACCGGCCTCGAACCAGGTCTGTATGTAGTCGGCGATGTCGTTGGGGTCGCCGACCGCCACGTGACCGCCCACGATGTGTGCGTAGAGGAGGTCCCGGACCGTCAACGGGCTGTCGCCGCCCACCACACGACCGGTCCTGGCCCGGGCGGCACCCAGCAGTGTCCGTCCCAGCGGATTGAGCTGCTGGGCGGTGGAGGCGTCGAGGGGGTCGTCGAGGTCCAGCCGGGTGAGGTCCACGCCCACCCGCTGGGACAACGCGCCGAGGTTCCGCAATCCCTGTCCTTGCGCCTCACGCGGCGCCGCGAAGGAGTCTGCGCTCCAGTCGGAGGGGTTGCGTCCGCCGAACCGGGTGTCGTCATCGAGGATGATCAGGGCGTTGAGCCGGTCGTAGAGGTCGCGCGCTTCCTGCCGTGTACGCGCCACGATGGGCGTGAGCCCGGGAAGGATCGCGATCTCTGACGGGTCCCGGCCGAATTCCGCTGCACGACGCCGGATGTCCTCGGCGTATTCCTTACCTTGATCGATCGTCGCGGCAGCGGCGAACAGGACATCCGCCTCGCGTGCACCCAGATCGCGCGAGCGGTCGGAGGTACCGGCGTGCAGGACCACCGGGTGCCCCTGGGGTGGCCGCGCGACATTCAGCGGACCGCGGATCTGGAATGTCTCGCCACGGTGATTCAGTAAGTGGATCTTGTCGCCGTCGACGAACTCGCCGGTCTCCGTATTGCGGATGAATGCGTCGTCCTCCCAGCTGTCCCACAGGAGGCGAACGACATCGACGAATTCGTCTGCTCGGTTGTAACGGGCGGTCGCGTCTCCGTGCTCGGGCCGGGTGTAGTTGTCCGCGGCTCGGCCGTCGGCGCCGGTGACAATGTTCCACGATGCTCGTCCCGCCGACAAATGATCGAGCGAGGCGGTGAGCCGGGCCAGATTGAACGGCTCGTAGTAGGTGGGGTTGGCGGTGACCACGATGCCGATCCGGCTGGTCGACGTCGCGATGTAGCTTGCGGCCGTGAACGGTTCGATCCGGGCGAGCACCGACGTGTTGGTGAGCTGGTACTCCGGACCGGTAGCGAGGCGGTCACCGAAGAAGAAGAAATCGAACTTCCCGGCCTCCGCGAGCTGGGCGAGTTCCGTGATGTACCGCGCATCGAAGCCGCGGTCGTGGACAGCCTCGGGCAGACGCCAGCCTGCCGGGTGGGTGCCGTTCGACCAGTACATGTAACCGAGATGAAGGGTCCGGTTGGGTCCGGAATCAGGAGTCATGTTTCTGCCTCTAGGTGTAGAGATGGACGGGTCGTGGAATCTCAGGCCCGGGTGGTGGTCCCGGTGACCTGCCCGGGCGCGCCACTGAGATCACCGATGAAGAGCGCGGACAGTTCGGCGAATTCCGATGGTGTCGGCCGCCACCGTGAGGCGAGGAGGTTGTCGTCGAGCTGCTCCGGCTTCGTCACGCCCGCGATCACGCTGGACACCGACTCGTGCGCCAGAAGCCACCCGAACGCCAACGCCGTCGGCGTCACCCCGCGTTCCCGCGCGAATTCCGTGTAGCGCTCGAGGGAGTCCCACGGCGCGGCGTCGAGCAGATGCTTCTTGAGATTCGTAATCTTGGCACCGGCGGGAGCGAAATCCCGACGATACTTCCCGGTCAGCAGACCGTTCTGCAGCGGGAAGTACGGGAAGAAACCCACCCCGTACGCGGCCAGTGCGGGGAGCAGTTCCTTCTCCGGTTCCCGCCAGAGCAGGTTGTACTCGTTGGTTGCCGAGACGAACCGGGTCAAGCCGTTGATCCGAGCTACGTATTCGGCGTCGGCGACCTGCCACCCCGCGAAGTTCGAGCTTCCGATGTACCGGATCTTTCCCTCGCGCACCAGGTCGTCGAGGACGGACAGCGTCTCCTCGATCGGGGTGATCAGGTCGGGGGTATGGATCTGGTACAGGTCGATCCAGTCGGTCTGCAGGCGGCGCAACGAAGACTCCACCGCCAGCCGCACATACCGGCGTGACCCGCGCACACCCCAATCCGGTCCGTTCAGGCCGCCCAGCCCGATTCCGAACTTCGATCCGATGATCACGCGATCACGGCTGCCGCCCAACGCCTTTCCCAGCATGATCTCGCTCTGGCCGGGGTGATCACCGTAGACGTCGGCGACGTCGAAGTAGGTGATCCCCAGATCGAGCGCACGACCGACGATACGGTCGGCAGCCTCCTGGGTCTCAGCGACCATTCCGCTCCGGCCGAAAGTGCTCGCCCCGATGCCCACCTCGGACACCACGAGACCGGAACGCCCGACGGGCCGATACCTCTCCTGCAGAACGGTATTCGTAGCGGGTCGACCCGCCGAATAGGCAGGGCGGGAAACAGGGGGCGCGGATGCGGTCATGGGCTTCTTTCACATCGATTCCGGCGACACGCCTCGGCCGCGTGTTCGGGCCCGGAAGGTTTGAACATCGCCGACAGTAGGGATCGCAACCCCATCGAACAACACATGGCATTCCACAGATCGGAATCATTGACCAGTTCGAAGAACTGTGTACTAGGGACGATCGTCGCTGAATGTCGGGTATATCGCTGCCGCCATTGCAGCCGTCTCGATTGTCTGTCAGGGTTGGATTCCACTAAGCGGAACATTGAGCCCCTCACCGGCGCGCGCCCCCTCCCGGCCAACGAGCCTTCGAAAGGAATCCACATGGCGGCAGACAATTCAGGGTTGCAGACGGTCTCCCGCGCTCTGGCCGTGCTGCGATGTTTTCAAGGCGACATCGAGTTGGGAGTCACCGACATCGCACGCGCCCAGAATCTGGCGATGAGTACGACGCACCGACTGCTGCGAGCGCTGCTCGACTCCGAGTTCGTCGAGCAGGACGAAAGGACCGGTCGATACAGGCTGGGAGTCGCACTGGCCGAGTACGGTCAGCTCTCCTACCGGCGTCACCTGATCTATCTGGCGGAACCCCACATGGAACGGCTCGCAATCGAAACCGGTACCGCGGTATCGATCGCCACCCGCCACGGCACCGATGCGATCAACCTGGCTTTTACACGGTGGCGAGAGACACAGGGCCACAATCTTTCCGAGGTTCGATTTCCGCTGCATGCCAGTGCACTCGGCAAGGCACTCCTCGCCTGGTCGCCGACGACCAGCGACGAACTTAACACCCTGCCCTACCATCTGGGAACCGACCGCACGCCTCGCAACGGGGCAGCACTGTCCGCGGAACTCGACGCCGCCAGATCGGCCGGATACACGATCAACGACGAGCAAACCGAATGGGGCTTCAGGATCATCGCCGTCCCGGTACTCGATCCGCAGGGTCACGCACGATTCGCCCTTGGGGTGCGCGGAACCACGCAATTGATGATTCCGGAGCGGATACCGTTCGTGGCCGATCTCGCGCGGGTCACCGCAGCGGCCATCAGCGACACGTTGTTTCGCGGTGCCGACCCGGTGACCGAACAGCCGCAGAAGGCGCAAACCGGTAACCGCCACAGTGGTGAAACGCGGAGGGCGTAGCGGCGAGGAGTCCTCGTCCGCCGGAATCAAACGTGGCGACGGACTCGCAGACACTGGTTTGCAACGCCATTGGCAGCTCTGACGCAACGGTGACGTCAGGGTGCGCCGTCGTCAGTGTCGGGTTGTCGGCGTTGTTTGCGGCGTGCGTGGGCGAGTTGTTCGGCGAGGTGATGGCGGTGGTTGATCCGTGGTCTGCGCTCGGGGTCGAGGTGGGATGGGGCGATCCAGTGTGTTCGTCCCGGGTACTGGGATCCGGGTCCGGCGGTGGTGGTGGTCCAGCCGGTTGTACCGGTGTTGACCTGTGCGTGGCAGGCATCGCACACCAGAGCGAGGTTCTCGATGTCGGTGGTGCCGTCGGGTTTCCAGTCCTGTACGTGGTGCGCGGCGCACAGGGACGGCGGGGCCGCGCACCCGGGTCGGGTGCAGCCACGGTCGGCGGCGATCAACGCCAACCGCTGGTCGGTGGTGGCCAGGCGGCGTTGCCGCCCGAGGTGCAGCGGGCGGCCGTGGTGGTCGAACAGGGCCAGCACCGGGTGCGCGTGTTCGGCCAGGGCGAGTGCGTCGGTGATCGGGAGCAGCCCTCCGGTGGCGGTGGTGGCCACTCCCCCGGCGGCCTGCTCGAGCTGGTCGAGGGTCATGGTGATGATCGCGGTCACGGGCAGTCCCCGGTGTGTGCCGAGGACCCCGGCTTCGATCAGCACCCGGAACATGGCGGTGAACGCGTCGTGGTTGCGTTGTGCTGTGGTGCGGGTATCGCGGCCGGCGGCGGCGACCAGCACGGCGGGATCGACGCGTCCGCCGTCGCCGGACGGGGAGTCGGGGTCGTTCGGGTTGTTCATTCCCGGCCGCGCCCATTTCGCGAGGATCGGATCGAGGAGGGCCCGGGTGATCGGGTCGAGTTCACCGGAGATCGTCGACATCAGTTCGGTGTCCTGGCGTCCGAGCGTGACCCCGCGCCGGCGTGCCCGGTCGCGGTCGTCACCGAGGTTCCCGTCGGGGTTGAGCCAGGCCAGCAACTCGTGTCCGGCCCGGTCCACATCTTCCGGGGTGCCCCGGCGGGCGAGCGCGGCCAGGATCGCTTCGGCCCGCGCGATGTCGGAGTGGGGGACCGCGTGCGGGATCTTCCGGATGATCGAGCGGATGGTCTTGGCGTGCCAGGCACCGATCTCGCCGTCCCGCTGGCCGACCGCGGTTTCCGGCAGTGCCGGGGGCATGTCCTGACCGGACAGGGTATGCCACACCCCGAGGTCGCGGGCCGCGGTCATCCGGGCCGCGGCGTCGCCGGCGGAGAGCCGCAGTACCTCGATCAGCAGCGCGTTCGGTGAGGTGTAGCCCAATGCGGCCGGTAGGGAGCGTTCCACGGTCTGCACGAGCAGCCGATGCGATACCGACTGCGCGCGGCGCATCGACTGCTCGAACTCACGCAGGCAATCGAGAACGTCGGTGTCCGCCAGTGCGGTGAGGTCGGCGTCGAGGAGCCCGTCCACGGCGGCAGTGAGCATCGTCAGGTGCTCCTGCACCCGCCCCGACCCCCCGATCGAACTCATGTGCGAAGCGTAGTCGAGGAGTCCGACACGTTTCGGCGACGTCGACGGCAGGACGATCTGCGAAACTTCTCAGGACACGGGGGATGATTGCGTCCGGGTGGGCGGCGTGGGTGGGACCTGCGAGCTCGGCTCGTCGTCGGTCGGGGCGGACCGCCACTCCTTGCCGAGTACCGCGGTGATGAGCTGGTCCTGGACCAGAACGAGGATCAGGGTCATCACACAGCCGTAGCCGAAGATGACGATGAGCCACAGCAGGTTCAACTCGGGTTCGCCCTCCTGGAGCGTCGGCATCACCGTCATCACGAGCAGCGACTCGATCATTCCGAGCAGCACTGCCGGAACCACACGGAATGGAGTGTTCCCCAGCACGATCGGGTGCACGGCGAGGATCAGGAAGATCACGGCGGTCACACCGATCCCCATCATCGCCTCGAGCGGAACCCCGGGGAGTGCGTTCTTGATCAGCATGAACAGTCCGGCCCAGCCGACACCGCACACGAAGCTGAGGAACATTCCCAGAAGAGCCGGCGGCGGAGCCTGGAGCGTGAAGAACAGCATCACCGGCAGGATGAGCATCGCACTGTAGGAGGCGAGCGGGGTGAGGGCCTGGAAAGGCAACATCAGAATCGAGATCAGGACCGCGCCGAGCACGGCCTGGATCAGGATTCCCTTGGTCTGCGAAGACATGGTTGTCCGTCTCTGTCGATGGTCGGAATCTGGGAGAGTTCAGGTCCAGGTTCAGGTTCAGGTGCCCGAACCGTCGAGAACGGCTGTGGCCGTGATGTTTCCGCAGCTGTCACTGCCGTAAGACGCACTCGGCGCTCCGCGGGGCTGGTGACTGCTATCACTGTGACAGCTCACACAACATCATGTCAAGTTCTGCTCCAGAACGGTGGGTGAGCTGCCTGGAAGGCGGGTCAGCCTGCGGTAAGATGACCCGGGTGACGACCCTCCGGATGGCGCAGAAGCGCATGACGCGTCAACTGCTGATGGCCACGGCGCTCGAACTGTTCGCAGCGAAGGGTTACGCGGCGACCACCATCGACGACATCGCGGCGGGCGCAGGCACGAATCGCACCACGTTCTACGCCCACTTCCCGTCGCGGACAGACCTCATGCGTGCCCTGCTCCGGGAACTCGACGAGAAGCTCGGCCAGGTTCAGGACTCTGTGACTCCGGAGCTGACCGTGGTGGTCCAGTCGGGTGATCCGCAAGCGTTGCGAGCGTGGATCAAGGCCAAGGCGAGCCAATGGCAGGACATACGCCCCTACATCATGGTCGCGGACGAGGCTTCCGCGCTGGACCGCGAAATCCAGATCATCGTCGATCAATGGTCCGAGAGTTCGATCGGCAACATCAAGGACGGGCTCGATCGAGCTGATCGCTTCGATCCCGGTACTCGCCAGATACGAGCAGTGCTGGCGTACTCCCAACTCGACGGTCTGGGCGGCCGGTGGATGCGTCGCGGCTGGGACGGCATGGATGCCGACGGTTCTCTCGAGATGCTCGCCGACAGCTGGCAGCATCTGCTGTTCGAGTAAGGATCTGCCCCGCTCTTGATCGCAGCGGGTCCGGCACGTTCAGCGGCTGTTGCCGGCGGCCCAAAACCGCTACTCTCCCAGGAGATTGCGCAGACAAGGCCGGCCGGGCAGCATCGCCGACCGACGGTGACCTGTCCTCGAGCGGGAGGCCTTCAGATGTCGCGCTCGAATTCGAGTTCGTCCCTCAGGGGTATCTCGTAGTTGCCCACTTCGGGGATCTGCGGCATCAGTGTCCGCCGCGCCTCGTCGACCGCGCCACACCGAACAGCGGACAGCCGGAAGCCACGGCGCTGGTAGAAGCGCACCGCGTCGATGTTGTCGTTGGTCGTCACCAACCACAGCCGCGAGCACCCCTGTGCGCGAGCAACTTCGACGACGCGATCGACGAGTGCCGTTCCCACCCCGCCCCACTGCCCGGATGCGCGCATGTGCACGATCTCGCAGTCCTTGTCGACGACGTCGTAGAGGAGCACCCCGACGACCTCGTCCTCGGTCGACGCAAGAAGCGCCGGCTGCTTCCGCACATCGACCAGCGCGCCTCGGCGAGCCACCTGCGTGGTGTGCTGATTGTCCAGAAACTCCACCAGCCGAGGATCGCCTGCGGCAACCTCTGCAATGTCGACCATCATCCGACTCCTCTCGGTGCGTTGCGGCTGGCCAGGTGATGCTCCGCGCTTCCACGGGATGAGGGGACTCCGGTACCCGGCAGGTATCCGTCGGGCCCGCCGGATAGCCGCGCGAATCGCGGCCGACCCTCGATGGCCATGAAAGTAATTGTAGGTCCGGCGGCGGGCCCGGTGGGTCGACCCGAGACAACCTTGTCGACATCGACGCACCCTGCTCCGGGCGGCAGCGGACAACCTTCCGGATTAGGATCGAAAATCGATATCGGGTCTCGATATCGGATAACCGGCGTCATCTCGCGCCCCGAAAGGGAACTGCAACGCATGGCTGGAGAACGTGATACCACCCAACAGGCGCCGACACCACAGCTACGCCGCCGGCTGGGGGTGTTCGACTCGGTGATGATCGGCCTCGGGTCCATGATCGGAGCGGGGATCTTCGCGGCGTTGGGCCCCGCAGCCTCGGCCGCGGGAGGCGCGCTGCTCGTCGGGTTGGCGGTGGCCGCGGTGATCGCGTACTGCAATGCTCATTCCTCGGCGCGGCTCGCTGCGCTGTATCCGCAGTCCGGTGGCACCTATGTCTACGGCCGTGAGCGACTGGGGCCGTTCTTCGGGTACCTCGCGGGCTGGGGATTCGTGGTCGGCAAGACCGCATCCTGCGCCGCGATGGCCCTGACAGTGGGGGCCTACGCCTGGCCGGGTCGCGAGCACCTCGTTGCCGTGATCGCGGTCGTCGCGATCACGGCCGTGAACTACCTGGGCGTTCAGAAGTCCGCGCTGGTCACTCGCGTCATCGTGTTCGCGGTGCTTGCCGTCCTCACCGTGGTGGTCGTCGTGTGCCTGACGAGCGCCGACACTCGCTTCGACGGCCTCGCGATCACCTCCGGTCACGGTGTGACCGGTGTGCTGCAGGCTGCAGGACTGCTGTTCTTCGCCTTCGCCGGGTACGCCCGAATCGCGACACTGGGTGAGGAGGTGAAGGACCCTCGCCGGACCATTGCCCGCGCGATCCCGATCGCTCTGGCCATCACGCTGATCGTCTACCTCTTCGTGGCGATCGCGGTGCTGCAGGCTCTCGGGGCCGATACACTCGCCACCGCTACCGATCCGCTCGCGCAGGCTGTTGCAGCTGCCGGGTTTGCGGGCCTCGA
Organism: Rhodococcus sp. (in: high G+C Gram-positive bacteria); assembly: GCF_049286785.1. Lineage (GTDB taxonomy): Bacteria > Actinomycetota > Actinomycetes > Mycobacteriales > Mycobacteriaceae > Rhodococcus_F. The sequence continues at coordinate 2,553 of NZ_JBAQEO010000274.1, read as the reverse complement.
ACCCGTCGTGCGGGCCGGCGCGGTGGTCGCCGCCCTCGGCTCTCTCCTTGCCCTGATCCTCGGAGTTTCACGCACCACCTTCGCGATGGCCCGTGACGGTCATCTGCCGCGTCTGCTCGATGCCGTCCACCCCCGGTTCGCGGTGCCGTATCGAGCCGAACTGGCGGTCGGCGTGGTGGTGGCAACCCTCGCCGCGACCGCGGATCTGCGCGAGGTCATCGGATTCTCCTCGTTCGCGGTGCTGGTCTACTACCTGATCGCCAACGCGTCGGCCTGGACGCTGTCGGCGAAACTCTGGACACGCCTGGTTGCCTTGGCCGGCGCCGCCGGCTGTATCGTCCTCGCGCTGTTCCTCCCGCCGATATCGGTCGTCTCGGGCGTGATCATCCTCGGCATCGGCGCGGGGATCTACTGGGCACGAGCGACTTTCGCGCCGAACAGCTGAGAAGCGGGCCCGCGGACCAGGCCGGCGGCCAGGGCTACCCGCGCCCAGCCGCGTCCGCTGATCCGCTGTCCTCGACGCCGACCCCGCTGAGCGCGTGGACGGTCTGTTCTCGGCGGAGAAGCGACTGCGCTCCCACTTCGAATTGTGCGAGCTTGTCGATGATGGTCTGACCGACTCGGCTGTGCCCCCAGATGCTGATGCCCTGGTGGGTGGTGGGTTCCCAGGTATTTTCGTCGACGATGATCGGGTTCCAGCCCACCTCCCATTCGAATCCGGATGGTGTGACGGCGTAGTAGGACAGTTCGCGGTCGTTGGTGTGCTGTCCTACCGACAGCGCCATGTCGAAACCGAGTTGCTTCACTCGCTGATACGACTGTGTCATGTCGTCGAGTTCGGCGACTTGGATGTTCAAGTGCTGCACGCGAGTACGGATCGGGTCGATCGGCGCGGCGCGCACCGCCGCGATGGCGATGGAGTGGTGCCTTTCGTTGACACGGAGGAATCGGATCTTCAGTTTCACGCCGTTCATCGTTTCGTCGATGTAGTCCGACAACCGGGCGTCGAACACGGTGTTGAAGTAGCCGCGGATCATGGTCGGTTTCTTCGAGGTGAGTGCGACGTGACCCATTCCGCCTTCGCCGGTGACGAATCCCGCCGTGTGCATCTGCAAGGGAGTGCCGGCGACTCGGGCCGTCGTGAAGATTTCCTGTGTGAGTCCCTTGGGGCCGGGGAACCGCAGCAGCCGTTCGACGCCGCGGAGTGCGGTTTCCTCCTCGGTCCCTTCGATCATGGGGACGCCGGCATCGATCACGCGGGCCACGATCCGGTCGAAGGCTTCGTGGTCGTCGATGTGCCACCCCATCGTCGTCACGTCCTCGGCGGGCCCGCGCTGCAGGAGGAAGCGGCATTCGTTCTCGTCGAGACGGAATCGCATGGTGTCGGCGGCGAGTTCGTCGAGGTGCATGCCGATCGCGTCTTTGCCGAAGCGCCGCCACTCGGCGAACTTCTCGGTCTCGATGACGAGGTACCCGAGGTGGACGTTGCCGAAGACCGAGGGTGAGTGAACGGGTGCGGGCACGATGTTCTCCTGCGGTGTGTTCGGGGTCAGACGGTCAGGAAGGTGCGCGTGATTTCGTTGAACAGGTCGGCGCGTTCCCACTGCACCCAGTGGCCGGCGTTCGATACCTGCAGCAGGTCGCAGTGCGGCATCCGGTCGGCCAGCATCTGTCCGCCGCTCGGCTTGTTCACCTTGTCCTCGGCGCCCCACACCACCAGTGTGGGTGTCTGCAGGGTCGTCAGACGCCTATCGCGGGTGAAGTCCATCCGCCACAGCGTGCGCAGAGCGGTAGGGCCGGACGGGCGCTGCAGTGGCGGATTCGCGATCACGTCCGGATCGATGCTTGCCTGGTACCTCAGGTCGATCACCTCGGCGGGGACGGATTCGCCCTTGCAGACGAGGTATTGGCGGATGAAGTTCTCGAGTTTCTGCCGCGAGGGGCCGTCGCCACCGTAGTAGGACAGCAGACTCTTCAGGCCGGGAGTGGGCACACCGCGGGTGGTGCCGATGCCGCCCGGACCCATCAGGACCATCCGGTCGACCCGCTCGGGGGTGTCGAGTGCGAGGCGCAGGGCGCAGGCGCCGCCGTAGGAGTTACCGACGAGGTGGGCTTTGTCGACGCCGAGTTGGTCGAGCAGGCCCCGGATCGAATCGGCAAGGTAGCCGAACGGATCGCTCTGGTCCACGCCCTTGCTCGAGCGTCCGTAGCCCGGCAGGTCGGGGACGATGACCCGGAAGTTCTCCGCGAGCGCATCGATGTTGCGGGCAAAGTTCGATACCCCCGATGCTCCTGGGCCTCCGCCGTGCAGGAGTAGCAGTGCCGGGCCTTCACCCGTCTCGGCCACGAAGATGTCTTTGCCGCGCACGGTGTAGGTCTTTTCCGTCATCGAGTCGATGGTCACGAATTCTCCTGAGTCGAGAGATGTTGCGCACTGGCAGTTTTCGGAATCGCAAGTCCGGTCGGCGGCGCGGCCAGCTCCCCGTCACCGCCTGCCGCTGCGTAGACGAATCCGTCGGGCCGCAGGGCCAGCACGGTGGCGCCCTTCTCGCG
>NZ_JBAQEO010000273.1:0-20718 GCF_049286785.1 Rhodococcus sp. (in: high G+C Gram-positive bacteria) | reverse complement strand
CTCCCCGGACCGCGGACGCCGTCACCTCGATCGCCACTGACGTCCTTTGACGAGGAGCTACGTGTCCCGAAAACCGCCGCCACAACGCCTGTCTCGAGCCTCCCAATCGCGCGGCACGCATGCTACGAAGGTCCGTAGATCGGTCCGACCCTCGGGGCGGGCCGTGAGTCATTTCAAGGCTAGGTGACGACGGCTGACGGGCGGTGACGAGGCGTGCACGGTGGGGTCAAAGTTCTACGGCGGCTCGGCCGGCACCGCACGCTTGTACGTGGAGGCTGACCGCTCCCGGGTCGACGACTACTACCTCGTCGGCTGCGACGGCGGCCGCAGCGCGGTGCGCAAGCTGCTCGGCGTGGGCTTTCCCGGCGAGCCCACCAGGGTCGAGACGCTGCTGGGTGAGGTGGAGCTGACCGCGGCACCGGAGACATTGGACGCCGTCGTGGCCGAAGTCCGCAAGACCGAGTTGCGATTCGGCGCCGTCCCCCTCGGCGACGGGCTGTACCGCATCGTCGCCCCTTCAGCCGGGGAATCAGAGGACCGCACGATCGCGCCCACCCTGGACGAGCTGAAGCAGCAGGTACGAAAGCTCGCCGGCACCGACCTCGGCGTGCACTCACCGCGCTGGCTCTCCCGCTTCGGCGACGCCACCCGGCAGGCCGAACGCTTCCGGACCGGGCGGGTGCTGCTGGCCGGCGACGCGGCGCACATCCACCCACGGACCGGCGGGCAGGGACTCAACCTCGGCATTCAGGACGCATTCAACCTGGGCTGGAAACTGGCCGCCGAAGTAGGCGGCTGGGCGCCGGACGGGTTGTTGGACAGTTACCACACCGAACGGCACCCGGTGGCTGCCGACGTGCTGGAGAATACCCGCGCGTAGATGACGCTGATGGGAACCGATCCGGGTGCGGCCGCCCTGCGGAAGATGTTCTCGAAGCTGATGGATTTCGAGGAGGTGAACCGGTATGTCACCGGATTGATCGCCGCGATCGGGGTGCGCTACGAGGTCGGCAGTGGTCACGAACTGCTCGGTCGGCGAATGCGCGACCTGAAATTGACAGCGCGGGCGTCTGGACGAGCTGATGCACGCCGGCCGCGGGCTCCTCCTCGATCAGACCGGTCGGCTCTCGGTGGCGGCAGGCCCGGGTCGACCACGTCGTCGACGTCAGCGAGGACTTGGCCGTGCCTGCCGTACTGCTGCGGCCGGACGGCTACCCGAGTGGTTCGGCGCTGCGGCCGGCTGAGCACGCTCGCGGACAGGTTCTCCGATGTGACGCGCGGGGACGGTCCCCGAAATTCGGCCGCCGACCCACTCTGGCGTCACCGTGATCTGAGAGTGGGTCGGCGCGACTTCAGTAGAACGGCCTACTTGATCTTGGTCAACGCCGCGTACCGTGCGATGTGCTGATCGGCCGACCCGAACTCCTGTTCGATGACGGTGAGTCGTTTGAAGTAGTGGCCGACGGCCAATTCTTCGGTCATACCCATACCGCCGTGCAACTGAACCGCATTCTGTCCGATGAAGCGGGCCGCGCGAGACACTGTCGCCTTCGCCGCCGAGACGGCGCGGGCCCGGTCGGCCGGTTCGGCCTCGAGGTTGAGGATCGCGAGATAGACCGCGGCGACGGATTGTTCGAGTTCCATGAACATGTCGACCATGCGGTGCTGCAGCGCCTGGAAGCTGCCGATCGGCTGACCGAACTGCTGCCGCTGCTTGGTGTATTCGACCGTGTCGGCCAACACCTTTCGCATGCACCCCACCGCTTCCGCCGCCACAGCTGCCGTTGCCTCGTCCGCTACGCGGTCAATCGCCGTCCAGGCGTCTCCCTCGGCGCCCAGTAGAGCATCGGCCGGAATGCGAAGTCCGCTGAAGGTCAGATCCGCGGCGCGCCGATCGTCGATCGTCCGGTACGCATGCACCTCGACGCCGGCCGGCGGGTTCTCGGCGTCGAACTCGACGAGGAAGAGCGACACACCGGCCGTGTCGCGCCTGTCCCCCGACGTCCGGGCGGTCACCAGAAGGCGAGTGGCGAGTGGCGCACTGGTGACGACGATCTTGGCGCCGTCGAGCACCCACTCCTCGCCGTCTCGGCGTGCGATGGTCGAGACATCGTGGAGCGCACAGCCGGACGACGCCTCCGTGGCTGCGAACGCGACGACCGCGTCACCGGACACGATCTCCGCCAGTACCGATTCGGCCTTCTCGCCACCGATGCGGCTCAGCAGACCGGCGCCGATGACGACGGTGTCGACGTACGGCTCGATGACCAGTCCGTAACCGAGCGCTTCCGCGACGACCATCAGTTCCACGGGTCCGCCGCCGATTCCGCCGAGTTCTTCCGGCAGGGTGGCGCCCAGGATGCCGAGTTCCTCGGCGAAGCCGCGCCAGATCTCGGGTTGCCAGCCGTTGCCGGTGGTGGCGACCTTCCGGCTCCTGGAGAGGTCGTATCGAGTGGCGAGGAACTTGGCGATCGAATCGCGAAGGAGTTCCTGCTCCTTGGTCAAGCTGAAGTCCATCAGAGCCCCAATGCTGCTTTGGCGAGAATGTTTCGTTGGATCTCGTTACTGCCGGCGTAGATCGAGCCGGCGCGGTCGTTGAAGTAGCGCAACGGAGCTACCGCTTGCCATTCGTCACCGCTGAGGTAGTCGTCGGTGGGCGGTGTGTAATCGGCAATCGGGCCACCCGGTTTGGTGGCGTGCGGTTGGTAGACGCGTCCGCGTGGGCCTGCCGCCTCGAGGGTGAGCCCGGTGAGGGTCTGACTCAGTTCGGTGCCCAGAATCTTGAGCATCGACGAGGCGGGACCGGGGTCCCTGCCTTCCGCCATGGCGGACATCGTCCGGTATTCGAGGACCTCGAGCACCTGCGTGCGGATGCGGGCCTCGGCCAGTCTCGCCGAGAAGGCGGGGTCGTCGATCAGCGGGCGTCCGTCCGGTCCCGGTTGCTCGGCCGCTGCGGCGGCCAGCGATGCCGCCATTACCTGCAGTGCGGGTGCCGCGGCACCGCCGCCGCGCTCGAACACGAGAAGGTATTTCGCCACAGTCCATCCCGCGTCGATCTCCCCCAGCACGTTGGCCTTGGGCACGCGGACTGCGTCGAAGAAGACCTGATTCTGGACCTCTTCACCCGAGGTCATCACCAGCGGGCGAATCTCGATGCCGGGCGAGTTCATATCGATCAGGACGAAGGTGATTCCGTGCTGCTTCTTGGCTGTACGGGAGGTGCGCACGAGGGCGAACATCCAGTTCGCCTCGGTGGCATGCGTGGTCCAGATCTTGCTGCCGGTGACCACGAGGTCGTCGCCGTCGTCGACCGCGGCCATGCTGAGCGACGCGAGATCCGACCCTGCCTCGGGTTCGGAGTATCCCTGACAGAAGAACACTTCGCCGGTGAGGATTCCGGGAAGGTAGAAGGCCTTCTGCTCCGGCGTTCCGAACGCGATGATGGCGTGTGCGACCATCCGGATCCCCATGGGAGACAAGCTCGGTGCGCCGGCGAGGGTCGATTCGCGGCTGAAGATGTAGTGCTGGGTGAGGCTCCAGTCGCAGCCGCCGTGTTCGACCGGCCAGGCGGGCGCAGCCCAACCGCGCTCATGCAGGACCCGCTGCCATTCCATGCTGGCCTCGTGATCGGAATACACGCTCGTCGCCAATCGGCCGGCACGACGCAGTTCCGGAGTCAGTTTCTCGTCGAGAAACGCCCGCACCTCCTCCCGGAATGCCTGATCGGCCGCTGACCACCCATAATCCATCTTCACTCCCGCACAACTCGCTGTGCAGCTCTGCGCCGGAGCGGCACATTCTGCGAACCTTCGTTAACTTCAACCGATCGAATGCTCGGTACGACGGAATGTACTTGCACCTCGAGGCAGCGTCAACAACTACCCCACCTTCGAGCACTCCCCCGATCCGCCATTCACTCATCAGCGGCGGGGTCGTCCGCATCGCTGCGACTTCCGCGGGCTCGTGCAACCGGTACATCCCGCATGCTGCTGTCGGCGAATCCTCCGCCTCCAGCAGTGGGCTCACGCGATTACTCCTCTCCGGAGCTTCGTGAGAATGCATGATCGATATGTGCCATTTCATCTCTGCGCAACCTGCGGCGTCGAACAGGACCCGAATTCCTCCCTGGCCGGCGAGTGCGTGATCTGCGCGGACGAGCGCCAGTACCTTCCGCCCGGCGGTCAGCAGTGGACCACCGTCGAAGAGATGGCCGCTACCGGTCACCATGTGGCCGTCCACGAGGTCGAACCGAACCTGCACGGTTTATCCGTGGAACCGAAAGCAGGGATCGGGCAGCAGTCCCTTCTGATCTGCAGCCCGTCCGGGTCGCTGCTGTGGGATCCGATCGGCTTCCTCGACTCGGCGGCGGTCGAGACGGTGACCGCACACGGTCCGGTGCTCGCTGTCGCCGCCAGCCACCCGCACATGTTCGGGGTGCAGACACAGTGGTCGCGGGCGCTCGGCAATGTGCCGATCCTGGTCGCGGAGGCCGACCGGTCGTGGCTGTCACGCGCTGACGGCCGGGTCGAGTTCTGGTCGGGCACCCGGGAGGTGGTCCCCGGCCTGACTCTGCACCAGATCGGGGGCCACTTCCCCGGCAGCGCCGTCGCACACTGGGGTGCCGGTGCAGAGGGGCGTGGGGTGCTCCTGACCGGAGACGGTGTGTTTCCCAACCCGGATCGCCGCACCGTGTCCTTTCTCCGCTCCTATCCGAATCGGCTTCCGCTGTCCGCGGCCGTGGTGCGGCGCATCGCGGAGCAGTTGTCGCATCTCGACTTCGACCGGATCATCGGCAATTTCGACAACGCGATCGACACCGGCGGGCGCGCCGCGCTCGAATACTCCGCGGACCGGCACTGTGCATGGGTCGACGGGAAGTTCGACCACCTCACCTGACGACGCGTCCGCTTCGCTGACTCCGGGACACGCAGACTCGTCGCGCAGTACCGTGATGCGGAGACCGAGGAGGCTGATCTGATGGATTTGACGGCAATTGGAGTGGTATTCGGCTACACCGTGGTCGCGCTCGTCATCGTCATCGTGACGGTGGGGTGCACGGCGTTGTTCATTATCTCGATCAAGTCGGACTACGTGGAACCGGAGTCCACAGCGCTGTCATCGAGAAAGACACTCGACCGGTCGAGACAACGCCCGCTCCGCCGCTGAGGATCCGACGCGGTGCCGTTGTCACGGACATGACGCGTGACTTACCGAGACGCTCATGATCGCGGCGACTACCGTTGCACCTGACGCCTAGATCACGAGGAGTACTGAATGAGTATCCAGTCGGTCGAGTCGCGCCGCCATCACGTCGTGGTTATCGGATCCGGCTTCGGTGGGCTTTTCGGCACGCAGGCCCTCGCCAAGGCTGATGTCGACGTCACCATGATTGCCCGCACCACGCACCATCTCTTTCAGCCGTTGCTGTATCAGGTGGCCACCGGAATCCTTTCCGTCGGCGACATCGCCCCCGCCACCAGGCTGGTGCTGCGCAAGCAGAAGAACGCGCAGGTTCTGCTGGGAGAGGTGGAGACGATCGACCTCGACGCGAAGACGGTCACCTCACGCTTTTTGGACCGCACCACCGTCATCCCCTACGACAGCCTTATCGTCGCGGCGGGCGCCGGACAGTCCTACTTCGGTAACGACCACTTCGCCGAATTTGCGCCCGGCATGAAGACCATCGACGACGCCCTCGAACTGCGTGGTCGCATTCTCGGCGCATTCGAGCAGGCGGAGTTGTCGGACGATCCCGAGGAGCGTGCGCGGCTACTCACATTCGTCGTGGTCGGTGCCGGCCCGACCGGGGTGGAGCTGGCGGGTCAGATCGCCGAGCTGTCGCGGCGGACCCTGTCCGGAGCGTTCCGCAATATCGATCCCCGCGAGGCGCGGGTCATCCTGCTCGACGGCGCCGACAACGTGCTGCCGGTGTACGGCGGCAAGCTCAGTCGCAAGGCGGCCCAGCAGCTCGAAAAGCTGGGCGTCGAAATCCAGTTGGGCGCCCTCGTCACGGATGTCGACGTGGACGGTCTGGTCGTCAAGGACAAGGACGGAACACAGCGTCGCATCGATTCGCAGTGCAAGGTGTGGTCGGCGGGTGTCCAGGCGAGCCCGCTGGGTCGTCGGATCGCCGAGCAGTCCGAGGCCGAGGTGGACCGCGCGGGCCGTGTTCTGGTCAACCCGGACCTGACCGTTCCCGGGCATCCCGACGTGTTCGTCGTGGGCGACATGATGGCTCTCGACGCGCTGCCCGGCCTCGCGCAGGTAGCCATGCAGGGTGGGAAGTACGCGGCCCGGCAGATCGTGGCGGGGCTGAACGGGCAGAAACCGGAAGACCGCGCGCCCTTCAGGTATTTCGACAAGGGCAGCATGGCCACCATCTCCCGGTTCAGTGCGGTCGCGCAGGTCGGCAGGCTCGAGATCAGCGGTTTTATCGGCTGGGTCGCCTGGTTGGCGATCCACTTGCTGTATCTCGTGGGGTTCCGCAGCCGACTCTCCACGCTGTTGTCGTGGACGGTCGCGTTCCTCGGCCGTGGGCGGGCGCAGATGGCGTCTACCGAGCAGCAGGTGTTCGCCCGTAACGCGATGCAACGATTGAGCAGGCACGAGAATGCGAACGGGGTGGGCGTGGGTGGCTCGCCGGGCGGCAGCGAGAAGGCTGTCGGGTAACCGCATCCGATGCTGATGAGGGGACGGACTGTGGGTCTGTCCCCCCATCAGGGTTGTGGAGCCGTCAGTTGCCGAGCTTGCCGGTGTCGGTGATGTTCGCCAACCGGACCTGACCCTTCGCGACCAATCGATCGTTGTCGTCGGTGATACGGACCTCCCACAACTGCTGGGTGCGGCCACGGTGGATGGGGCTGGCCTCCGCGGTCAAGGTGCCCTCGCGGGTGGCGCGGAGGAAGTCGGTGTTGTTGTTGACCCCCACCACGTGACCGCGCCCTCCGAGCCACACCGTTCCGGCTGTGCTGGCCACGGATTCGACGACGGAGCAGTACACACCGCCGTGCTGAATCCCGGCCGGCTGGTGAAGGTCGGGGGTGATCGTCCAGCGTGCCCGCACCCGGTCGGGGCCGAGTTCGATGTATTCGAGTCCGATGAATGCGTCGAATCCCTTGCCGAGCTTGCCCAGCATCTCGGTGGAGTCGATCTCCCCCGCGTCGCTCACCGTCTGCTGCTCACCGGAACCAGTCATGCCACTCTCCATCACGTCACTGTGCGGTTTCGCACAATCAAGGTTGCTGTGCGCTCTCGCAGCGCATGCGTCTTCCTGCCTACACGACGCGGACGATCCCGGTACACGCAGGTGACGCAAACGGATCGGCGGGCCACACACCGTGTGGGGTGAGGCCCGCCGTGGGATGGACCGGGAGTCTCTGCAGCCCTCAGGACTCCGGCACGGTCCGGTGGTTCGGTATCGGCGGTGGTCTGCGTTTCCACCGTTCCGAATTCGGATCGAGTCTAGGTAGGACTTTCCTGGTAGCGCCCGGAATTCGTCGGCCGCAGCGGCCGGGTGCAGTGCGGGTGCGGGGTGCGCCCCCGGGAGCGGACGGGCACCCCCGTCGCCACGAAAGCATCGAGCAGACCCTGGCCGCGGCGCTGGGCGACGGCCTCGCCCTCACCCGCGAGAATCGGCAGGAAGGTGGCGGTGCCGAGTACCGATTCCCCGACGAGTGCCCAGAACCTGTCTTCGTCGAGTGGGCCGCATGCGGCGACGGCGTCGAATACGGCGCGCAGGGACGTGAGGCAGCGATGGACGGTCCACAGCAGCAGCGCTTGTTCGCAGGGCACGGTCACCGTGCGCGGATGACCCGTGAAGGGATCATCCGGAAGAACGCGCAGGGTCTCGTCCACCACGCCGGCCCAGTCGATGTTCTCGTCGCTGTCCATGTGGATCCAGAGATTTTCCACTCCCGGATCCCACGCACGCCCCTCGAGGACGACGAGGGCGACGACCCGGCCGACCACGGCATGGATGAGAGAGGTTGCCACCTGCGTGACCGCGACATCGGCGATCGGAACGTCTTCGAGCGAACGGGCGAACATCCGGGAGACCCGGTCGCCGCGCAGATCCTTCGCGAGAGACCACCATCGACGTTTCCCCTCGTCCGCCATGGTCGCGACCGCGAACATGCGCGGATAGTCGGGGTTCAACGAACGCAGACGCGAGCAGGACGCATCGAGCGCAGTCTCGCGGGTAGTCATGGTCGAAGTCACCGTGCTCTCCAATCGTTCGGGCCAATCGTTCGGACCGCTGCGATCAACATAGGTGAGCCTAACCAAATATGCATGACGAATCCGGTGTGATTCAGGACACCCCGAATCCTCCGCGGGCTCAAAGGCACCGCCTGCTGTGGCAGGGGAGATAGGGTTCCGTAACCTAACAGCTGAAAGACGGCAGACCCCGTTCAGCGCGCACAACAGGAGCCACATCCGCCAGTGACGACGACCAGACCGATCGGCGGCGAGATCCCGCGCCTCGCGACCGACGAAGGGTACGGAAAGCGCGAGATACCGCGCGGTCCGGCGCCCGCGTACCTTCGGGTACTCGCAGCGCTACTCGACCTCGGGATCGTGGCCGTCCCGCTGATCGTGGGATGGTACGTCGTCGACGCGTTGAGCGACTCGAACGGCGGCGGCCAGGCCGATCGCCTGGTATTCGGCGGCGCGGCCGTCGCCGTCGCGGCAGGGCTCGCTCTGTGGAACCACGGTGCCCGGGAAGGCAACACGGGGCAGAGTTCCGGCAAGGGCTGGGTGGGTCTGGTCACCCGGGACAGCGACACCCTGGGCGCGATCGGACCCGCACGGTCGCTGCAACGCCCGTTCGTGCGCACCGGAACCGAGGTGGTCCGGGTGACGACCGCCGACGACGAAGGATTCGCCGCCCGCCGAACCGACATGTCGGTAAAGGGAATCCGCGGCCGCCGCCTCCTCGGGCTCGGCGCGCTGATGGTGCTGCTGGCGCTGGTTCTCCTCGCCAGCGTGGCGGTCGGTGCCCGCCCGCTCTCGTTCGCCGAGATCTTCCACGCGCTCCTCGACGCCGACGGATCGCAAACCGACATCATCGTGCACACGTTGCGCGGCCCGCGCACCGTGCTGGGACTGGTCGTCGGGATGTCGCTCGGTGTGGCAGGCGCGCTGATCCAGGGGCACACCCGCAATCCTCTGGCGGATGCCGGACTGCTCGGCCTCAATGCCGGCGCCGCGTTCTTGGTGGTGCTCTCGATGTACCTGTTCGGGTTCAGCTCACCCAGCGAGTACCTGTGGTTCGCGTTCGCCGGATCGTTCGCCGCCAGCGTCATCGTGTTCGGGCTGTCCTCCATCGGCGGCGGCGGTGCCGGTCCGCTCAGTCTCGCGCTGGCCGGGGCGGCGGTGGCGTTCTTCCTGCAGGCGATGACGAACGCGATCATCATCGCCGATCAATCCAGCCTGGACTCCTACCGTTTCTGGGTGGTCGGCTCGGTGGCCGGTCGCGGATTCGACGTGCTGTGGCAGGTGCTGCCGTTCCTCGTACTCGGCCTGCTGATCGCGCTGGCGAGCACGCCCGGCCTCAACGTCCTGAGCCTCGGCGAGGATGTGGCCCGGTCGCTGGGCAGCAACATCGCCGCGAGCCGCACACTCGGCATTGTCGCCATCACATTGCTGACCGGTGCCGCCACCGCGGCCTGCGGTCCGATCGCCTTCATCGGGCTTGTCGCCCCCCACGTGGCCCGGGCGATCACCGGACCCGACTACCGCTGGCTGGTTCCCTATGCGGGGCTGCTGGGCGGTGTCATGTTGGTGACGGCGGACGTGATCGGACGGGTCGTGGTGCGGCCCGGTGAACTACAGGTGGGAATCGTGCTCGCCACCTTCGGCGCCCCGTTCTTCATTGCGTTGGTTCGGCGGAGAAAGCTGGCAAGGTTGTGAGCATCGCCGGCAAGTTCCGTCCCGACACCGAGGCCGCCGGGGTGGCCCGGGTTCCGTCGCGGCCGGCATTCCGCGTCGGGCCCCTCTCCCTGGTGTTGCGTCCCCTCGTCATCGCGGTGACCCTGGTCCTGCTCGTGGTGCTGTTCCTCATGTTCTGCCTGAACATCGGGCGCGGCGACTACCCGCTGTCCATTCCCGAGGTGACCCAGGTGTTGATCGGTGGTGGCACCAGGGCGCAGCGGTTCATCGTCATGGATCTGCGGCTGCCGCGGTCGCTGACCGGTGTGTTCATCGGGATGGCACTCGGCCTGGCCGGCGCGATCACCCAGTCCATCGCACGCAACCCGCTCGCGAGTCCCGACATCCTCGGTATCACCTCGGGTGCGGGTGCCGCCGCGGTCGCGCTCATCGTCCTCGGCGGTGGCGGTTCCTTCGTCGGACTGCTCGCAACCCTGGGTATCCCGCTGGCTGCCCTGATCGGTGGCCTGCTGACCGCCCTGGTGATCTACCTGCTGGCGTGGCGCGGCGGTGTGGAGGGATACCGGATGATCCTCATCGGCATCGGAATCAACGCCATGCTGATCGCCGTCACCGGATGGCTCCTCATCTCCGCGGACATCAACGACGCCTCCCGCGCCCAGGTGTGGCTCAACGGTTCCCTCAACGGTGCGTCGTGGAACCAGGTGTGGCCCGTCGCGATCAGCGTCGTCCTGCTCGGCGGCTATGCCCTGGTGTCGTCCTTCACGTTGGGTGCGCTTCGTCTCGGCGACGACAACGCGGTGTCGCTGGGAGTGCGGTTGCAGTGGTCGCAGGCCTGGTTGCTGCTCATTGCCGTCGCCCTGGCTGGTGTCGCGACGGCAGCCGCGGGCCCGGTCGGTTTCGTCGCCCTCGCCGCCCCTCAGGTGGCACTGCGCCTGGTGCGTTCGGCCGGTCCCCCGCTCATCGCATCGGCGTTGACGGGCGCCGTCCTGGTCGTCGGCAGTGATGTCGTCGCCCGCACGATTCTGCCCGTGGAACTGCCCGTCGGGATCGTCACCTCCGCCCTCGGTGGTCCCTTCCTGCTGTATCTGCTGGTTCGCAACAATCGGAAGGTCTCGGTATGACCGTGCAACCCGACGCTCGCCTGATCGCCGACGACGTGACCCTGGCGTACGGCGACCGGATCATCGTCGAGCACCTCGACCTCGAGGTGAAGACGGGGGTGATCACCACGGTGATCGGCCCCAACGGCTGCGGAAAGTCCACACTGTTGCGGGCGCTGGGCCGGCTTCTCAAACCCCGCAACGGGTCGGTGTTGCTCGACGGCACGGCCATCGGATCGATGCGGACGAAGGAGGTGGCGCGCACCCTGGGCATGCTGCCGCAGGCGCCCGTCGCCCCCGAAGGTCTCACGGTGGCCGACCTCGTGGCGCGCGGCCGGCATCCGCACCAGTCCTGGATCCGGCAGTGGTCCTCCGACGACGAAGACGAGGTAGCGGAAGCGCTCGCCTTGACCGGGGTGTCCGAGTTCGCGGACCGTCCGGTCGACGAGTTGTCCGGTGGACAGCGTCAGCGGGCGTGGATCTCGATGGCCCTCGCCCAGGGGACCGACATCCTCCTCCTCGACGAACCCACCACCTACCTCGATCTGGCGCACTCCATCGAGGTGCTCGACCTCGTGGACCGCATGCACGAGGAAATGGGTCGCACCGTCGTGATGGTGCTCCACGACCTCAACCTCGCGATCCGCTACAGCGACCAACTCATCGTGATGCGTGACGGCAAGATCGTCGCCTCGGGTGCACCGGAGGACATCATCTCCGCCGAACTGCTCCTCGACGTGTTCGGCCTCGAAGCGGCCGTCATCTCCGATCCGGTGTCCGATCGGCCGTTGATCGTCCCGATCGGCACCCGCCACGTGTACGGCGCGGTGGGCGGGCCGGACGCCATAACGAAGTAGACCGCGAGACGCCAGAGAGCCCGCGCCCGCCCTGAGCGGCCGTTTCGATCAGCGGCGACCGCCCACCAGTGCCTGTACAAGTCGGTAGCCCTGCCCCAGAGACATGGTCGGCAGGTATGCGCGGCCGATCGCGTTGCCGATACTCGGAAGGGCCGCGGGATCGGGGAACGTCATGTACATCGGCACGTACCGGGGCTGGAACTTCGACTTGAACGCCAGTAGCGAACGGAACCCGTACACCGGTTCGAGGGTGCGGCCGAGCAGATCGAGCACACTGTCCATCACCGACGAGAGGGTCATCGATTCGGACTGCTCCGGCTCCCCCGCCGCGCTGTCGGGTTCTTCGACCTTCGCCAGCGGCGCACCGGACAGGCTGACGAACTCCGCGCCCTCTTCTTCGAGTTTCGATGCCGCGGACGCGATGAGGAATTCCATGGTCGGGCGGAACCCGTCCGAGCGGCGGCGCATGAAGTCGAGGGTCCAGCCCACGACCCGCCCTTCCCTGTACACGGGCAGCCAGGAGGTGACTCCGTGGACGGTGCAGTCCTCGTCCACGGCGACGAGGCACCGCACCTCGGGGTCGTCGACCTCTTCGAGTCCGCCGAGGGTGAAACCCATCTCGGGCATTCCTTTGTCCGCCACCCATTCCTCGGAGATGGCGGTGATCTGGTCCCTCATCGAGTGGGGCGCGGTCGGGAAGCTCACCCATTCTGCGGTGACCCCCGACTTCTTCGCCCTGTTCAGGGCGGTCCGGATGTCCTGGAACCGCTTGCCGGTGAAAGCGATCTTTCCCAGATCGAGCACGGTCTCCTCGGCAACCTGGATGCCGCTCCAGCCGAGATCGTCGGTGACCACCCGAACCGCGCCGGTCACCGAATAGAAGCACGGGACCCATCCGTTGGCGGCGGCGAACTCCGCGAACTGTTCGATGTTGTCCCGGAGCCGGTCGGGTGGACCCACCGGGTCGCCGGTGGTCAGTGCCACACCCCCGATGACCCGGTAGGCGATGTATCCGGTGCCGACTTCGGAGAACCAGTAGGTGTTGCCACGCCAGGTCGTCATCCAGGACAGCGGGCTTCCGGTCTCCGATTTCAGGATCTGCCGGGCCCGCGCCGTTGCCTCCGGGTCGGTGCCGATCGCGGGACGAAGGAAGGTGACCATCACCAGCGTGCAGGCCGTGGCCCAGAACACCACGCCGGTCCATTCGTAGAGCAGGGTGGCCGGGATGTTCACCGGCAACAGCCGCGGGTCGAGCCACTGCAGATACACCGGCGGGACGAGACGTTCCGGGAAATCGGCCAGCAGTGTGCGCACACCGGGAGTCCGATCGAAACCGTGGCGCGCCCACAGCCCACCGAGAACGTAGAGGACGACGAGAACGGCGGTGGTCGACACCAGTGCCACGGTCAGCCGACGGTAGGTGCCTGCGGGGGCGGCGACATCGAAGTACCGACGGGTCCTCAGCAGGACCAGGAGAACCGCGAGGGGTGTCAGGAACGGCACCAGGGTGCGGTACAGGTTCGGGTCGGACAGACCGTAGAAGAGGGAGTCGTCGCCGGTGCCGATGAACCGGACCGCGAAATCGAGCAGGGACAGCGCGAGAAGAACCACCTGAGCGACGACCGCGGCCCCCCAGGCGAACCGCCGGCCGCGGCGCAGGCCGTCGCTGAGGGTGAGGAGGAAGAGCGACGGCATCACACTCAGCAGGGTGGGTCCGACCCCGGACAGGCGCAGCTCGAGCAGCCCCCGTCGGCAGTCCGGGTCGGACGGTGAGGCGTCGCAGAGTTCGCGGACCTCGGTGGCGGTCGAGGGCACTCCGGTGAACAGGTCGCGCAGCACGGCAAGGGGGCCGACGGCGTCGCGCGAGAGTGCGGCGATCAGTGGTCCGACGGCAGTGGCGGCGACGACGATCGCCACGAGGACGCGGCCCTCGCGCCGGGTGCCCGCGATCCGGGAACCCCGGGCCGACTTCCCGACGATCCAGGGCCCGGCGACGAGGCCGACCACCGCCGCCGCCAGCAGAACGACGTCCTGAAGTTGCCCGCTGAACAGAGCCAGGGTGATGGTCAAGGCGAAAACCCCGACGCGGATGCGCCGGCGGAAGAGGGTTCCCATGCTGGAACTCGCGACGAGGGCCGCACCGGCGATCCAGGTGGTCGGGCCCACCGCCACCCCGACGTGCAGGCGCAGACCCCAGGTCTCGTCGACCGCCTTCACGCTCTCCGCGAGCGCCAGGGCGAGCAGTCCACCGCCGACCTGGGTCACCACAGCGGCCAGCGCGAACCGCGCCGATCCCATTCGACGTTCCAGGGGAACGGCCGCCACCAGGATCAACAGGGTCGATACCAGGTAGGCGAAGAGATCGTCTGCCCAGAGACCGGCGGTGAGGAGAGTCCACACCCGGCCGTTCTCGAAGGCCCGGATGCCGATCGCGACGTGCTGCGACAGTGCATGCGAGGGGCCGCCCAGCACGCTCGACGTGCCGACCGCCAGCACCCAGATGGTCACCAGCAACGCGAGGCTCACCGGCGTACCCCGGACAACTCCACGCTGCAGGGCGACGACTCGCCGCCATCGGGCGCCATCTTGTGCTACCGCGACGTCATTGCTCATCCGCAGGTCACGCTCTCCAGAAATTGAACGAAGGAAACCCATCCGGGGCCGACGGCCACTCCCAGACGGTAAACCACCTGATCAGCCTATGATCATTACCACACGCCGAACCGACGTTTTACTACCACCAGTAGTACGCATCCGTGTCGTTGTGTCCGTAGTATTGGTGCATGGCAGGACTTGGCGAACTCGAACGCGCAGTAATGGAACACCTGTGGTCCCACGCGGAACCGCAAACCGTGCGACAGGTGCACGAGGCATTGGCAGCGCGACGCGAACTCGCCTACACGACGGTGATGACCGTGCTGCAGCGGCTGGCGAAAAAGCATCTGGTCATCCAGCAGCGGGACGACCGCGCGCACCGGTACCTCCCCGTCCATCAGCGTGAAGAGCTCGTTGCGAGCCTCATGGTCGATGCCCTCCAGCAAGCAGACAAGTCGGGTAGCCGCGCAGCTGCGCTCGTGCACTTCGTGGGCCAGGTAGGGGCGGACGAGGCCGATGCGCTTCGTGCGGCGCTGGCCGCGCTCGAAGCGAAGCAGAAGTCGATCGGTGACAACGATCAGGGAACTGTTCGCGTCGGCTGACCTTCGTCATGCATGATGGTGGGGACATGGACGCCACGACCGCGCTGGTATTCGGAGTACTCGCTCTTCTTCTTGCAGGGCCGGTCCCTGCCCTCCTCAGCCGCGCCCGATGGCCCCACCGCACTCCCCGCGCCGCGCTCGTGCTGTGGCAGGCGATCGCCCTGGCCGCGGTTCTCTCCGCGTTCAGCTCCGGGCTCGCCATCGCCAGCCAACTCCTGGTCCCGGGGCCCGACGGAAAACCGACCACCGCTCCGATGGAGGAGATCGATGCCCTCGGCGTTCCGTTGTGGCTGCTCTACGTCGTTGTCTTCGCCCTCACTCTTCTCGTCGGTGCGAAACTGATCTTCTCGATCGTGCGGGTCGCGGTGCGCACCCGCCGCAGACGTGCCCGCCATCGCATGCTTGTCGATCTGCTCGACCAGTGCGATTCGCCGTCGCTGCTCGCGCGTACCCCGGATCTGCGCGTGCTCGACGTCACCGAGCCGATCGCGTACTGCCTGCCCGGTCTGCGTCGGCGAGTGGTGTTGAGCCAGGGCACATTCGACAATCTCGACGACAACGAGATCACGGCGATCCTCACGCATGAGCGGTCCCATCTGCGGGCCCGTCACGACCTCGTCCTCGAGGCCTTCACCGCAGTCAACGAGGCGTTCCCCCGGGTGGTGCGCAGCAAGTCCGCACTCGGCTCCGTTCAACTGCTGGTGGAAATGCTCGCCGACGATTCCGCGGTGCGGGCCACCGGGCCGACCCCGCTGGCACGGGCTCTCGTCACCTGTTCCACCTCCACCGCACCGAAGGGTGCGATGGCCGTGGGCGGCCCCAGCACCCTGCTCCGGGTTCAGCGACTCGCGTCGGATGACCCCACCACCCCCATCGCTCTCGCCGCCTACGCAGCGGCCGCGGCCATCCTGGTCGTCCCCACCGTCGCGGTGGCCGTCCCGTGGCTGACCGAGCTGAGCCGGCTCTTCCACCACGCGTAGTCGCCCACCTCACAACCCGTCCGGTGAAGAACTGGATGCGGCGTCGCGTACACTGGACGACGGCCGCCACTGCGGCCCATCAACACTGAAACGGCACACAGCCCAATTCCCCGCACTTCCGCGAATGGATTGACCAGGTGACATGTGCCCTGGCTCGTCCCTTTGTGCGTGCTGCCTGACAGCCCCCGCTCCGCGACGCGCCCTATGCCCGGAGAGGTAAACCGCGTGACCAACGCTGCCCAAATGACCGTTGTCCCCGTGACGTCTGCAGACGACGTCGTCGAAAATCCCGAAGAGACCACCACCGCGTCGGTGACGTTCGCCGAACTCGGCCTTCCCGCCGCGCTGGTTCAGGTACTCACCCGGAACTCCATCACCATCCCGTCCCCGATTCAGGCGCTGGCCCTGCCGGACGCCCTCGCCGCTGTCAATGTCCTCGGCCGCGCACAGACCGGCTCGGGCAAGACCCTGGCCTTCGGCCTCCCGATGCTCACCCGCCTCGCCCGCCACGAAGACCGGCCCGCCCCCAAGCGCCCCCGCGCCCTGGTGCTGGTTCCCACCCGTGAACTGGCCTTCCAGGTGGTCGACTCGCTCAACCCCTACGCCGCCGCCGTCGGTCTGACCGTGCGCCCGGCTGTCGGCGGTACCCCGTTCACCAAGCAGGTCGACCAGCTTCGGCGTGGCGTCGACATCCTCGTCGCCACCCCCGGCCGGTTGAACGACCACCTGCGACAGGGCACCTGTGTGCTCGACTCGATCGAGATCACCGCACTCGACGAGGCCGATCAGATGGCCGACATGGGCTTCCTGCCGGAGGTGCGCGCCATCCTCGGTCAGACCCCGGCGGACGGCCAGCGTCTGATGTTCTCCGCCACCCTGGACCGTGAGGTGCAGTCGCTGGTCCGCCAGTTCCTGCCCAACCACGTTCAGCACTCCACCGAGGACGGGCGCGCCAGCGTCGACACGATGGAGCACTTCGTGCTGCTCGTGGACCGCGGTCAGAAGGACAACGTGCTCGCGGAGATCGGTGCCCGCGACGGCCGCACCATCATGTTCGCCCGGACCAAGCTCGGCTGCGAAGGCATCACCGACCGCCTGCGCGCGGTGGGTATCGCTGCGGAGTCGCTGCACGGTGGCAAGGCGCAGAACCAGCGCACCCGTGTCCTCGAGCGGTTCAAGAACGGCCGCACCCCGGTGCTCGTTGCCACCGACGTCGCAGCCCGCGGCATCCACGTCGACGGCATCGACCTCGTCGTGCACGTCGATCCGCCGGCCGACCACAAGGACTACCTGCATCGCGCCGGACGCACCGCCCGCGCGGGTGAGAAGGGCACCGTCGTCGCGATCGTGCTGCCCAACCAGAAGCGCACCTTCAAGCGGCTGACCGGGATGGCCGGCGTCGACGCCGCCGCCGTGGCCGTCACCCCGGGCTCCGAGAAGCTCGCCTCGATCACCGGGGCCAAGAAGCCCAGCGGTGAACCGGTCCGGGAGACGTTCTCCCGCGGGGACCGGGGTGACCGCAAGTTCGGTGACCGTGGTCCGCGCCGTGACAGCGGATTCGGTGGCCGTGAAGGCGGCTACCGTGGCCGCAGCTCCGACAACCGGGGTTCGGAGAACCGGGGTGACCGCAGCTTCGATCGCAGTGGTCCGCGCCGCGACAGTCGTGACGGTGGCGGCGAGCGTAGCTTCGGTAACCGTTCGTCCGAGAACCGCTCGTTCGACAATCGGGGTCCGCGCCGCGAAGGCACCGACACCCGGTCGGGTGGCTACCGCGGTGACCGCCCGAACCGTGACGGTGACAACCGCACCGACACCCGTGGTGGTGGCTACCGCGGTGACCGCCCGACAGGCGACCGTGCACCGCGCCGCGATTACGGTGACCGCGGCGACAGCCACCGCACCGGTGGTGAGCGCAGCATCGAAGCCCGCGCCTACGACAGCCGATCCGCCTCACGCGGTAGCGACAACCGCGGCAGCGGGTTCCGGCAGGACGATCGCCGTCCCGCAGCCACCGCAGCGACCGCAGACCGCAGTGGCGCCGGGGCAGGCGGTGGATTCCGTAGCCGGACCGATCGTCGCAGCTACGACGGGTTCGACGGACCCCGTCGCGATCGACGCAGCTGATCTTTTCCCGAACGGGCTGAGAGCGTGATTTATGGGCCGGCCATCGCATGTGCGATGGCCGGCCCTCATGTGTTTGTCTTAGGACATCGGAACTTGTGAGTACCGCCGATTTGTGGACCGCCGAACGAGAGGAAATGCTGTCTTCATGACTGACACCACCACCGAGGGCGCCCGCGCCCAGATCGGTGTCACCGGACTGGCCGTGATGGGATCGAACATCGCCCGCAATTTCGCTCGGCACGGGCATACCGTCGCGCTGCACAACCGCAGCATCGCCAAGACCGATGCGCTGATCAACGAGCACGGAGACGACGGCGACTTCGTGCGCACCGAAACCATCGAGGAGTTCGTGGCTGCGCTGCAGAAGCCGCGCCGCGTGCTCATCATGGTCAAGGCGGGCGACCCCACCGACGCGGTCATCGAGGAACTCGCCGCCGCGATGGAACCGGGCGACATCATCATCGACGGCGGCAACGCCCTCTACACCGACACCATCCGCCGCGAGGCGTCCCTCCGTGAGCGGGGCCTGCACTTCGTCGGCGCCGGCATCTCCGGCGGCGAGGAAGGTGCCCTCAACGGTCCGTCGATCATGCCCGGCGGACCCAAGGAGTCGTACGAGGCCCTCGGCCCGCTCCTCGAATCGATTGCCGCGCAGGTCGACGGAACCCCGTGCTGCACCCATATCGGACCCGACGGTTCCGGGCACTTCGTGAAGATGGTCCACAACGGCATCGAGTACGCCGACATGCAGCTCATCGGCGAGGCGTACAACCTTCTCGGTTCCGCCCTCGGCTACGACGCGGACAAGATCGCCGACGTGTTCACCGAATGGAACTCGGGCGATCTGGAGAGCTACCTCGTCGAGATCACGGCCGAGGTGCTGCGCCAGAAGGACGCCAAGACCGGTAAGGCTCTCGTCGATGTGATCGTCGACGCCGCCGAGCAGAAGGGCACCGGCCGCTGGACGGTCAAGTCCGCCCTCGATCTCGGTGTCCCGGTGACCGGTATCGCCGAGGCCGTGTTCGCCCGCGCGCTGTCGGGCTCACGCGAACAACGCAGGGCCGCCGCCGGTCTCGCGTCCGGTCAGCTTGCCGAGAAGCCCGGCGATGCCGCCCGGTTCACCGAGGACATCCGGCAGGCCCTGTACGCGTCGAAGGTTGTCGCCTACGCGCAGGGATTCGATCAGATCGCAGCCGGCAGCGCCGAATACGACTGGAACCTGCACCCCGCCGACCTGGCCACCATCTGGCGTGGCGGCTGCATCATCCGGGCCCGGTTCCTCAACCGCATCAAGGACGCCTACGACGAGAATCCGCAGCTGCCCAGCCTGATCCTGGCCCCGTACTTCCGGGAGGCCATCGAGACGGCGATCGACAGCTGGCGCCGCGTGGTGTCCACCGCCACCTTGCTCGGCATTCCGGTGCCGGCGTTCGCGTCGTCGCTGTCGTACTACGACGCGTTGCGGGCCGAGCGGTTGCCGGCTGCGCTGACGCAGGGTCAGCGCGACTTCTTCGGCGCCCACACCTACGAGCGCACCGACAGTGAGGGCAAGTTCCACACGCTGTGGAGCGGCGACCGCAGCGAAGTGCAGGCCTGAGCCCTCACCACCCACATGCCACGGCCGTGACGCGGATCTTCTCGCGTCACGGCCGACGCATCGGGTGACCCGTGCGCAGGCGGTAGCCTTCTGACATGTCCGAACACGAGAAGTCCTCCTCCGCAGCGGTGGGTGAGACGTTCCTCGAGCTCGGTCTGCCCGCGGTGATGACCCACGCCCTCGACCGCGCCGGCATCACCGACCCGTTCCCCATTCAGATCGCCACCATCCCCGACGTACTCGCCGGCAAGGACGTGCTCGGCCGGGCCCCCACCGGCTCCGGGAAGACCCTCGCGTTCGGTTTGCCGATGTTGGTGCGTCTTGCGGGCGCCGCGAGTCGGCGCGGGTTTCCCCGCGCCGTCGTGCTGGTCCCGACCCGGGAGCTTGCCCTGCAGATCGAGCAGGCCCTCGACGAACCGGCCCTGTCGATGGGGCTGCGGGTGGCCAACGTGGTCGGAGGTATCCCGATCAAACGCCAGGCCGAGATTCTCTCCCGTGGCGTGGATCTGCTGATCGCGACGCCCGGACGACTGGCCGATCACATGTCCCAGGGTTCGGTATCCCTCGACGACGTCACCGTGACCACCCTCGACGAAGCCGATCACATGGCCGAGATGGGCTTCATGCCGCAGGTGAAGCGAATCCTCGACAAGACCCCGGCGGGCAGTCAGCGGTTACTGTTCTCGGCCACCCTCGACGGTGAGGTCGACACGCTGGTGAAGCGCTACCTGCGCGAACCGGTGACCCATTCGACCGCGCCGGCTACGGCGGCGGTGACGACCATGCAGCACCACCTTCTGTTCGTCGACCGGGAGGACAAGTATTCGGTTGTGGCGCACATCGGTTCACGATCCGGGCGGACCCTGATGTTCGTGCGCACCAAACACGGGGTGGACCGGGTGGCGAAGGAACTGCATGCCGCCGGAATCTCCGCCGGGGCGTTGCACGGCGGCAAGACACAGAACATCCGCA
>NZ_JBAQEO010000272.1:0-15707 GCF_049286785.1 Rhodococcus sp. (in: high G+C Gram-positive bacteria) | reverse complement strand
CTCGTCGTCCATCACATCTCCGCCGACGGTGCGTCGATGGCGCCGTTGTTCCGCGACATGATGGCGGCGTACGTCGCGCGCGCTGCCGGTTCCGAGCCCGGCTGGGCGCCGCTCCCGGTGCAGTATGCAGATTTCGCGCTGTGGCAGCGTGAGGTGCTCGGTGACGAGTCCGAACCGGGATCGATCGCCGCACGCCAGATCGACTACTGGAGTGACGCACTCGCGGATCTTCCCGAACTGCTCGAACTGCCCACCGATCATCTGCGTCCGCCCGTGCAGTCGTTGCGGGGATCGACCTTCGAGTTCGAGATCGATACGCAGACGCATCAGGCGCTCGCTGCCCTCGCGCGCCGGAACAACGCGAGTATGTTCATGGTCGTCCACGCGGCGTTCGCGGTACTGCTCGAGCGCTCGAGTTCGAACACCGATCTCGCCATCGGAACTCCGATCGCCGGTCGCGGCGTGCGGGAAGTCGACGACATGGTCGGCATGTTCGTGAACACTCTGGTGTTGCGGAGTGCGGTGAACCCGGACGCTCGTTTCGTCGAACTGCTCGAGCAGGTGCGGGAGTCGGACCTCGAGGCATTTGCGCACGGCGACGTCCCGTTCGAGCGCCTGGTCGAGGTACTGAAGGTGCCTCGCTCCACCGCGCATCAGCCGCTGTTCCAGGTGGCGCTTGCGTTCAACAACACCACCGGCGCCACTCTCGAACTGCCCGGACTCGAGGTGTCTGTACTCGAGACACCGTTGGACGTGGCGAAGTTCGATCTCCAGCTCAGTGTCGGCGAGCGCCACGTCGACGGTGGAGCTGCGGGTATCGCTGCATCCTTCAACTACGCCACAGATCTGTTCGACGAGCAGACGATCCAGCAGTTCGCGAGGCGCTTCACGCGCATCCTCGACGCGGTTTCGAGCGATCCGTCGGTGGTACTGGGGGACATCGAGATCCTCGATCCGAAGGAGAAGGCGGCGATCGCACCCGTGCGAGGCCCCGAATCCGTGGTCCCGCGGACCCTGCCTGACCTGCTGCGCTCCGGGGTCGACATCTCCCCGACGACGACCGCGCTCTCGTTCGAGGGTATCGAGCTGACCTACGGCCAGCTCGACGAGCAGTCCAACCGGTTGGCACGCGTGCTCATCGGTCACGGTGTGGGGCCGGAGACGTATGTGGCCCTGGCGATCACCCGTTCCGTCGAATCGATCCTGGGCATCTGGGCCGTCGCGAAGGCGGGCGGCGCCTACCTGCCGGTCGACCCGAAACTCCCGTTCGACCGGGTCGACGAGATGTTGTCGGATTCGGGTGTGGTACTGGGCCTCACCGTGTCCGGCGTGCACGACGACCTTCCGCAGTCCGTGAACTGGCTGCAACTCGACGACGCCCAACTCGTCGCCGAGGTCGAATCTCAGGATGCGAGCCCCGTCGAGGACGGTGACCGGACCGGCCTGCTGACGGTCGATCACCCGGCGTATCTCATCTACACGTCGGGTTCGACGGGTAAGCCGAAGGGCGTGGTGGTCACCCACCGCGGACTCGCGAACCTCACGAGCGAAGTGCGCGAGCATTACGTCGTGTCGCCGAGTTCCCGCTTCCTGCACGTGGCGTCGCCGAGCTTCGACACCTCTGTCGGTGAGATGCTCGCCGCGTTCAGCGCGGGCGCCACCCTGGTCATCTCGCCGGCAGACGTGTACGGCGGTGACGAACTGGCCGAGCTGATTCGGCGCGAGCGGGTCAGCAACCTAGTCATGACGCCGACGGCACTGATGACCGTCGATCCCGAAGGCCTCGATTCGGTGAAGTCCGTGGTGGTCGGTGGCGACACCTGCACCCCCGAGCTGGTGGCGCGGTGGGCACCCGGACGCGAGATGCGCAACGCGTACGGACCCACCGAGACCACCGTGATCGTCACGATCACCGAGCCGATGGTGGCCGGTGAGCGGGTCACGATCGGCTCCCCGCTGCGCGGTGTCGAGGCGCTCATTCTCGATTCCCGGCTGCGACCGGTTCCCGAGGGTGTCCCCGGCGAGCTGTACATCTGTGGCCCGTCGGTGACCCGCGGCTACCACAACCGCCCGTCGGTCACGGCGGAGCGGTTCGTGGCCAACCCGTTCGGAGAGTCCGGCTCGCGGATGTACCGTACCGGCGACGTCGTGCGCTGGGCAGACGGCCATCGCGTCGAATACGTGGGTCGCAGCGACTTCCAGGTGAAGGTCCGCGGCTTCCGCGTCGAGCTCGGTGAGATCGACGCGGCCCTGGCTGCGCATTCCGCCGTGGAGTTCGCGGTGACGGTGGGTCGCGAGGACCCGTCCGGGCAGACGGCTCTCGTGTCGTACGTGGTGCCGGCGGCGGGAAGCACCCCGACCGCGGAAGACCTCAAAGCTCTGGTGGGCGAAACACTTCCGCCCTACATGGTGCCCGCGGTGATCCTGTTCCTCGACGAGATTCCGCTCACGACGATCGGCAAGCTCGATCGCACTCGGCTCCCGGAGCCGGAGTTCGTCTCGTCGGTGGCGGAGTTCCGTGCCCCGTCCACTCCACTGGAGCGGTCCATCGCCGACATCTTCGCGGATGTCCTCGGTCTCGTCGAGGTGAGCGTCGACGACAGCTTCTTCGACCTCGGCGGAAACTCGCTGAGTGCCACCCGAGTCGTGTCCCGGGTGGGTCAGGTGCTCGGTGGACGCATCGGCGTGCGTGAGTTGTTCGAGGCGCCGACGGTGGCGGAGTTGGCAGCGCGCGCTTCTGCGCTGGTCGTGGCCGACTCCGGTCGTCCTATGCTCCGTGCCGCCGAACGTCCGGCGCGTATCCCGTTGTCGCTCGCGCAGGCGCGCATGTGGTTCATCAACCGCTTCGACCCGGACTCTCCCGCGTACAACATTCCGCTCGCGGTGCGGTTGACCGGAGCACCCGATGTGGAGGCGCTGCGGTCCGCCATCGTCGACGTATTCGAACGTCACGAATCGCTGCGCACCGTGTACCCGGACTCGCCGGAAGGTCCCCACCAGGTGATCTTGCCGGCATCGCAGATACCGATAGATGTCTCGCCGGTCCCCATCGACGAGACCGGGCTGCGTTCGCGCCTGGTCGAGATGGTGACCACCGGATTCGACGTGACCGCCGACGTCCCTCCGATCCGGATGCAGTTGTTCCAGGTCGGCGGCATCACAGCCCACGAGTATGTGCTGGCCCTCGTGGTGCATCACGTGTCCACCGACGGTGAGTCCACGGCCCCGTTCGTGCGTGACGTGATGACGGCCTATGTCGCGCGTGCGGCGGGTCAGGATCCGAACTTCACCCCGCTCCCGGTGCAGTACGCGGATTATGCGATCTGGCAGCGTGAACTCCTCGGCAGCGAGGACGACCCGGACAGCCTCCTCGCGTCGCAATTGAACTTCTGGAAGCAGCGGCTCGCCGGTGTCCCCGACCTTCTCGAGTTGCCGCTCGATCGATCGCGCCCCCCGGTGCAGTCGCTGCGCGGTGAACGCGTGTCCTTCACGTTGGACGCCGAACTGCACCGCGGACTTGCCGTGATTGCCCGCAGGCACAATGCCAGCGTGTTCATGGCAGTGCACGCGGCGTTCGCGGTGCTGTTGAGCCGACTCACCGGTTCAGGTGATATCACGGTGGGAACCCCGATCGCCGGCCGCGGAGAACGTGAACTCGACGACGTCGTGGGCATGTTCGTCAACACTCTCGCGCTGCGCGTGCAGGTCGATGGGCAGCGCAGCTTCGACGAGATCCTCGAACTCGCCCGAGAAGCCGACCTCACCGCGTTTTCGCACGCGGATGTCCCGTTCGAGCGTCTGATCGAGGAACTCAATCCCGTGCGCTCGATGGCGCATCACCCGATCTTCCAGGTCGGCTATTCGTTCCAGAACACAACCAAGGCCGAACTGGAACTGCCAGGGCTGACCGTCGCTCCCCTCGAGGTCGAGGGAGGCGTGGCACAGTTCGATCTCCATCTCGTTCTGGGTGACAGTGCAGAGGGCGAAGCCATGCCCGGTGTGTTCACCTTTGCCACCGATCTGTTCGACGCTGCCACCATCCGGGACTTCGCTGACAAGTTCACCCGGATGATCGCTGCGGCGATCGAGAATCCATCCTCCGCGGTGGGAGACCTCCAGCTGATCGGTGACGACGAGGCTCACCTGTTGGTGTCCGGATGGAACGACACCGGAGTCGAATTGGCGGGCATCACGCTGGCCGACATGTTCGCGGGGGCCGCAGCGTCGAACCCTGCTGCGGCTGCCGTCGAGTTCGAGGGCACGACGCTGTCCTATGCGGAGTTCGCGGCAAAGGTGAATCGGCTGGCACGTCACCTAATCGAATTGGGTGTCGAGCCGGAAACCGTGGTAGGCCTTGCCCTTCCGCGTTCGATCGATCTCCTTGTCGGTATGTATGCCGTCGCCACCGCAGGTGGGGCGTATCTCCCGATAGATCCCGAGCATCCCACCGAGCGCACGGCCTACGTGCTGGAAAGCGCGCAGCCCGTGTGCATCCTTGCCCGCCGGGACGTGATCGGTGACCTACCCGCCGGTGCCGAATACCTCGTGCTCGACGAACTCGAACTCGACGGTATCGACGCCACCCCGGTGGCCGACATGGAGCGCCTCGCTCCGCTGCGTCCGGCGAACACGGCCTATGTGATCTACACGTCGGGGTCCACCGGCCGGCCGAAGGGTGTGGCGGTCTCGCATGCCGCAATCACCAACCAGTTGCGCTGGAAGCAGTCCGAATACCCACTCACCACCGACGATTCGGTGCTCCTCAAGACAGCCGCCACATTCGATCTTTCGGTGTGGGAATTCTGGTGGGCACTCACCGCTGGTGCGCGTCTCGTCGTGGCCTCGCCCGGCGGCCACCGTGACCCGTCGTATCTCGCGCGACTGGTATCCGAGCAGCAGGTGACGAACGTGCACTTCGTTCCGTCGTTGTTGTCCGCATTCGTTTCGGTGGCGCAGCCGCCGCAGCTGGTCTCGCTGCGGCGAATCCTGTGCATCGGTGAAGCACTGCCCGCCGACACCGTGCTTCGAACCCGGGAAGTGTGCAACGCGGAGATCTTCAATCTCTACGGCCCCACCGAGGCGGCCGTCAGCGTCACGCACTACCGGTGTGAGGACGAACGCGACGGTTCCGTTCCCATCGGCCGACCCGAGTGGAACACCCGGACGTATGTGCTCGACTCGCGGCTACACCCTGTTCCCGCGGGCGTCGAGGGCGAGCTCTATCTCGCGGGCGAGCAGCTGGCCCGCGGTTACTTCGGCCGCCACGACCTGACCGCGGAACGTTTCGTGGCAAACCCGTTCACGGACTCCGGCGCCCGGATGTACCGCACAGGTGACCTGGTCCGCTGGAACCGGGACGGCAACCTGGTCTATGTCGGCCGCACCGACTTCCAGGTGAAGCTCCGCGGTTTCCGTATCGAGCTCGGCGAGATCGAGCGGGCACTGTCGGCGCACCCCGATGTCACACAGTCGGTGGTGGTGGTCCACAGTGACCGTCACACCGGTGACCGGCTCGTCGCTTACGTCGTTTCCGAGCAAGGTGATTCGCTCGACGTCGCCGACGTGCTCGCGTTCGCCGGCCGATCCGTCCCGGGTTACATGGTGCCGGCGGCGCTGATCGTGCTCGACGAGTTGCCGCTCAACATCAACGGCAAGATCGATCGCAAGGCATTGCCAGAACCCGGATTCGGAGTCGGCGCAGGCCAGTACAAGGCACCGCGAACTCCGGTCGAAGACATCATTGCGGGAGTGTTCGCGGACGTCCTCGGCCACGAACGGGTCAGTGTCGACGAGAGCTTCTTCGATCTGGGCGGCAACTCCCTGGTGGCGACCCGCGTGGTGGCCCGGGTCAATGCCGCTCTCGACACGTCGATCGGCGTGCGGGAACTCTTCGAGGCGCCCACCGTGGCCGCGCTGTCCGTCCGCGCCGAACACTCCGGCCCGGCGGGGACCGGGCGCCCGGCGCTGAAACCACAGTCGCGCCCGGCCCGGATTCCGCTGTCGCCGGCGCAGTCGCGCATGTGGTTCATCAACCAGTTCGACACGGCGTCCGCGGCGTACAACATTCCGCTGGCGATCAAGCTGGCCGGTGAACTCGACGTCCGGGCACTCGAGGAGGCTCTCCACGACGTCCTCGAGCGGCACGAGACCCTGCGCACGATGTACCCGGACAACGGTGAAGGTCCCGCGCAGATCATCCTCCCGGCGTCCGCGGCCGCAACGGAACTCGTGATCGAAGACGCGACGGATGACACACTCCTCCATCGCGTGACCGAGATCATCTCCGAGGGCTTCGATGTCGCGAAGGAAGTTCCGGTTCGAGCCCACCTGCTCCGGATCGCGGACGATCAGCACGTGATGGTGATCGTCGTCCATCACATCTCGTCGGACGGTGCCTCCACCGCACCCCTCGCCCGTGACGTCGTCGTGGCCTACAGTGCGCGCGCGGCAGGATCCGAGCCCGACTGGGCGCCGCTCGAGGTGCAGTACGTCGACTTCTCGTTGTGGCAGCACCAGCTGCTCGGTGACGAGAACGAGCCGGATTCCCTGGCGGCCGAGCAGATCGGCTACTGGCGCGAGACCCTCGCCGGTGTACCGGATGCGTTACCGCTGCCGACGGACCGCCCGCGCCCGCCGGTCCAGTCGGCGCGCGGAGCGAACTTCGAATTCGAGATCGGCGCCGAACTCCGGGGCCGCCTCGGAGCATTGGCCCGTGAACACAACGCGTCGCTGTTCATGGTTGCCCACGCAGCCTTCTCCGTGCTGCTTGCTCGCGCGAGTGCCACCGACGACATCGCGATCGGCACCGCCATCGAAGGTCGCGGTGAGGCAGCGCTCGACGACCTCGTCGGCATGTTCGTGAACACCGTGGTGTTGCGGGCACGGGTCGACGCCGGCGCGCGTTTCTCCGATCTGCTCGCACAGGTCCGCCGGAACGATCTCGGTGCGTTCACGCACACCGATGTGCCGTTCGAACGACTCGTCGAGATTCTCCAACCGGAGCGGTCGACGGCACATTCAGCGCTGTTCCAGGTTGCGCTGGCTTTCCAGAACACCGCGCCGGCGCACCTGGAACTGCCCGGATTGACCGTCGAGGGACTCGACGGCGACATGGGTACTGCCAAGTTCGATCTCCAGCTCACCCTGGCTGATTCGACGGAGGACGCCGACTCGCCGATGCGCGGCGTGTTCACCTACGCAACGGATCTGTTCGACGAACGCACGGTCGCCTCGTTCGCGTATCGCTTCGGGCGCATCCTCGAGGCGATCACCACCGACGCTTCGGTCGTGGTCGGAGACATCGATCTCCTCGGTCCGGACGAGCGGGGAAGGCTTGCGCCGGTGCTCGGCACCCGGACCGCTCCGCCGACGACGATGGATCGGATCCTCGAGACCGCGGCACGGTCTGCCCCCGATTCCGTGGCGGTCGTGTGCGGCGACGAGCGGGTCACCTACCGCGAACTCGACGAGCGTTCCAATCGCCTGGCCCGGGTACTGATCGGGCGTGGTGTGGGTTCCGATGATTTCGTCGCACTCGCGCTGACCCGATCGGTCGAGTCGATTCTGTCGATCTGGGCGGTCGCCAAGACCGGAGCCGCGTTCGTGCCCGTCGACCCCAGCTACCCGTTCGATCGCATCGTGCACATGGTCACCGACTCCCGCGTGGAGATCGGCCTCACCACCGCGGCACACGCCGGGGAACTGCCCGACACCGTGCGTTGGCTGGTACTCGGTGAGGACGAGATGGATCGCGCCTGCGCGTCGGTCTCCACCGACCCGATCACGGAGGCCGATCGTGTTCGCCCGATCCGGGTCGAGAACGCCGCGTACGTCATCTACACCTCGGGGTCGACGGGTCTGCCCAAGGGTGTCGTCGTCACCCACACCGGTCTGGCGAACGTCACGGAGGAACAGGTCGAGCGCCTCGGACTGACCCCGCAGTCGCGCGTGCTGCATTTCGCCTCACCGAGTTTCGACGCATCGGTGTTCGAACTGCTGCACGCGGTGTCGGCGGCGTCGACAATGGTCATCGCCGCCGGCGTCGTGTACGGCGGCGACGAGCTCGCCCGGCTGCTGAAGAAGCAACGGGTCACCCACGCCTTCATCACACCGGCAGCCCTCACCACGATCGATCCCGCCGGGCTGGAGGAAATCGAGGTTCTGTCGGTGGCCGGTGAGGCGTGCCCGCCGGAACTCGTGCAGAAGTGGGCGCCGGGCAGAAATATGTTCAACCTGTACGGGCCGTCCGAGGCGACGATCTGGAGCACGTCGAGCGCGCCGATGGAGGCGGGTCGACCCGTGACGATCGGTGGGCCGATCCGGGGTGTCGATGTCGTGGTTCTCGACTCGCGGCTGAGCCCCGTGCCCGTCGGTGTTGCGGGTGAGCTGTACGTGGCCGGACCGAGCGTGGCACGCGGCTACCACAACAGGTTCGTCCTGACCGCGGAACGATTCGTCGCCAACCCGTTCGGTGACGCCGGCGAGCGCCTCTACCGCACCGGTGACGTGGTCCGCTGGGTGCACGACGGCGACGATCTGGTGCTCGACTATGTCGGACGCTCGGACTTCCAGGTCAAGGTGCGCGGCTTCCGCATCGAACTCGGTGAGATCGACGCCGAACTCGCCAGTCACCCGAGCGTGGGGTTCGCCGTCACCGTGGGCCACCACCGCGAGAAGACCGGGCAGACCGTCCTGGTCTCGTACGTGATGCCGGCCAAGGGATCCACCATCGATGTGGCGGAGCTGTCCGGATTCGTCTCCGGGATCCTGCCCGGCTACATGGTTCCGTCGTCGATCATGACGATCGATTCCGTACCGCTGACACCGGCCGGGAAGCTGGACCGGAAGGCGCTGCCGGACCCGCAGTTCGTCACGGTGTCGAGCGAGTTCCAGGCTCCGTCGACCCCGTTGGAGAAGGCTATTGCCGACGTCTTCGCCCAGGTACTCGGGGTGGACCGGGTGAGCGTCGATGACTCGTTCTTCGCCCTCGGCGGCGACAGCATCGTATCGATCCAGTTGACGACCCGGGCGAAGGCGGCAGGTGTGCTGTTCTCGGCGCGGGACGTCTTCGAGCGCAAGACGGTGGCAGCATTGGCCGAGGTGGCCGCCTGGGCCGTCGATGTCGAGTCGGTCACGCTCGAGGAACTGCCCGGCGGCGGTGTGGGCCCTGTTCCCCTGACACCCATCGTCCGGTGGATGACGGAGTCGGCGGGGCGCTTCGACAAGTTCTCCCAGGCCGTTCTGCTTACCGTTCCGGCGGGACTGACACGCGCACAGCTGGTTTCCACGGTCGATGCGATTCTGGACCACCACGACATTCTCCGTTCCCGGCTGACCGGGTCGGGGGAGGAGTGGATATTCGAGACGCTCCCGGTGGACGAGGCCTTCCGCGCTGTCGAGCTGCTCGAACGGGTCGAGTTCACGGACCTCCCGGGCACGGACGGATTCGAGGATGTGGCACGTGCGGCGATGAACCGCGCTGCGGAGCGTCTCGATCCGGCTGCAGGCCGGATGACACAGTTCGTCTGGTTCGCTCCCGCCACGTCACTGCCCGAGCAGAGCGGACGCCTGCTGATACTGGCACATCACCTCGTCGTCGACGGTGTGTCGTGGCGAATCCTTTTGCCCGACTTCGCTATCGCAGGTTCACAGATCGCCGAGGGGCAGACTCCGCGACTCGAGCCGGTGGGGTCGTCGGTGCGGGCTTGGGCGAACCGGCTGACCGAGGAAGCGCGGTCGGCGCATCGTACGACCGAGCTGAGCTTCTGGCAGAACGTGCTGGACGGGCCCGATCCTCTGCTCGGCCGGCGTGCGTTCGACCCGCAGCGCGACGTCGTCTCCCGGACGAAGCGGTTGAGCATGACCTTCTCGACCGAGGTGACGCAGGCACTGCTCACGACGATTCCGCAGTCGATCAACGGCGGCGTCAACGACGGTCTACTCGCCTCGCTCGCACTGGCCGTGGCACAGTGGCGCCGGCAAAAACAGGACGTGCCGGTGGCCGTGGAGAACTCCGTGCTGATCAACCTCGAAGGGCACGGTAGGGAAGAGGACACGGTGCCCGGCGCCGACCTCTCCCGCACCGTCGGGTGGTTCACCAGCCTGTATCCGGTCCGTCTCGATGTGTCCCGGGCCGACCTCGACGACGCTTTCGACGGCGGTTCGTCGGCTGGTACAGCCCTCAAGGCTGTCAAGGAACAGCTGCTCGCCGTGCCCGACAAGGGAATCGGCTACGGGCTGCTGCGGTACCTGAACGACCAGACCGCGCCTGCCCTGGCCGCTCTGCCGACCCCGCAGATCGGGTTCAACTATCTCGGACGCGCGGGTTCGGTGGACGTCCCCGCCGAGATCCGGGACCTGGGCTGGATTCCGGACGGCGATTCGGGTGAATTCGGCGGCGCTATGGACGACGAGATGGTGGCGCCGGCGGTACTCAGCATCAATGCGGTCACGTCGGAGAGCGCATCGGGTCCGCAGCTGGAAGCCAAGCTCGCCTTCGTATCGGACATTCTCACCGAGGCGGAGGTGTGGGAGCTCGCCGAGCTGTGGCACACCGCGGCAGCCGCGTTGGCCGAGCATGCGGCGGGCCCGAACGGCGGCGGTCTCACACCGTCGGACGTGCCACTGGTCTCGGTCACCCAGGCCGACCTGGAGGTGCTCGAACAGCGTTACCCGGAGGCCACCGATGTGTGGCCGCTCGCACCCCTCCAGTCCGGCATGTTCTTCCACTCGGTTCTCGCCGAGGACTCGGTGGACGTCTACACCGCGCAGGTGGTCCTGGCGCTCGAGGGCACGGTCGACACCGCGCGACTGCGCAGTGCCGCCGAGGCGCTGATCGGTCGTCACGCGAACCTGCGTACGGCGTTCGTGCAGGACGCGTCCGGTACGGCCGTACAGGTGGTGGTCGATCACGTCGAACTGCCCTGGGTAGAACTCGACCTGTCGGGTCTCGGCGAATCGGAGCGTCAGGAGGAGCTGAATCGTCTCCTGAGTGAGCATCGTTCGGCTCGTTTCGACATGGCGCAACCGCCGCTCATGCGATTCCTGTTGATTCGTATGGGCCCGGGCGCCTACCGGTTCTCGATCAGCAATCACCACATCCTCCTCGACGGATGGTCGATGCCGTTGCTGATGAAGGACCTGCTGGTTCTCTACGTCACACGCGGCGACACCTCGCATCTGCCGCGGGTGCGCGGCTACCGCGACTTCCTGAGCTGGGTCGCCGAGCGCGATGCCGATGCGTCGCGCACCGCGTGGGCCCACGCGATGGCCGGGCTCGAGGGCCCGACCGTGCTTTCGCCTGTTCCGCCGTCGGAGATGCGTCCGCAGCCGGTCGAATGGGAAATGCGGCTCGGCGCGTCGGTCAGTGAGGATCTTGCACGCGTCGCCCGCGATCGTGGTCTGACCATGAACACGATCGTGCAGGCGGCGTGGGGTCTGCTGCTGGCGCGGATGACCGCAACCGACGACGTCGTGTTCGGTGCCACGGTCTCGGGCCGTC
Source organism: Rhodococcus sp. (in: high G+C Gram-positive bacteria) (assembly GCF_049286785.1). Taxonomy (GTDB): domain Bacteria; phylum Actinomycetota; class Actinomycetes; order Mycobacteriales; family Mycobacteriaceae; genus Rhodococcus_F. The sequence goes on along the minus strand of NZ_JBAQEO010000272.1, from coordinate 4,207 downwards.
CCCCGGAGGTCAGCGGTATCGAGTCGATGGTCGGGCTGTTCATCAACACGATTCCCGTGCGGGTTCGCGTCGACGCCGGCGAGTCGCTGATCGGACTCCTCGAGCGGTTGCAGGCCGAGCAGTCGGCGCTCTTCGAGCACCATCACATCGGGCTCCCGGAGATCCAGCAGATCGCGGGCATCGGCGGACTCTTCGACACGCTCACCGTGTTCGAGTCGTACCCTATCGATCGCGCGGGGCTCACCGAGAACAGCGACCTCGACGGTCTGCGCGTGACCGACGCCCAGATCAGCGATGCCTCGCATTACCCACTCAGTGTGCTCGCGCAGTCGGACAGCGAGCTGCATCTGGTACTGAAGTACCTTCCGGACGTATTCTCCGCCGAAGCGATCGGCCGACTCGGAACGCGGCTGGGCCGTGTTCTGCGGACCATCGCGACGGGTGGCTCCACGCTGGTCGCGGATCTGGATCTACTCGGGCACGACGAGCGGGATCTGGTGCTCACCGAGTGGAACACCACCGCGCACGAGGTACCGCCGGAGTCCGTCGTGTCGATGTTCGCGGCACAGGTGGCGCGTACTCCGGATGCCATCGCGATCGTCGCCGGCGGCGAGCGGCTCACCTACGCCGAATTCGATGCGCGGGTGAACCGTCTCGCGCGGCAACTGATCTCGGTCGGTGTCGGCCCGGATGCCGTGGTCGGTGTCGCGATGCGGCGCTCGCTGGACCTGGTGGTCACGCTGTACGCGATCCATGCGGCGGGCGGCGCCTACGTGCCGATCGACCCCGAACACCCGGCGGACCGCACCACCTATGTGGTGGACAGTGCGGCACCGGCGTGCATCCTCAGCGTCGAGGACGACATCGCGAACCTCGACGTGGACGTGCCGGTGTACCTGGTGGAGGAGTTCGATCTCGGCGAATTGCCCGACGGACCGATCACCGACGAGGAGCGGCGCGGCGCACTCCAGCCCGGGAACCTGGCGTACGCGCTCTACACGTCCGGTTCGACGGGACGCCCGAAGGGTGTGGCGATCCCGCACGCCGCGCTCGCGAACCAGCTGGCGTGGATGCGCGACGTCTACCGCATCGACGCGTCCGACGTCGTGCTGCAGAAGACGCCGTTCACCTTCGACGCGTCGGTGTGGGAACTGTTCCTGCCGCTGGTCGTCGGCGGCACCCTCGTGGTTGCGTCGCCCGACGGGCATCGTGATCCCGGGTACATGGCCGACGCCGTGGCCGCCGAGGGGGTGACGGTCGTCCAGTTCGTCCCGTCGGTGCTGACACTGTTCCTCGACGCCGCCGACGCGCACCGGTGCGGTTCGCTGAGGCTGGTGTTCGCGGGCGGTGAGCCGTTGCCGCAGTCGACGGCCGACCGGGTGGCGCGGCTCGGGTCCGCGCAACTCGTGAACCTGTACGGTCCCACCGAGGTGACGATCAACTCGACCGCGCACGAGGTGGACGCGGCGGGGGCGGCGGCGATCGCGCCGATCGGCCGGCCGACCTGGAACACCGCTGCCTACGTGCTCGACGCGCGGCTCCGACCGGCCCCGGTCGGCGTTCCGGGTGAGCTGTACCTCGACGGTGCCCAACTCGCGCGCGGCTATGTGAACCGGCCGGGCCTCAGCGCCGAGCGCTTCGTGGCGAACCCGTACGCGGAACCGGGCGCCCGGATGTACCGGACCGGCGACCTCGTGCGGTGGAACGAGCACGGCCTACTCGAGTTCGTGGGCCGCACCGACTTCCAGGTGAAGGTGCGCGGCCTGCGCATCGAGCTGGGGGAGATCGAAGAGGCCTTCACCCGCCACGCGGACGTCGCGCAGGCGGCGGTGATCGTGCACACGAGCGAGGCGGGTGCGCGGCTCGTGGCGTACCTCGTTCCGAGTCCCGGTGCGGCAGTGGACACGTCGGCGCTCGCCGTGTTCGTCGCGCACTCGCTGCCCGACTACATGCTGCCGGACTCGGTGATGGTGCTCGGCGCCCTGCCGCTTGGCTCCAGCGGCAAGCTGGACCGTCGCGCCCTGCCGGTGCCGGACTTCGCCTCGGGCACCGAGTTCCGCGCCCCGCGCACCGACACCGAACGGGCACTGGCCGCGATCTTCGCGGACCTGCTCGGCCGGGAGCGCGTGGGTGTCGACGATTCGTTCTTCGAACTCGGTGGCGACAGCATCGCGTCCATCCAGTTGGTGTCGCGGGCACGCTCGGCCGGGATCTACTTCACGGCCCGAGACGTGTTCGAGCGCCGCACTGTGGCGGCTCTGGCCGTGGCGGCCGACTCCGGTGCGGCCGCGGCTCTCGCGGAATACGAGGGCGGCGGGGTCGGAACCGTGCCGCTCACGCCGATCGCCCGCAAGATGGTCGAGCGCGGCGGTGATTACAACCGGTTCGTGATGCCGATACTGCTCACGTTGCCGGAGGGAATCGCACGCGAACATCTCATCGCGACGATCGCCGCGGTGGTCGGCAAGCACGACGCACTCCGCGCGACGCTGGTTACCACGGAATCGGGACCCGCACTCGATATCGCGCCCACCGAGGACGTCGACGTCGCGGGATGGGTGCATCGTGTCGAGACGCCGTCCGACGCCGCACCGGGCACGGAAGTATTCCGGGATCTTGCCGCGGAGGCCTTCGGTGCTGCGCTCGACAGGCTGGATCCGGTTTCCGGGACGATGGTGCAATTCCTGTGGTTCGACCCCACCGACTCCGATCGGCGGGGCCGGCTTCTCGTGGTACCGCACCACCTCGTGATCGACTCGGTGTCCTGGCGCATCCTGGTCCAGGACTTCGCCACGGCGGGTGCGCAGATCGCCCGCGGGGACGCCGCTGCGCTCGGACCGGTGGGAACTTCGCTGCGTCGCTGGACCGACAGCCTCATCGAGGCAGCAGGCTCCCCCGAGCGGGCGGCCGAACTCCCCGTGTGGCGACGCATGCTCGAGGGTCCGGACCCGCTGCTGGGTGCGCGTGCGCTCGACCTGCGAACCGATCTGGTGAGCACGCTGGCACGAACCCGGATCGACGTGCCGGTGGGCGTTACCGAGTCGCTGCTCGGTGACACCCCGCGTGCTCTGGGCGGCGAGATCGGTGACGTCCTGGCTGCGGCGTTGTCCCTCGCCGTTGCCCAGTGGCGCCGCGATCGCGGTGTCGAGGAATCCGCGACGGTGGTGACGCTCGAGGGGCACGGCCGCGAGGAATCCGTGGTGCCCGGCGCAGACCTGTCGCGGACCGTGGGCTGGTTCACCACCATGTACCCGGCCCGGCTCGACCTCCACGGGGTGGACCTGGCGGACGCCATGCGGGGTGGGCCGGCGGCCGCCGACGCGGTACACGCGGTACGCAAGCAGTTGAGTGCGATACCGGACAAGGGAATCGGCTACGGCATGCTGCGCTACCTGAATCCGGACACCGCTGCGGTCATGCAGAACTGGCCGGAGCCGCAGATCGTGTTCAACTACATCGGGCGTGTCAGCGCATCCGAGGTTCCCGAGGAATTGCGGGACTTGGGCTGGATCCCCGACTTCGATGCACCCGACCTGGGTGGGCCGGAGAAGAGCGCGATGCCTGCGCAGGCAGTGCTCGACATCCAGTCGGTCGTGTCCGAGACCGAAGACGGGCTGCAACTGTCGGCTTTCCTGGCTTACCCGCAGGCGATCCTCGGCGGCGAGGACGTCGAGGAGTTCGGAAGGCTGTGGGTTCAGGCACTGTCGGCCCTCGCCGCGCGGGGCGAGGGGCCGCAGGACTGACGCCGGACGGGTTTCGTAGCGGAGTAGAAACCTTCTCCGCTACGGCCCTGTCAGTCCCAGTCGAACTCCACCCGGTCCGTGATGCCGATGTGCTGACACAGCTTCCGGATTCCGCTGAAGTCCTGGACCAGTCGTGATCGACCCGTTTCGTTCTCCACGTCGTCGATCATCGACTGTCCGCCGGTAACGTTCTCGAAATCGATGATGGTGCGCCACATCGAGTAATCGTTGCTGGCGAACGCGTTCATGGCGTCGACGATTCCCTCGAGGAAGCACCCGCGGCTGTCGGCGTCCAGCGTCTCGAAGACGATTCCCGCGATCTCGTCGGCGATCGACGCGTGACACCGCTCGTCCCGGTTGTGCAACCGCACCGTCGCACGATTCATGGGCTGTACCACGTCGTTCTCGGAGATCAGGTCCAGGTATGAGCTGATCGAGATCTCGGCCACGGTCATGTAGGCAAA
>NZ_JBAQEO010000271.1:0-2141 GCF_049286785.1 Rhodococcus sp. (in: high G+C Gram-positive bacteria) | reverse complement strand
AGGAACGCGTTGACGCCTTCCTTGCCGTCCTCGGACTGCAGGGCATTACCGACAGCGAGATGCTCCATCACCATCAACGACTGGATATCGGCATCGAGACCACGATCGATGCACATCTTCGTCAGCTTCATCATGAACGGACTCTTGTCCACCAACGGTGCGATGAACTCGGCCACCAGCTTGTCCAGATCCTCCGCCGGCGCCGACGCATTGATCAGATCGAAATCGACGGCCTCGATACCCGTGAGCAGCTTGCCGGTCAGCATCAGCTCCTTCGTCTTACGGACACCGATCATCCGCGGCAGACGGTAGATCGGGCCCGCACCACCGAACAGGGCACGACGGATATGGAAGTCACCGATCCGCGCATCATCCGCGGCCACCGCGAAGTCACACGAAATCATCAACTCGAAACCACCCGCGGTCACGAAACCCTCGAGCACCGCCACCGACGGGGTGTTCATCGAGTACAACCGGTCACACACCTTCGCCGAGAGCACCGCGACATCCATCGCCGTCGTCGACCCGATGAACTTCTCCCGCAACTCGTCCAGATCGAAACCCGAGCAGAACGTGTTCTCCCGACCCCGCAGGACCAGCACCTTCAACTCCGGATCGGCGTCGACCTCGACGATGATCTCGTCCAACCGGTGCAACAACTCGACAGTCACCGCGTTCTTCTTGTGCGGACGATTCAGCCACACTCGGGCAACGTCGCCGTCCTTCTCCAGGACGATGTGGTCGGTATCGATCATGATGCAACCTCCGAATAGAATTTGAACTGGATTCACTTCACTTCATCTGACCAGACGAGCCGTTCGGCGTCAACAGTGGAACCTGCCTTGCGAATGATGAACCGGTTCTCTAACGTCAAGTGAACCAACTTCAATTCACTTTGTGGAGGTTTTCAGTGGCGCACCTGTCTCCGTGGCCGATGGGCGATCCGTCAGTGATGGCGCCCGTCGCCGAACGTGAGGAACTGCGAACCGTCCTTCGCAAACTGCTCGACGAGCAGGCGACTCACGACGACGTCCGGAAGGCCGCCGAGAGTGAAAGGGGGTACTCCGAGTCGCTGTGGTCGCTGCTCCACGGGGATCTCGGCGTCGGCGGCATGACGATGCCCGAGAGTGCCGGGGGTGCCGGGTTCGGCCTCGCGGACCTGGGCGTTGTTCTCGAGGAGTCGGGACGGGCCCTCTTGTGCGAGCCGATCGCGCAGACGGTGGTGGCCGGCCAGGCGCTCGCTGCGGCGCAATCGGCCGCCGGAGTGTTGGAACTGCTGAATGCGGTGACGACGGGTGAGCTGATTGCCGCCGTGGAATTGGGCGGGTCTTCGCGAGGGCTAATGGTGGACGGCGATTCCGGCGCGGTATCGGGTTCGGCGCCGCAGGTCGCATACGGCGCGATCGCAGATCTCCTCGTCACCGTCGCTCACGACCCCGAGGGCGCGGGCTTGTACGTTCTCGACCTGCGGGGTGCCGATGTCGACAGGGTTCCCCTCCGGTGCCTCGACTCCACACGCCCCCTCGCCGCGCTGACCCTTCGCGCGGTCCCGGCTCTGCGTCTGGCGGGAGACGGCCCGGAGTTGCCACGGCTCAGGGAACTCATCACTGTCTGCACCGCGCTCGAACACGTGGGGATGATCGACCGCCTCGTGTCGACCACGCGCGAATATCTGTTGACACGCAACCAGTTCGGCCGACCACTCGGCTCGTTCCAGGCGATCAAGCACCGGATGGCGGACCTGGCCATCGACCTCGAGCGCGCCCGTTCCTCGGCCCGGTATGCGTCGGCAGCCTGGGACGACCGTGCCGCGGATTCGCCACTGGCAGCCGCTGTTGCCTCGGCGGTGTGTACCGACGCGGTCGTGCGTGCCGCCCACGAGGCGATTCAGCTGCACGGTGGGGTGGCGTTCACGTGGGAACACGAGGCGCACTTCTATCTTCGTCGCGCGCTCGGGGACGAGGGCAGGTTCGGGTCGGCGCGGGTTGCGCGCGCCCGAATCGCCGAACTCGTCGGCGTCTGAGGACTTTCCGCTCGCTGTCTTGACGAGAACCGCGCACATCAGCATACTGAAGTGAATCCAGTTCAAATTCTATTCGGAGGTTGCATCATGATCGATACCGACCACATCGTCCTGGAGA
>NZ_JBAQEO010000270.1:0-8267 GCF_049286785.1 Rhodococcus sp. (in: high G+C Gram-positive bacteria) | reverse complement strand
GCTCCGGCCGCCAAGTGGACCCTTCTCGTGGTGTCCGTGTCGACGTTCATGCTGATGCTCGACCTCACCGTGGTCAACGTCGCGTTGCCGGATATCCGCGCCGAGTTCGACGCCTCCTTCTCGTCTCTCCAATGGATCCTCGACGCATACGCACTCGGTCTCGCCGCAATCCTCTTGGCGGCCGGCGCGGTCGCCGACCGGATCGGGCGGCGCCGGGTCTTCGTCGTCGGTCTCGTCGTGTTCGTCGTCGCCTCGCTCGCCTGCGGATGGGCTCCGGGATCCGAGATCTTGATCGTCGCCCGTCTCGTGCAGGGTCTCGGCGGCGCGATCCTGTTCGCCGTGGGACCGGCTCTCATCGGCCACGACTACCGGGGAGCGGCCAGGGGCAAGGCATTCGGCGTGTTCGGCGCGGTCGGCGGTCTGGCCATCGCGTTCGGGCCGTTGATCGGTGGAGTGCTCACCGACGCGATCGGCTGGCGATGGATCTTTTTGATCAATGTTCCTCTCACCCTCCTCGCGGTCGTGGTGGCCGCGACGAAGATGCGTGAATCACGTTCGGCCACACCGCCCCCGCTCGACATTCCCGGTCTGCTCGCCTTCACCGTCGGATTGTTCTTCCTGGTACTGGGTTTCATGCGTGGAGAATCCGACGGCTGGACCAGCAGTACGGTCATCGGCATCTTCGCGATCGCCGTCGTCGCCCTGATCGTCTGCGCGGTGCTGCAGGTCGCCCGGCCGGGCAACGCGATGTTCGACCGCGCCTTGTTCACCAATGTCACCTTCAACGGGTTGTCGGTGGTCACCGCACTGTGCGCGGCATCCACGATGGCCACGTTATTCCTGTTGATCTCGTTCGTGCAGAACGTGCTGGGATATTCCGCGTTTGCGGCCGGCGTCCGATTCCTGCCGTTGACCCTGGTGCTGTTCGCCGCAGCCGCCGTCGCCGGCGCGCTGGTCGCGAAGGTGCAACCCGGCGTGCTCACCGGCGCATCCCAGGTGTTCATCGCTGCGGGCCTGTTCGCGGTCCTGTGGGTGGACCACGACTCGACGTGGGTGGCGCTCGTACCCAGCATGGTGCTCATCGGGCTGGGCATGGGTCTGTTCAATCCGCCTCGTGCGGCACTGTCCATCGCGATCACGACACCGGAGAAGGCCGGTGCCGCCTCGGGAATCAACGAGACGTTCCAGCAGGTCGGTCTCGCGGTCGGCATCGCGGCGATCGGTGCCTTCTTCGGTAACCGTGCGTCCCGAAGCTTCCTCGAGCAACCCGTCACCGGCCTGCTCGGCGAGGATGTCCATGTGGCTGCCGACGTTGTAGCGGCCGGTGGTGTCGAGTCCGTCGCCGCGTCCGTTCCCGAAGAATTTCGGCAGGCCGTCCGGGAGGCGGGTACCGCGGCGTTCGTCGATGCGCTCCACATCGTGATGGTCGCATCGGGTGTGCTCGCGCTGGTGTCCGCCGTCGTGGCGTTCGCGTTCATCCGGCGTCGCGATCTTCACGAAACCGCGCTGGCCAACCCCGGAGTTCCGATGGATTCCGCGAATGACTGACCTGCCACGCCTCGCCATATGGAGGACGCGCATGCCTGATCTCAAACTGGCCATCTCCGGTACGTACTCGACCGGGAAGTCGACCACCACCGAAGCGCTGTCGATTGCCACGGGAATCCGACGCACCCACGCGCTCACATCGCGTGAACTCCTGGTCGATCTCGCGCCGGGCAAAAACGTCGCCGAACTCAACTCGATCGAGTTGCTGCAATTGGGTCTGCGACGCTTCGAGGAACGGGTGCACAACGAGTCGACCGACGGCAGCTTCATTTCCGACGGTTCCGTGGTCCACGAGTGGGTGTACGGCGAGGCGCGTATGCAGACCGGCATCAACCCTGGCGCGAACGCATTGCTTCGTGCCGCCAAACAGGTCGCCGGCTCCGGACGCAAGCGGCCGTACCTCGAGTACATGCGCGCGTTCGGGGAAGTGTCCAAACAGCGCGCCGCACGTCTCTACGACGCTTACGTGCATCTGCCGGTCGAGTTCCCGCTGCGCGCCGACGGGCACCGGCCGGTCTCCGAACCGTTCCGCCACTTGTCCGACACCATCCTGCAGAACACCATCCGAGAACTCGGAATCCCGATGTATGTCGTGGGCGGATCCGTCGTCGAGCGGATCACCCGCATCGTCGACATCTTCGATCTACCCCTGGTCACTTCGATCGACGACGCCGTCGCCGAGGCACGCGAACGGGTCGCCGCCGCAACGGAGATCCTCGAACAGGACGAACGCTTCAAAGCTGCGCAGCGGAAGAAGTCGCTCGGGCGGAGACTCGCATACGCGCTGAGATACTGACCGGCCGACCGTACGAAAGGGTCCGCAGGAGTAACGGATGCAGTCGGCACGGTCCGATCAACCCTGTCGAGGGGGACCTCCCCCATCCGATTTGCCGCTATCTCGATCACGGTGAGAGAAAAGCTGTCCCGGCCGTGCCGCCTGAGCAACGATCGATTTTCGGATCTGGGGACAACGCGGAGTTGTACACAGGCCCACGCATAAGGGGTTCCACAGGCGGGCCGAACGAGGCAGCCTGTCGCCATGATCGACTTTACCGAGCCGTTCAGTGGTACGGAGGCAGTGTCATCAGGAGTGCTGACCAGGTACCAGCTCGGGCACAACTTCACTCGGCTGCACCGGAACGTGTACGTCGCGCGAGGCGTCGAGCCGACTGCTTTGTTGCGTGCGAAGGCTGCGTGGCTCTGGGCAGGTGCTGGTGGGGTGCTGGTCGGTACGTCGGCTGCCGCTGTTCACGGGACACGATGGTTGGACCCGACTCTTCCTGCGGAGATCGTCCGCAGTGGAAACCTCCGATCGGTACCCGGAATCATCGTACGCAGTTCCATCGATATCGAGACGTGCACGGTCGACGGGTTCGTCGTGACGACACCTGCACGGACCGCGTTCGATCTGGCGCGGGGGAAGCATGTAGATCGCTGCGTGACAACGCTCGATGCGCTGTGCAACGCGACCGGGACCAAGGTTCACGAGATCGAGAACCTTGCACACCGGCACAAGGGTGCGAGAGACCTGGCGTCGATGCGCAGAGTTCTCGCACTGGTGGACGCTGGGGCGGAATCGCCGCCCGAGACGCACACCCGTCTGCTGCTGGTCCGCTCGGGCCTGCCCTTCCCGGAGACGCAGATCGAGGTGTTCGACGACGGCTGTTTCCTGGCGCGCGCCGACATGGGATGGAGACGATGGAAGGTCCTGGTCGAATACGATGGGGTGCATCATTGGACCGATGTCGACCAGCGCACGCGCGACATCGACCGTTACGCCGTCCTCCCGGAGTTGGGTTGGACCGTCATCAGGGTGAGTGCGGACCTGTTGTACCGCCGACCGCACGTCCTCGTCGAACGAGTGCGTCTGGCACTTCGACGGGCCGGCGCACCGGTGTGAGACGACCGAGTTCGGTGTTATGCGTGTTATCCGAGCGAATTTCGCACATAACACCGAACTCGGCGGACCGGAGGCGTATGTGGAGCACGTGAATACGCCGGGCCGTTGGACAAGGTGCTCACCGGCGTGAGCGGTCGGCGAGAGTGTTGAGGACCGCCGCCATCTGTTCCGCTTTCGGACTGGTGACGGTGAGGCGGTCACCGCAGGCGGTGGTGACGATCACGGCCGGGCCGGTGCGGGTGACGACCCCGTAGTTGCCGGTTCCCTTCACCTTGAGGCCCCAGCCGCCGAAGTCGTCGAAGGGTTTCACGATGGCGACCTCCGCGCCCTCGATTTCGTCGATGCCGTACGCGAGAGCAGGCAACCTCAGGTTCAGGACGCTGATCCCCGATCGGTCGACCACTACGCGGAACCGGAGCAGGCTCACGATCAGCGAACCCAGCGGAACGAACACGGCAAGCGGCCACCATGCGTCCACCAGCAGCGCGACGCCCACGCCGGGGAGTACGCCGAGAAGTACGAGCAACACCACCGATCCTGCGGCGCGGAAGCCGACATCGTCGATCACGGCATCCGGTGACGTCGTGCGCGGTAACCGGGGGTCGGGCCGGGCGGTGGCGGGCACCCGGCGGCGGTAGTCCCGCAACCGGCCGGCGGCCGTCACGCCGACTACGGCGCCGAGCACCACGCCCAGGCCGATCGACCACATCGGAAGTTCGGTGTCGGCGGCGGACGGGACGTCGAGTTGGCCGCTCAGCATCATCACCTGCACGGTCAGGACGAGTCCTACCAACGACAGTCCGACGACGAGCATGGTGCGCCGAATCATGAGCATTGCCGGCGCCAGCGCCGCGATGGCGGAACAACCGGCGCCGAACAGCACGATCACGAGGGCGAACGTCCAGGCACTCGATATCGGAGTGGCGAAGCCGTCGGGTGAGGTGGTGGTCCAGTGGGTGGCAATCTCCGCGGGCAGCCGCGGCTCCCACGCCTTGGTGAGGATCACGCCCGACACCGCGGCGAGGATCGGCAGCAGGATGCCGAACAGGGCACCGGCCGGGTCGACGACGCGGGAAGTGTTCACGAGAGTCCGTCAGCCGATCAGGACGGCTGGCAGGCGTCCTTCAGGGAGCACGCTCCGCAGGAGTTGCCGCAGCTACCGGTCTCGGAAACGGGTACCGCCGCGGCGGCGCGGACACCGAGCGATCCACCGGAACCGGCGGTGACGGCTGCCGCGACGATGCTGACCAGGATGGCGCCGATTCCGACCACCCCGCCGACCAGGATTCCCCCGAGACCACCGAGGACGAGAAGTCCGGCAGCGGCGAGAAGTGTGGGCCCGGCGACCCTGTTGGCCAGGGCGAAGGTTTGGTCGTCCCGCATCGTCTCGGGGGTCCGGACACCGGCCCACCGGTTGCGCGGGAGGTGTTCGGTGAGGCCTGCGACGGCCACACCGGCGACCGCGACGGCGAGCACGAGCAGCACGACGGAGACAATCAGCACGGGTCCAGGATACGGCGGACGTGGACACGCAGGTGAGGCCGGGTGGGGTGAGGCTCTACGCTGGTTGGCGGTATTCCTCCCAGCCAAGAAATGTCAGCCAAGTAGATAGCGACCACAGTGACCGACGACGTGCAGCCAGCCAACTCCCCCGACGTGACCCCGCAGCACCGCTACACCGCGGAGCTCGCGGGGCGGATCGAGCAGCGATGGCAGGACCGATGGAGCGAGGAAGGCACCTTCAACGCGCCCAACCCGGTCGGTCCGCTGGCCGGTGACGTTCCCGCCGACAAGCTGTTCGTCCAGGACATGTTCCCGTACCCGTCGGGTTCGGGTCTGCACGTCGGTCACCCCCTCGGATACATCGCGACGGACGTGTTCGCCCGCTATCACCGCATGCAGGGCCACAACGTGCTGCACACGCTGGGTTACGACGCGTTCGGCCTGCCCGCAGAGCAGTACGCGGTGCAGACGGGAACGCATCCGCGGATCACCACCGAGGCCAACATCGGCAATATGAAGCGTCAGTTGCGACGTCTCGGGCTCGGGCACGACGAGCGCCGCACCTTCGCCACCACGGACGTGGACTTCTACCGCTGGACGCAGTGGATCTTCCTGCAGATCCACGATGCATGGTTCGACAAGAAGGCCGGCAAGGCCCGGCGCATCTCGGAGCTCGAGGCGGAGTTCGTCTCGGGTGAGCGGGCGCTGGACGACGGACGGGACTGGGCGTCGCTCCCGGAGACCGACAAGCAGGCCGTCCTCGACTCCTACCGCCTGGTCTACCAGTCGGATTCGATGGTCAACTGGTGTCCCGGTCTGGGCACGGTGCTGGCCAACGAGGAGGTAACGGCCGACGGGCGCAGCGATCGCGGCAACTTCCCGGTGTTCCGCAAGCATCTGCGTCAGTGGATGATGCGGATCACCGCCTACTCCGATCGTCTCGTCGACGATCTCGAGTACCTGGACTGGCCCGAGAAGGTCAAGGCCATGCAGCGCAACTGGATCGGCCGTTCGTACGGTGCGCAGGTGCGGTTCCGGGCTGCGGTCGAGCGGAGCGAGGGTGAATCCACCGCTCACGACATCGAGGTGTTCACGACGCGTCCGGACACGCTGTTCGGTGCCACGTACGTGACCCTGGCCCCCGAGCACGAGCTGGTGGATCAGCTGGTGGCCGACGAGTGGCCCGCGGATGTGGACCGCCGCTGGACCGGCGGTGCGGCTACCCCCGCGGAGGCCGTCGCGGCGTACCGGAAGTCGATCGCGGCGAAGTCGGATCTCGAGCGTCAGGAAAACAAGGAGAAGACGGGTGTCTTCCTGGGTGCCTACGCGGTCAATCCGGTGAACGGACACAAGCTTCCGGTGTTCATCGCCGATTACGTGCTGACCGGTTACGGTACGGGCGCCATCATGGCGGTGCCCGGCCACGATCACCGGGACTGGGAGTTCGCCACGGCGTTCGGCCTCGATATCGTCGAGGTGATTGCCGGCGGTGACGTCACCGAGGCGGCGTACACCGGTGACGGCACCATCGTGAATTCGGACTTTCTGAACGGCATGAGTGTCGCCGACGCCAAGCAGGCCATCACCGATCGCCTCGAGGCAGAGGGCGCGGGCAAGGGCACCATCCAGTACAAGCTTCGGGACTGGTTGTTCGCCCGTCAGCGTTATTGGGGTGAGCCCTTCCCGATCGTGTACGACTCCGCCGGAAATGCGCATGCGCTCCCGGAATCTGCTCTGCCCGTGGTGCTTCCGGAGGTGGACGACTACGCGCCGGTGTCGTTCGATCCGGACGACGAATCCTCCGAGCCGTCCCCGCCGCTGGCGAAGGCGGTCGACTGGGTGAACGTCGAACTCGATCTCGGTGACGGCCTGCAGACGTACCGCCGCGATACCAATGTGATGCCGCAGTGGGCGGGCAGCTCGTGGTACCAGCTGCGCTACATCGATCCCACCAACTCGGAGACGTTCTGCGACAAGGAGAACGAACGGTACTGGACGGGTCCGCGTCCGGAACTGCACGGCCCCCACGATCCCGGCGGAGTCGACCTGTACGTCGGCGGTGTCGAGCACGCGGTGCTGCACCTGCTGTACTCGCGGTTCTGGCACAAGGTGCTGTTCGATCTGGGCCATGTCAGCTCGAGTGAGCCGTACCGTCGCCTGTACAACCAGGGCTACATCCAGGCGTACGCCTACACCGATGCGCGCGGGGTGTACGTGCCGGCCGACGAGGTGGAGGAGCGCGACGGGAAGTTCTTCCATCAGGGCGCCGAGGTCAACCGTGAGTACGGGAAGATGGGCAAGAGCCTCAAGAACTCCGTCTCACCCGACGAGATCTGCGAAGGCTACGGTGCCGACACGCTCCGTGTGTACGAGATGTCGATGGGTCCGCTCGACACGTCCCGTCCATGGGCCACCAAGGACGTCGTCGGTGCGCAGCGCTTCCTGCAGCGTGCCTGGCGAGCGGTGGTCGACGAGGAGTCGGGCGCGGTGCGGGTCACCGATCACGCACCGGCCGAGGAGACGTTGCGTGCGCTGAACAAGGCGATCGCGGGTGTCAGCGAGGACTACACGGCGCTGCGGGACAACACCGCCGCAGCCAAGTTGATCGAGTACACCAACCATCTCACCAAGTCGTACCCGGACGGTGCCCCCAGGTCGGCGGTGGAGCCTCTCGTCCTGATGCTGGCGCCGCTCGCCCCGCACCTCGCCGAGGAATTGTGGTCGCGGCTCGGTCACGAGAAGTCGCTGGCGCACGGACCGTTCCCGGTGGCCGAGGACAAGTGGCTGGTGGAGGACACCGTCGAGTATCCGATTCAGGTCAACGGCAAGGTTCGCAGCCGGGTGACCGTTGCGGCGGACGCGTCGCGCGAGCAGATCGAGAAGATCGCCCTCGCCGACGAAAAGATCGTTGCCTTCCTCGAAGGCAAGGAACCTCGCAAGGTGATCGTCGTTCCCGGCAAGATGGTCAACATCGTTCTCTGATCTCTGGGTGCTGCGGTTCGGCTGCCCCGGATCGTGTCGTCGGTTGACGCCGACACCATCCGTGGCCGGCCGCGCCACCGAGCGACATGACGAGCGCGGCGTAACTGATCACCACGCTTCGGGAGGCGAAGTGAATGTTGTTGTAGAACATGTGATTCACCTTTTTGTCGGATGATTCGGCAGGTTCGGCAATCATGGGACGAGCCGGCGTCCGTGAACAGGCACCCTTGGGGGTTGCAAGTTTCACCCCGGCTCCCGCAGCCCGGGTGAAGCTGGCTGTTCCCCGGCGGGCGAGCCCTGCGCTACGCTCATCACTAGAACACGTTCTAGCCGA
>NZ_JBAQEO010000269.1:0-3757 GCF_049286785.1 Rhodococcus sp. (in: high G+C Gram-positive bacteria) | reverse complement strand
GCTGCAACCCACACACTACGGCGGTGCGGAGAGCGATCCCGTGCACTTCTTCGAGGTGGTGCGCGCGGTGTCGGGGGCGTGCGGCTCGACGGGGTGGCTGGCGTCGGTGCTCGGGGTCCATCCCTGGCACCTGGCGCTGTTCGACGATCAGGCCCAGCGCGACGTCTGGGGGCACGACGATTCGGTGCTGCTGTGCTCCGCGTACGCCCCGGTGGGGCGGCTGACACCGGTGGAGGGCGGTTACCGCCTGTCCGGCGCCTGGAAGTTCTCCTCGGGCTGTGAGCACGCTTCGTGGGCTCTGCTCGGTGCCATGGTCGTCGGGGCCGAAGGGCGCCCAGTCGACTTCATGACCGTACTCGTCCCGCGATCGGATTACCGCGTCCTCGACGTGTGGGACGTGGTGGGCATGCGCGGCACCGCCAGCAACGAGATCAGTGTGGAGGACGTCTTCGTCCCGGACTACCGGATCAAACGGAATTACGAGACTTCCCAGCTACGTGGCCCCGGACAGAAGGTGAACAAGGGGCCGCTGTACCGGGTGCCGTTCGCCACCATCTTCACCACAGCAGTGGCGACACCGGGAGTCGGCGTGGTGGCCGGGTGCTATCAGCTGTACCTGACCGCGATGCAGGAGAGGGTCCGGCTCAGTCTCGGTGGGGGCCGATTCGTGGAGGACCAGTTCACCCAGGTCTCGGTGGCCCGTGCTGCGTCCGAGATCGACGCCGCGATTCTGCAGATGGACCGCAACGTCCGGGAGCTCTGGGAACTGGCGCAGGCCGGTCAGGAACTTCCGATGGCGCTGCGGCTCCGAGTCCGCCGCGACCAGGTGAGGGCAACGGAACGGGCCCTCGAAGCGGTGGATCTGCTGTTCAAGATGGCCGGGGCGAGCTCGCTGTTCCGGGGCAACCCCATCGAGCGCGCATGGCGTGACGCACATGCGGGCAGCGTGCACGTCGCCAACGAGCCGGAGCGCGCACTCGCCCTGTTCGGACGAGGCGCGTTCGGGCTCCCGGTGGAAGACAACCTGGTCTGATCAACCCATCATGTGCTGAACCGCCCGGTAGGAGAACACCATCGCGGTACCCAACGGAACACCGGGCCCCGGATAGAACGGCCCGCTGAGCGAGGCGCTGGTGTTGCCCGCCGCGTACAACCCGTCGATGGCCGTGCCGTCCGCACGCAGGACCCGGCCGTCGACGTCGGTCCGCACCCCACCCTTGGTGCCGAGATCGCTCAGAACGATCCGGGCCGCGTAGAACGGGCCGGTGGCGACGGGATTCAGCGCCGGGTTGGGCGGGGCGTCGGGAGACTTCGAGCGCCGGCAGAAGAAGGTGTCGTACGGATCCTCCCCGCGGTGGAACAACTCGTCGACACCCCGCGCGGCAGAGTCGTTGAACCGTTCGACGGTGTGTCGCAACGTCTCTGCGGGGACTCCGATCTTCTCCGCGAGCTCTTCGACCGTGTCGGCGGAAACCCAGGTTCCGGCAGCGAGGTGCTCGTCTGCCGGCACCGAGGGGATCGAGATGGCAGGCAACACCGGGCCGCCCTCGCGGGAGTCGAAGATCAGATACGAGCGCTCGTTTCCGTGCTCGGTGAAGGGATGGTCGATCATCGCCCTGCCGAACTGGTCGTACGGCAGGGATTCGTTCAGATACCGCTCACCGCTGCCATCGACGAGCAGGCCACCGCGGACGCACACCATGAACGCGCCCGAACCGTCCGGAAGCTCGACGCCGGGGCACCACCAGGCCTGGTCGAGAAGATCGGTGTCCGCGCCGACAGCGACGGCGGCCTCGATGAGATCACCGGTGTTCGCGCCCCGCGGACCCATGCTCCACTCTGCCTTGCCCGGCGTGCCGTTCGCTTCGCGCAGTGCTGCGCTGCCCTCGATCCCGCCGGCCGCGAGCAGCACACCGCGCCGCGCCCGGATGCGGATCGCCTGCCCGGCCGCATCGGTCGCCTCGACGCCGACCACACGGCCGTCCTCCACGATCAGCGAACGGACAGCGGTCTCGGAGTGGAGTTCGGCGTTGCCGGTGCCGTACAGGGCCAGCAGCAGACGTCCGATGAGGGCGCGGCCGGCGACCAGGTCGCCGTCGGGATGCGGCCTGTTCCACCGGTCGACGTCGGCCTCGGGACGGATGAACTCACGCAGATCCCCGATCTCGTCGCCGGGCAGGTCCAGCGGGTTGATCGCCCGTCCGGCGGCCATGCGTCCCGGTGCCGGGAAGTAGTCGGGGAAGGGACGCCACTCGAACTCGAGGTGTGGGTCGCGCTCGAGCAGGTCGACCACCTCGGGTGCGGTGGTGAGGTACGCCTCCTGGCGCTCGACATCGCGTTCGCCGACCACGGCGCGCAGGTAGGTGCGAGCCAGCTCTGTGGAGTCACCGATACCCGCCCGCTCCTGGACAGCTGTGCCGGGCAGCCAGACGGCCGCGCCGGAATAGGCGGACGTGCCACCGAACAGGCGGGTCTTCTCCAGGACGAGCGTGCTCGAGCCCTGCGACGCCGCGGTATAGGCGCCGGTCAGCGCGCCGCCACCGGAACCCACCACCACTACGTCGCACTCGGTTGTCCAGTCCTGCATGGTCATGTCCTCCGTGAAGGGTCGATACAGCTCGGGTCGAGTCGTGGTGTTCACGCAAGCGCATCTTCCCCGCTCGCGCCCGGTCCGGTCCCACTCACCGGAAGAGTTTCCGCGCAGCGGCGGTGCAATGGAAGAATCGACGGCGGTTCCGGGGCAGTGCGCGGAGAAACGAGGGGACGAGGATGCCGAGGATCGCCGAAGTCAGAGACGCGGCAGAACCGAGTTCCGACGAGCAGTGGGCGCGGCACGTGCGGATGCTCGAGGCTGCCGCCGAACTTGCGACCGAGAAGGAACTCGCCCGAGTCCAGATGCACGAAGTGGCCAAGCGCGCCGGCGTCGCGATCGGCACTCTCTACCGATACTTCCCGTCGAAGACCCACCTCTTCGTGGCGGTGATGGTCGACCAGATCGAGCAGATGAGAGCAGGTTTCCGGAAGAACCTGGCTGCGAGCGCCTCGCCGCAGGATGCGGTGTACGCGGTGCTGGTGCGGGCCACTCGCGCGCTTCTGCGCCGTCCCGCGTTGTCGACGGCCATGCTCCAATCGTCCAGCATGGCCAATGCCGCCACCGTCCCCGACGCCGCGAAGGTGGATCTCACCTTCCGGGAGATCCTGCTCGATGCCGCCGGAATCGACGAACCCACCGAAGAAGACCTCACTGTTCTGCGTCTTCTGATGCAGCTGTGGTTCGGCGTCATCCAGTCGTGCCTCAACGGCCGGATCTCCATTCCTGATGCGGAGGCGGACATCCGCCGGGGCTGCGATCTGCTGCTGGCCGGACTGTCACGGGATTGACTGTCGTGCCCTCAGGCGAACTGATTTTCGTGCCCTTCTAGCTGTTTCTGCTTGCGAAAAACCTTGTATGGCAGGGGTATTGCTGTCACCTCGGAAATAGAATACATTTCAGAAATTCGGTGACGTGGTCACCGGGGACACTCGCAGGAGGAGAAGAATATGGGCAACGCAGTCATCATCGACGCGGCACGGACGCCGATCGGACGTCGTCGTGGCGCACTGTCCGGACTGCACCCGGCCGTACTTCTCGGCGCCGCACAGCAAGGCGTCCTGGACCGCGCCGGGGTGGCGCCGGAAGCCATCGGGCAGATCGTCGGAGGCTGCGTCACCCAGGCCGGCGAGCAGTCCAACAACATCACCCGGCAGGCCTGGCTGC
>NZ_JBAQEO010000268.1:0-5709 GCF_049286785.1 Rhodococcus sp. (in: high G+C Gram-positive bacteria) | reverse complement strand
CCCATGTGACGGCGTTTCAGTTCTCGACGCCCATCGACCGGGCCAGGACGGGCCACGACTTGCGCAGGTCCTGTTCCCAGTACCCCCACGAATGGGTTCCGGGTGCGCCGACGTCTGCCGTGACGGGGATGCCCAGCTCGCCCAGCTTGTCCACCAACTGTTGCGTGCAGATGCCGGTGGCCAGTTCGATGCCACCGCCGAGGACGATCTGCACGGGCAGGACGTTCGGATCATCGCTGATGCGGGCGTTGCCAGGGGTATCGAATGGTCCGGGCGCGCCGTTGCGGCTGGTCACGTACAGGGCCTTGCCGCGCAGCTTCTCCGCGTTGAGGTACACATCGTGCTCGATCCACTGCGGGTCGCCGTCGGGTCCCCACATGTTGTCCACGTTGCCGTTCCCGCGGCCCTCGACCACGGTCTTCACGTATTGCTTGCCCAGCGGATCGCTGACGCGCACACATCCGCTGAACGACGCGACGCCGGAGTAGAAATCGCCGGTCCGCGCCGCGAGATCCAAGGCGGAGCCTGCGCTCATCGACATTCCCATGATCGACTGCACGCCATCGGCACCGAGTGCCGCATCGAGCAGCGGGGGGATTTCCTCGGTCAGGAACGTTTCCCACTTGTTGCGGCCGAGAACCGGATCGTCGCTGACCCAGTCGGTGTAATAGCTGAAGTTACCTGCGAACGGCGACACGACGTTGACGTTCTTGTCCGAGAAGAAATCGATGATATCGGTGCTTTCGACCCAGCCGGAACCCTTGACCACACCGATACCGGCACCGTTCAGTACGTAGAGGATGGGCCGCGGCACGCTGGTGTCTGCCGGTCGCAGCACATCGAGAGGCACCACGGTGTCCATGGACGGTGAGTACACGTCGATCTTCCAGTGCTGCTCGCCGGACTTGTCGATGCTCACGATCCGCGCCGTGGCGGGATCGGCCTGGGGATCGGCATCGGCGGTGCCCACCCCGAGGAACGCGGCCGTCAGGACACCGACGGCCGAGACGGCAATTGCGCGTGCACGACGGCGTGTCACGTGTGTTCGACGCATCAGAGGCCACCTCGAGCTGGAAAGTACGGGTCCCCCCCGCCGGATGCGTCGCACACGGATAGCGACACTGTAATGCGTGGTGGTGGACACCACGGTGCCGGGATTCGTTCCACTGCCGGGATGCGTGGAGTTTGCCCGGTTTCATAGTTCGGTGGTAGGAATCCGAGGTGCATATCACCGCCAGGGTGGACTACGCCGTCCGAACACTGGTCGAACTGGCGGCGGCCGGTCCTGCGGTGTCCAAGGCCGAATACCTTGCGCACGCGCAGTCCATTCCGCACAAATTCCTCGAGGCCGTGCTTGCCGATCTGCGACGTGGGGGACTGGTACACAGCAGGCGTGGTCCCGACGGCGGCTACTGGCTGGCCCGTCCCGCCGACGAAATCACCATCGCCGACGTCATCCGGACGGTGGAGGGGCCCCTGGCGTCGGTGCGGGGCGAGCGGCCCGAGGACGTCGAGTATTCCGGCCCCGCCACCAGACTTCAGGACGTATGGATCGCAGTACGGGTGAACCTGCGTGCCGTGCTCGAGAACGTCACCCTTGCCGACGTGGCCGACGAGAATCTTCCCCACTTCATCACCGAACTCACCGCAGATCCCGGAGCCTGGCAACGTCGAGGGGCTTAGTTCGGACGAGCAACTACGCCGGCCGCGGTGATGTGTCCTTGCGGGCCAGATACGCGAACATCGTCACCGACATGTGAAAGTCGCCGCTACGTGCGCCGGCGTCCAGTTCACCCAACAGTGCGGTGCGTTCGCCGGGTGTGATGCTGCCCTCTGCGACGGCGTATTCGGTCATCATCTGGACGAGCGGACCGGTGGCGTCGTCTGATTCCTGTATCAACGCCTGTGAGCCGACGTCTTCGATCGTGAGGCCCGCGGCGGTGAGCTGTCCGCGGAGCAGGCGTCCGGACAGCGGGTTGGCGGTACGGCCGAGCATCACGCGGGTGATCCGCTCCAATACCGCAGGGTTGCCCGGATGCATGATCGCTGTGCCCCAGTCGCTGTCGAGGATGACGGCCCGTCCACCCGCTCGCAGGACACGTGCCACTTCCGCGGCCGCCCGCGCAGGCTCGGTCAGGTGCTGGAACACCCGTTCACAGCGGACGGCGTCGAGGCTGCCGTCCGCGAAAGGCAGGGCGTAGACGTCGCCGACGACGAACTGCGCCGCGGACCGTGCATTCTCGGCACGTTCGGTGGCGATTCGAACCATCCCCGGATTCGGGTCGAGTCCGAAGGCTCGGCCCGTCTCGGTGATCGCTGTAGCGAGGGCCTGGGTCTCGGATCCGGTGCCCGATCCGATGTCGAGGGCGCTTTCCCCGGGCTGCAGGTGCAGCGCTGCATGTGCCCACTCGCGCAGGCGGCGGATGCCCGGGCGTTCGGCCTGCACGTCGAGGACTGCCGACAACTGTTCGAGATCACTGTGGTCGATCTCGTCCGAGCGGAAGGAGACCGGTTTCGTCGGGTCCGTCACCCCCCGAGCGTAAACCTGGAGTGGCCTGGCACACAGTGGGTGGCGCGATGTGGCCAACGACATAAAAGTGCATGGCTCTGCAAATTTGCAGGCGAGTGCAAGTTCTGTACCGTTGATGAAGTGATATCCGAACTGGGTCTGCGAGACCGTAAAAAGGCCGCCACACGCGCTGCTCTCAGCGGCGCTGCCGCGCGTCTGGCTCGCGCGCTGGGTATCGAGTGCGTCACGGCCGACGCGATCGCCTCCGAGGCGGGAGTGTCGACCCGCACGTTCCACAACTATTTCTCCAGCAAGGAGGAGGCGGTACTCGCGCAGCTCGAGGAGTCCATCCGCGACTGGGTGGAGCTGCTCCGGGCACGTCCCGAGGATGAGCCGATCTGGGATTCACTCGAGCACGTGGTGGTTCAGATCGTCACAGATCCGGCGAAACCGCTCGAGGAAACGCACGCGATCATGGAGCTCGTCGAGTCCAGCCCGTCGCTCCTCGCGAAGAAGCTCGAGGTGCATCTTCGGGTCACAAGGCTGGTCGGCGCGGTAATCGCCGAACGGACCGGAACGAACATCGATACCGATCTCTACCCCAATCTGCTGCACATGACTGTCGGCGCTGCCTGCACGGTGGCACTCGACCTGTGGATGAGCGGCAAGTCCGGCGCGAGCGGACCGGAAGAACTGGTGCGTGACGCCTTCCGTCAGCTCCGCCGCGGAATTCCCCAGCCGTAACCCGGCACTTCTCGACCAGCATTCGCAACACCGACTCAGAAGGAGCCTCTCATGGCCACCTATCTTTATCGGATCGGCAAGTTCGCCTACCGGCGAAAAGGCGCGGTCCTCGGCATCTGGTTGGTGATCCTGGTCCTCATGGGCGTCGGGGCGGCAACCCTGTCCGGCCCCACCTCGGACTCGTTCTCCATCCCGGGTACACCCGCGCAAGAAGCGCAGGACCTGATGGCCGAGCGCTTCCCCCATGCCGCCGGCGGCAACCCCATGGAAGACGTCAGCGCGCGCTACGTGTTCGCTGCCCCTGAGGGGCAGACGCTCGACACCCCCGCGAACCAGGCGGCGATGGATGCGGTGCTCGCGCAGGTGCGCGGCATCGAGCGGGTGCAGGACGCGGCGAAGGTCGATCCCGCCACGGCCTCGGGCCCCGAGGCATCCTCGGCGCTGGTGAATCCGGTGGTTGCGAACAACCGGCTGGTCGAAATGGCGGCGTCGTCGGCAGCCGAGAAGGGAACCCCCGAGGATGTTGCCGTCGCGAACGCCGCGGCGCTTTCACCGCTGAGCCCCGACCGGACCGTCGGCTACGTCGAGGTCCCGTTCACCGGTGCGGTCACCGACGTCGATGATGCGCTGCGCGAACAGGTGACGACCGCCGCCGATGCCGGCCGGAGCGCCGGGCTGACCGTCGAGATCAGCGGTACCGCCGCCGCCGAAGCAGAGGCACCGGGCGGTGCCACCGAGCTCGTCGGTATCGGTGTGGCCGCCGTCGTCCTCGCCCTCACCTTCGGTTCGCTCGTGGCCGCCGGACTGCCGCTGATCACTGCGATCATCGGCATTGCGATCGGCAGCCTCGGTATCACCGTGGCAACCGGGTTCATGGATCTCGGTTCGATGACCCCGACTCTGGCGATCATGATCGGCCTGGCGGTCGCCATCGACTACTCGCTGTTCATCGTTTCCCGGTTCCGTCACGAACTGTCTCTCACGGAGGACCGTGCGGAAGCGGCCGGACGCGCCGTCGGTACCGCCGGTTCCGCTGTCGTGTTCGCCGGGCTCACCGTCTTCATCGCGCTGGTTGCCCTCCGTGTCGTCGGGATCCCGTTCCTCTCCGACATGGGCGCGGCCGCGGCGTTCACCGTGCTCATCGCGGTGCTCATCGCGCTGACCCTCTTGCCGGCGATGCTCGGATTGTTCGGACGCAAAGCGTTTGCAGGGAAGGTTCCGTTCATCAAGAGCCGCGATCTCGAGAACGACGAAGGCGGCAAGCCGAGCCTGGCCCTGCGCTTCATCAGCGCGGTGGTCCGTCGCCCCGCCATTCCGTTGATCGGCGGCGTGGTACTGCTGGGAGCGCTCGCCCTCCCCGCAGCGGGACTGAACCTGGCACTGCCCAGTGAGTCGACGGGCGATCCCGCGACCAGTTCGCGCCAGGCCTACGACCTGGTGACCGAGGGGTTCGGCCCCGGTAAGAACGCGCCGTTGCTCGTCGTCGTGGACGCCAAGGACGCCACCGTCCCCGCGCCGGAAGCGTTCGGCGAGGTCGTCGCCACCATCACCGCGCAGGACGACGTGGCCAATGCCCAGGTCGTCGGTACGAACATGGCCGGCGACACCGCGCAGATCCTGGTCACTCCGAGTAGCGGTCCGAGCGATTCCGCGACCATGGATCTGGTGAACAACATCCGTGGGGCCGAAGCGGATCTCCACGATTCGATCGGCGTCAATTACGGGGTCACCGGCCAGACCGCGCTGGAGGGCGATATCTCCGAGACGCTGCAGGACGCGCTCATTCCGTACCTCGCCGTGGTCGTGGGCCTTGCCTTCATCCTGTTGTTGCTGGTGTTCCGCTCGATCCTCGTCCCGCTGACGGCCACTCTCGGGTTCCTGCTCAGCGTCGCGGCCACCTTCGGCGCCACGGTCGCCGTCTTCCAGGAGGGCTGGGGTGGCATCATCAGCAACCCGCAGCCGATCGTCAGCTTCATGCCGATCTTCCTGATCGGCGTCGTGTTCGGTCTCGCGATGGACTACCAGGTGTTCCTGGTGACCCGGATGCGGGAGGAATACGTCCACGGTGCCACCGCCCGGCAGGCCGTCGCCATCGGCTTCACCCACGGTGCACGGGTGGTGAGCGCCGCGGCGATCATCATGATGTCGGTGTTCGCGGCCTTCATCGCCGAACCGAACTCGTTCATCAAGTCGATCGGTTTCGCCCTGGCCGCGGCAGTCTTCTTCGACGCATTCATCGTGCGCATGGTGATCATCCCGGCAGTCATGGCGCTGCTCGGCGACAAGGCGTGGTGGCTGCCGAAGTGGCTGGACAAGATCCTGCCGAACGTCGACATCGAAGGCGAGAAGCTCGTCAAGGTGCTGCCCGTCGCCGAGAGCAAAGAACTGGAGCCCGCGAGATAGGCGTTCCGTTCGTGAGTGTTCGTGAGTGTTCGTGAGTGGTCGAGGGGGTCGGG
>NZ_JBAQEO010000267.1:0-13436 GCF_049286785.1 Rhodococcus sp. (in: high G+C Gram-positive bacteria) | reverse complement strand
GTGGTGGGAATGTGCCTGTCGGCCATTGCCAACGCCCCGATCGAAGGCGCCGCGAATTTCGGCGTCTTCCGGATGTGAGGCAGCGATGACAATCCAGTGTGTCCTGGTGGCGAACCGGGGCGAGATCGCCCGCCGCATCTTCGCCACCTGTCGCCGCGCCGGGCTCGGCACGGTGGCCGTGTATTCGGACGCAGATGCGCTCGCCCCGCACGTGTCCGAGGCTGATGCCGCCGTCCGGCTGCCCGGCAACACGCCGTCGGAGACCTACCTGCGGGGCGACCTCGTCATCGAAGCGGCGCGCCGTGCCGGTGCCGACGCCATCCATCCCGGATACGGATTCCTTTCCGAGAACGCCGAATTCGCACATGCCGTGCACGCCGCGGGTCTGACGTGGATCGGACCGCCACCACCCGCGATCGAGAAGATGGGCTCCAAGGTGGAGTCGAAGAAGATGATGGCTGCTGCGGGTGTGCCCGTGCTGGCCGAACTCGAACCGGGTGCGGTGACCGTGGCGGACCTGCCCGTGCTCATCAAGGCGTCCGCCGGTGGTGGTGGTCGTGGAATGCGGGTGGTGCGCCGGCTCGCGGATCTGCCGGAGCAACTCGAGGCCGCGCGCCGGGAAGCCCGGTCGGCATTCGGTGATCCCACGGTGTTCTGCGAGCGGTACCTCGAGACCGGCCGGCACATCGAAGTACAGGTGATGTGCGACGGGCACGGCACGGTGTGGGCGGTGGGCGAGCGTGAATGCTCCATCCAGCGCAGGCACCAGAAGGTGGTGGAGGAGTCACCGTCCCCGCTGGTGGAGTCCAGGCCGGGGATGCGTGACCGACTCTTCGAGGCAGCCCGGATCGCGGCGAAGGCCATCGACTACGAAGGAGCGGGAACGGTCGAATTCCTTGCTTCCGGTCGAGGGCGAGAGGACACCGCGGGCGATGACTTCTTCTTCCTCGAGATGAACACCCGACTGCAGGTGGAGCACCCGGTCACCGAATGCACCACGGGGCTCGACCTGGTCGAACTGCAGTTGCAGGTGGCTTCCGGGGGAAGGCTCGAGTCGGAGCCGCCCGCCGCGTCGGGTCATTCCATCGAGGTCCGGCTCTATGCCGAGGACCCCGCACAGAACTGGCAACCGCAGAGCGGCCCGGTTCACCACATTTCCCTGCCGGACACAGCGGTGGAGTTCGATGTTCTCCGAGCCCCCGGCATCCGCCTGGATTCCGGTGTGGTCGACGGTTCGCTGGTGGGCGTGCACTACGACCCCATGCTCGCGAAGGTCATCTCCTTCGCCCCGACACGTGCACAGGCGGCCACGCGATTGGCTGCGGCGTTGAGCCGGGCGAAGATTCACGGTCTCCGAACAAACCGCGACCTGCTGGTGGGCGTCCTGCGGCACCCCGCCTTCCTGGCCGGGGAGACCGACACGGCCTTCTTCGCCACCCACGGTCTCGACGCGTTGTCGCGGCCGCTGGCCACGGCGCAGACCGAACGACTATCGGCACTGGCCGCCGCTCTCGCCGATGCTGCGCACAACCGGGACATGGCGAAGGTGAACACCACGCTGCCCAGCGGGTGGCGGAACATGCCGTCGGCGCCGCAGAGCAAGACGTTCACCGGGGCCGACGGGGATCTCGAGGTCCGGTATCTGCTCACCAGGTACGGGCTCCGGGCCGAGGGGTTCGACGACGTCGTGCTGGTGTCGGCCACGTCGCGCCGCGTCACCGTCGACGTCGAGGGGCTACGCCGTTCGTTCGACGTGGCGCGCTACGGCGACGACGTCTACGTCGATTCCGCGCTCGGACCGGTGAGCCTGCGGGCGGTGCCCCGCTTCGTCGACCCCAGTGAAGTGGTGGCCGAAGGCTCACTCCTGGCCCCGATGCCCGGGTCGGTGATCCGGCTCGGCGCCGGCGTGGGTGACCGCGTATCGGCAGGGCAACCGATCGTCTGGCTCGAGGCCATGAAGATGGAGCACACCATCAAGGCGCCGGTATCCGGTGTGATCACAGAACTTTCCGTCAGCGTCGGCACGCAGGTCGATGTGGGAACGGTACTGGCAGTAGTGGAAGTAGAACCAAAGGCAGAGGGAGAGTCATGAGTTTCATCGAGACAGACGAACAGAAGGAACTGCGAGCGTCGGTGTCCCGTCTGGGCGAGCGCTTCAATTACACCGAGTACGTGCTGCCCAAGGCGCGGCGCGGGGAACCGCTCACCGAACTGTGGAACGAAGCAGGCAAGCTGGGCTTCCTCGGGGTCAACCTGCCGGAGGAGTACGGCGGCGGCGGTGCCGGCATCTACGAATTGGCGTTGGTCCAGGAGGAACTCGCCGCCCACGGCGCCGGTCTGCTTCTCGTGGTCGTGTCGCCGGCCATCTGCGGCACCATCATCGGCAAATACGGGACCGAGGAGCAGAAACAGAAGTGGCTCACCGGCCTCGCCGACGGTTCCAAGATCATGGCGTTCGGCATCACCGAAGCCGACGCCGGGTCGAACTCGCACCAGATCACGACCACCGCACGTCGTGATGGTGAGGACTGGCTGCTGTCGGGCAACAAGATCTACATCTCGGGAGTGGATCAGGCCGATGCCGTGCTGATCGTGGCGCGCACCGAGGACTCGAAGACGGGCAAGCTGAAGCCGGCTCTGTTCATCGTGCCCACCGACGCCCCGAACTTCGTGAAGACGCCGATGGAGATGGACATCGTCGAACCCGACACACAGTTCATGCTGTTCCTCGACGATGTCCGGCTTCCCGCCGATGCGCTCGTCGGAGAAGCCGACGCGGCGCTGATGCAATTGTTCGCCGGACTCAATCCCGAACGAATCCTCGGCGCGGCGATGGCCGTCGGCATGGGTCGGTACGCGCTCGACGCCGCGGTGAAATTCGCCAAGGAACGCACCGTGTGGAAGGAACCGATCGGAACGCATCAGGGCCTCTCGCATCCCCTGGCGCAGATCAAGATCGAACTGGAACTCGCCAAGCTGATGATGCAGAAGGCCGCTTTCCTCTATGACAGCGGCGACGACTTCGGCGCCGCCGAGGCGGCGAACATGGCGAAGTACGCCGCGGCCGAGGCCAGCATCAAAGCACTGGACCAGGCCATCCAGACGCACGGTGGGGCAGGACTCACCAAGGAATACGGTCTCGCCGCGATGCTGGGTGCGGCTCGCATCGCACGCGTCGCCCCGGTGAGCCGTGAAATGATCCTCAACTTCGTCTCCCAGCACTCGCTCGGGCTGCCGAGGTCGTACTGACAACCGAAGTCCGGGCAGGAGGACCCATGACCGACGTGGCCGCGAACCCGTACGTCCGCTACGAGGTGAGGCGGGGATTCGCCGTCCTCACCCTCGACTCACCGCACAACAGAAACGCCATCTCCGGCAAACTCGTGAACGAACTCCGTCAGGGACTTCGGGATGCCGGTGCGGACCCGGGCATCCGCGGCATCGTGCTCACACATACCGGTGGAACATTCTGTGCGGGTGCGGATCTGAGTGACGTCGCCGGCGACGTCGGTTCCCGGACCAGGCAGATGGCAGACCTGCTGCGTGCGTTCCTCGAAGTGCCCAAACCGGTGGTCGCGCAGATCGACGGCCACGTACGGGCGGGCGGAATGGGGCTGATCGGTGCGTGCGACATCGCCGTCGCCGGTCCGCGCAGCACGTTCGCGCTCACCGAGGTGAGACTCGGCCTGGCCGCGTCGATCATCTCGCTGACCGTCCTGCCCCGGATGCAGCCACGCGCGGCCGGACGATACTTCCTCACCGGCGAGAAGTTCGGGGCTCGCGAGGCCGCCGCCATCGGTCTGATCACCGAGGCTGTGCAGGATCCCGACGACGCGGTCGAGGAGTTACTGGACCAGTTCCGGCAGGCGTCACCCCAAGGGCTCGCCGAATCGAAGGCGTTGACGACGAGGGCGGTACTGGCAGATTTCGACCGTTACACGGACGAGTTGACGGCACAGTCGGCGAGGTTGTTCGAATCCGAGGAGGCCAGGGAGGGCATGATGGCGTTTCTGCAGAAACGGCCCCCGCAGTGGGCCACGCAGCCGCAGTAGTCGCCGCATCGAACAGAACGGAACAGAGAGGGAGGTGAACAGATGACCCGCGAGCCGAAACAGGACCGTAGCCGGGTCACGCGTCAGCACCTCCTCGAGGTCACCGTCGACTGCCTTGCCGAACTGGGCTGGGGTGCCCCCACGGTGAGCGTGGTGGCACAACGCTCCGGGGTGTCGCGTGGGGCGGCGCAGCATCACTTCCCCACCCGCGAGGACCTGATCACCGCGGCGCTCGAGGTCATGTTCGACGCGCGGATGGAGCAGGCGCGCCGCGAGGCCACGGGTCTGCCGACCGGAGCGGGTCGCACCGAGGCGGTGGTGTCCCGGCTCGTCGACTACTACACGGGCACTCTGTTCAAGGCGGCTCTCCAGGTGTGGACGGCAGCTGCCGCGGACCCGGAGCTGCGTGCCCGGATCCTGCCGCTCGAGGAACGGTTCGGCCGCGTCGCGCACCGCACCGCCGTCGAGCACTTCGGCTTCGACGACACCGATCCGGTGGCGCATCGGCTGGTGCAGGCCACTCTCGACCTCGCGCGGGGACTCGGTCTGGCAGACGTCCTCACCGACGACTCCCACCGGCGCGCCGAGATCGTGCGCCAGTGGGCGGGGCAGCTCGATGCCGCCCTCCCGCGGCTCGACACCGCCGTCCCGGCCGCGGTCGACTGACCGAGCGGGAAGTCTCCGGCTCGGTAGAGTCACGGCCATGGGCAGGAAATGGGGAGTGCTCGTCCTGATCGGACTCACGGCGATCCTCGCCGGGTGTGGAAGTGAGGACGATTCGGACACGGATACGGCCGCCGGGCCCACGCTCTCGCAGGTCACCGAGCCGGGACCCTTCTTCGGGCAATGTGGGTCCGTGACCGACGAGGAGGTGGCGAAGGCCTTCGGAATGCCGTCGTTCACGGGAGTGACCCGCAACTCCGTCGGCTGCGAGTGGGAGACCGCGGGAATAGGCGGTCCCAGTGTGACGTTCTCGTGGTACCGCGGCAGCCCCATCGGCAGGGAACGCGCGGGGTCGGAGTTGATCGGCAGACCCGCCACGGACATCGACGTCCAGGGGCACCCCGGTTTCATGGCATCTTCGGAGGGAATTCTGTGTGAACTCGGCGTGGAATTCGGTGGCGACTTCGTCCACTGGTCGGTGATGTACGCGGATGCGAGACCCACGGCCGATCCCTGCGTCGTTGCCCGCGAACTCGCCGAGCTCAGTGTCTCGAGGGTCAAATGAGGGGCACGGTCCGGCGTGCCGTGCGGGCCGTCGGCGCGCTGGCATTCGCCGGTGCGATCGCCGGCTGCGGATCCTCGATCGAGGGCTCGCCACGGCCGGAGGGATCCTTCACGGGTGACACCGAAAAGTTCACCGCGTTGCTCGAGGAATGCAACGCCGTCACGGACGAACAGATCGCGGAAGCGGTCGGTGCCGACGCGATCGAACGAGGGTTCTTCGGTGCGATCTGCCGCTGGGATGCGTTGGGGGCCAACGGCCCGGTGAAGGTGACCTTCAACTGGTTCGAAACCGGATCCCTCGACACCGAGAGGAAGACCGGTGAGGAACTCGGCTACGCGGTGGAGTCCGCGACGATCCAGGGTCGAAAGGCGGTCGTGATGCGCCCGCCCGCCGATCCGGGAGCGTGCGGCGTCACGGTCGGTTCGCCGTCCGCCGGCGTGGTGGGCTGGTGGGTACAGTTCCAGCCGGGGACGGCAGATCCCTGCCAGGCAGCATCGACGCTGGCGGATCTGACGCTCAACCTGAGTAGCTAGACGTATGCCGCCTTTACCACCCACGGGGTCACTTTGACCTCATGGCGCGCCGCCGGGTATCGTTGTGGGTCGTGTCCGGCAAGCCCGGGCCGATCTGTGTGCCTAGCGAGGTATTGCCGTGCGCGCGTTCGTGCAGTTGTCTGCATGGAACGAGCATCCGGTTGCCTGTGTGGGGGTATGCGACACACCCGACCTCGGGTGCGTACGAGCTACGTAACGAGGGCGGGTGCGGGGCAGTAGCTCTCTTGTCCCAACTGCTGGATCCCTAATTTCAGAACAGCCAAGGTTGCTTGTCCAGAGCAGTCTGTTCAACACGAAGAAAGCCGGTAAATGCCAACCATCAACCAGTTGGTCCGCAAGGGCCGCCGCGACAAGACCGCCAAGGTCAAGACGGCAGCCCTGAAGGGCAGCCCGCAGCGTCGTGGCGTGTGCACCCGCGTGTACACGACCACCCCGAAGAAGCCGAACTCCGCGCTCCGTAAGGTCGCACGTGTGCGGCTCACCTCCCAGGTCGAGGTCACCGCGTACATCCCCGGTGAGGGCCACAACCTGCAGGAGCACTCGATGGTGCTCGTCCGCGGCGGTCGCGTGAAGGACCTCCCGGGTGTTCGCTACAAGATCATCCGCGGCTCGCTCGACACCCAGGGTGTCAAGGGCCGTAAGCAGGCTCGCAGCCGCTACGGCGCCAAGAAGGAGAAGAGCTAATGCCACGTAAGGGCCCCGCTCCGAAGCGTCCGCTCATCAACGACCCGGTCTACGGTTCGCCCCTGGTGACGCAGCTGGTCAACAAGATCCTGATGGACGGCAAGAAGTCCACCGCCGAGCGCATCGTGTACCAGGCGCTCGAGCAGGCACGCGAGAAGACCGGCACCGATCCGGTCGTCACACTCAAGCGTGCGCTGGACAACGTCAAGCCTGCTCTCGAGGTCCGCAGCCGTCGTGTCGGTGGCGCCACCTACCAGGTGCCCGTGGAGGTTCGTCCCGGACGTTCCACCACCCTCGCGCTCCGCTGGCTCGTGACCTTCTCCCGGCAGCGCCGTGAGAAGACCATGGTCGAGCGTCTCGCCAACGAGCTCCTCGATGCCAGCAATGGCCTGGGTGCCGCTGTGAAGCGCCGTGAGGACACCCACAAGATGGCTGAAGCCAACAAGGCATTCGCCCACTACCGCTGGTGACGTCCCGTCGGAGCAGTCGCCTACCGTGACTGCTCCGGCGTTGTCGCTGCGTCGGCCCTTCGGGGCCGGCTGGATCTACAACTCGAGACAGTGGCCCGCTGGTTGAACACCGGACAGGCCGAAACCCGATATACGAGCTACGAGCGGGGAAGAATCCTGTGGCACAGGAAGTGCTGACCGACCTGAACAAGGTCCGCAATATCGGCATCATGGCGCACATCGATGCCGGCAAGACCACCACAACCGAGCGCATCCTGTTCTACACCGGTGTCAACTACAAGATCGGTGAGACGCACGATGGCGCGTCGACGACTGACTGGATGGAGCAGGAGAAGGAACGTGGCATCACGATCACTTCTGCTGCGGTGACCTGCTTCTGGAACAACAACCAGATCAACATCATCGACACTCCCGGCCACGTCGACTTCACCGTCGAGGTGGAGCGTTCGCTCCGCGTCCTCGACGGCGCCGTTGCCGTGTTCGACGGCAAGGAGGGCGTCGAGCCCCAGTCGGAGCAGGTGTGGCGTCAGGCCGCCAAGTACGACGTTCCGCGCATCTGTTTCGTCAACAAGATGGACAAGATGGGCGCGGACTTCTACTTCACGGTCCAGACCATCATCGACCGCCTCGGCGCGAAGCCGCTCGTCCTGCAGTTGCCGATCGGCGCCGAGGACGATTTCGACGGCGTCGTCGATCTCGTCGAGATGAGGGCCGTCACCTGGCGCGGAGTTGTCCCGACCGGTGCCGCGCCGACCATCGAAGAGATCCCCGCGGATCTGGCCGAGAAGGCTGCCGAGTACCGCACCAAGCTGCTCGAGACCGTCGCGGAAACCGACGACGCGCTGATGGAGAAGTACTTCGGCGGCGAGGAGCTCACGGTCGAGGAGATCAAGGGTGCCATCCGCAAGCTGACGGTGGCTTCCGAGATCTACCCGGTGCTGTGTGGCTCCGCGTTCAAGAACAAGGGCGTTCAGCCCATGCTCGACGCGGTCATCGACTACCTGCCGAACCCGCTGGACATCGGCGAGGTCCAGGGTCATGCCCTGAACAACGAGGAAGAGATCCTTACTCGCAAGCCGAGCAAGGACGAGCCGTTCGCGGCTCTGGCGTTCAAGATCGCGTCGCACCCGTTCTTCGGCAAGCTGACCTTCGTCCGCGTGTACTCCGGTCGGCTCGATCCCGGACAGCAGGTGCTCAACGCCACCAAGGGCAAGAAGGAGCGCATCGGAAAGCTCTTCCAGATGCACGCCAACAAGGAGAACCCGGTCGACGAGGCCGTGGCAGGCCACATCTACGCCATGATCGGTCTGAAGGACACCACCACCGGTGACACCCTTTGTGCCCAGGATGCGCCGATCGTGCTCGAGTCCATGAGCTTCCCGGATCCGGTCATCCAGGTCTCGATCGAGCCCAAGACCAAGTCCGACCAGGAAAAGCTGGGCACCGCGATCCAGAAGCTGGCCGAAGAGGACCCGACGTTCTCCGTCGAGCTCGACGAGGAGACCGGCCAGACCGTCATCGGCGGCATGGGCGAGCTCCACCTCGACATCCTCGTCGACCGTATGCGTCGCGAGTTCAAGGTCGAGGCCAACGTCGGCAAGCCGCAGGTGGCCTACCGCGAGACCATCACCAAGAAGGTCGAAAAGCACGATTACACCCACAAGAAGCAGACGGGTGGATCGGGCCAGTTCGCCAAGGTGATCATCGCGCTGGAGCCCTTCGTCGGCGAAGACGGTGCCACCTACGAGTTCGAGAACAAGGTCAGCGGCGGTCGTATCCCGCGCGAGTACATTCCCTCCGTGGATGCCGGCGCGCAGGACGCGATGCAGTACGGCGTTCTCGCCGGCTACCCGCTGGTGAACCTGAAGCTCTCGCTGCTCGACGGTGCATACCACGACGTCGACTCGTCGGAAATGGCCTTCAAGGTTGCCGGTTCGCAGGCGCTCAAGGAAGCCGCCCGCAAGGCCGGCCCGGTCATTCTCGAACCGCTCATGGCTGTCGAGGTCACGACCCCAGAGGAATACATGGGTGACGTGATCGGCGACCTGAACTCCCGCCGTGGCCAGATCCAGGCCATGGAGGAACGCAGTGGTGCCCGTGTCGTGAAGGCGCTGGTTCCGCTCTCGGAGATGTTCGGTTACATCGGTGACCTTCGGTCGAAGACCCAGGGTCGCGCGAACTTCTCCATGGTGTTCGATTCCTACGCTGAGGTTCCCGCGAACGTCTCGAAGGAAATCATCGCCAAGGCGACCGGCGAGTAACCTCGGTTCAGCCGGCCGACAGCACGACCCAGTAATAACAACCGCACTGCTGCATACCGCAAGCATCAATCAGTCCAGGAGGACACACAGTGGCGAAGGCGAAGTTCGAGCGGACGAAGCCGCACGTGAACATCGGCACCATCGGTCACGTC
Organism: Rhodococcus sp. (in: high G+C Gram-positive bacteria); assembly: GCF_049286785.1. Taxonomy (GTDB): domain Bacteria; phylum Actinomycetota; class Actinomycetes; order Mycobacteriales; family Mycobacteriaceae; genus Rhodococcus_F. The sequence continues at coordinate 4,035 of NZ_JBAQEO010000267.1, read as the reverse complement.
GACCACGGCAAGACCACGCTGACGGCGGCCATCACCAAGGTTCTGCATGACGCGTACCCGGATCTCAACGAGGCCTCGGCCTTCGACGAGATCGACAAGGCTCCTGAGGAGAAGGCTCGCGGTATCACGATCAACATCTCGCATGTTGAGTACCAGACCGAGAAGCGCCACTACGCGCACGTCGACGCTCCCGGTCACGCCGACTACATCAAGAACATGATCACGGGTGCGGCGCAGATGGACGGCGCCATCCTCGTGGTCGCGGCCACCGACGGCCCGATGCCCCAGACGCGTGAGCACGTGCTGCTCGCCCGCCAGGTCGGCGTGCCGTACATCCTCGTCGCCCTGAACAAGGCCGACATGGTCGACGACGAAGAGATCATCGAGCTCGTCGAGATGGAGGTCCGTGAGCTTCTCGCTGCGCAGGACTTCGACGAGGACGCACCGGTCATCAAGGTGTCCGCTCTCAAGGCGCTCGAGGGCGACCCGGAGTGGACCAAGAACATCATCGAGCTGATGAATGCTGTCGACGAGTCCATCCCGGACCCGGTTCGCGAGACGGACAAGCCGTTCCTCATGCCCGTCGAGGACGTCTTCACGATCACCGGCCGTGGCACCGTTGTCACCGGTCGTATCGAGCGTGGCTCGGTCAACGTGAACGAGGAGGTGGAGATCGTCGGCATCAAGGAGACGGTCACCAAGACCACCGTCACCGGCATCGAGATGTTCCGCAAGCTGCTCGACTCGGGCCAGGCCGGCGACAACGTCGGTCTGCTGGTTCGTGGCATCAAGCGCGAAGATGTCGAGCGTGGACAGGTTGTCGTCAAGCCCGGCACCACCACCCCGCACACCGAGTTCGAGGGCCAGGCGTACATCCTGTCCAAGGACGAGGGCGGCCGCCACACGCCGTTCTTCAACAACTACCGTCCGCAGTTCTACTTCCGTACCACGGACGTGACGGGTGTTGTGACGCTGCCCGAGGGCACCGAGATGGTCATGCCCGGTGACAACACCGAGATGTCCGTCAAGCTGATCCAGCCCGTCGCCATGGACGAGGGCCTGCGCTTCGCGATCCGCGAAGGTGGCCGCACCGTCGGCGCCGGCAAGGTCACGAAGATCATCAAGTGATCTAGCTTCACACTGATCTAGCTTCACACGACGAATGGCGCTCACCCCCTCGGGGTGGGCGCCATTCGTCGTTTCGGGCGAGGTGTGAGTCGGGCAGCTGCTCGAAGCAGGAGGGCTGTCACTGCTCGGTGACCTGGGTGGGCTGGTCTGCCGGGTCGAGGTGGAGCAGGATCTGGGTGGCCACTTGTGCACCGCCCAGTGTCGAGGTCACCCAGGATGCGATGCCCTCGGAGGTGTGCGTGAAGTCGGCAATGTCGATGGCGGGGTCCGCGGTCACGACGACGGACAGGGTGGGCAACCCACGTTCGACGACGGCCCGGGCGCGGGTCTGCCGGACGCCGGGATACCGGGCGAGTTCGTTCGACACTCCGTTGGCCAGACTCCCGAGATCGACGGTGACGAACGTCCCCGACTCCGGATCGGGAACGGCGACGGGTCCCGGTCGCCGCCGAGTGAGGTCGAGGGCAAGCATCATGATGCCGAAGGCGAAGCCCACGATGGTCGTCGCGACGAGGGCCCACACCCACCAGTCCTGGTCCGGGATGTCGGTGACGCGTTCGCGGTCGAATCGGGAGACCCATTCCCGGACGATCGGAACCTCCGCGTCCCAGGCGGTGGCGTAGGCACCGAACCCGAGGAGGAGTAGTCCTGCCACAAGGACGATCAGGCGGTTCACGGCAGCGACGCGATGGGTCACGGCTTCACCTGCACTCGGAGTTCGGGGGAGGTTCCCAGCAATGACAGTGTCGGCTCCACCGCCTCGCGGACCGCGATGGCGACGTCGGCGGCGGGCGATACCTCGCTGCGTACGACCCGGACGGTGACGTGCTTGCGATCGACGGTGGTGTGGGCGGAGCGCACGCCGGGGACCGATCCGGCTTGGCTGCTGGACTTGCGGGCCAGGTCCGTGGGGCGTAGCCACACGATCGGGGTGGACCCGATCCGCACGGGCAGATGTGTTCGCGGACGCGGCTTGAGCGCCGCGATGACGAGAGCGACTCCCAGCACGACGGCGGCCACCGCACCCGGAACTATCCAGTCGGACCAGTGGAGACGTCCGACCCATTCGAAGGTATTGCGAATCCACGGCGCGCTGGGAATGGTGCCCCGCACGATCAGCAGTTCACGTGCTGCCACGATCGCCAGCCCGATCGCCCCGACCGCGATGACTACTGCCGCAGGTACAGCGGCGGGTGTGGCGCGGGGGGTGCGTGGCCGGACGGGGGTCATTGCGGAGGTGGCGTCGCCCGTGTCAGGCTGATCCGCGAAGATGAGCTGGTCGGTCGTATTCTCCTCGGATGCAGTGGATTCCGTTCCGATCACCACGATGTTGAGTTCGCAGACGGGCATGCCGGTCAGCTCTTCGACCCGGCGGCTCACCTCCGAGCGCAACCGCCGGCCCAGCACATCGAGACGGCACGGCCAGCCGATCGCGATGTAGAGATTGATGGCGACCGCACCGCCGCCGGTGGACACGTCGGCGCGGGGAAGTTCGCGGCCTGTGAGTCGCGACAGCCCGCCCGAGTGTTTGACCACGCCCGGAACGTCGAGCGCCGCCGCCACAGCTATCTTCACCACGGCGCGTTCCTTGATCACCAACTCGCCGCGCAGGGCGGTGGTGTCGTCCTCCGCGCCGGAGTCCTCGATCTCGGCGCCGGTTACGGCACTGGTGTACACGGGGCCGGTGGGTTCAGCCACGGCCACGGCTTCGGAGGATCGCGCCGAGGTCGAGGTGCCCGTCCCGATGCGCCCCCACCGCCATGCCGAGTGCCCCGAGGAGGACGGCGAACACGAAACCGCTGAATCCGCCGAGGATGGCAGCGATGGCGAGCAGCAGCCCGACGATCAGACCTGTCACTGTGCTGTTCATTGCGTTTGTCCTGTCTCTGTCAGGAGATCTTCGATGATCACGTCGACCGGAACGGTGACGATGGATTCGACTGCAGCTCTGACCTTTTCGGCGGTGTCGACGACATTCGCCGGATACAGAACCGCGAGATGCACGGCGCAACCCGAATCGTCGACGGTCACCCCGGTGACCCGGCGCCCCGGCAGGTAGGTGGCAACTTCACCGAAGGTGCCGCCGTGCATGGCGGCGACGCCCGGCGTGGCGAGGACTGCGGCTGCAATCCGGTCGACGAGTTCACCGGGATCGGCTTGCGGGAGAGATGGTCCGGTCACTGCACCCTCGGTCTGCCGTCGGATTCGGGCCCGGACTCCGACGGGTCGAACAACATGACGTCGAAGACGGTGATGTTCACTTCCGTGACCTCGAGTCCGGTCATCCGCTCGACGGCGGCGATGACGTTGCGCCGGATGCCGACTGCCAGTTCGTGGAGCGCCACCCCGTACTCGGCAACGATGCCGATGTCGATGGCCGCCTGCTTCTCGCCGACCTCGACGGCGACACCCTGGGCGTGGTTGACGCGGGCGCCGGGTATGCGGTCGCGCAGTGCCCCGACGGCGCGGGCGGTACCACCCCCGAGGTCGTAGACCCCGCTGATCTCGCGCGTTGCGATGCCCGCGATCTTGGCGACCACGGCGTCCGCGATGATGGTGCGTCCCTCCGAACTGATGAGTTCCGGTGTTGCTCCGGCGCCGAACTGCACCCGACTGCGTGCGCCTGAATCGCTGGTCATCGTGGATCCCCTCAGTGTTGCGTGCCTAGGCTCCAACAGTAGTGACCGCGGACGGAGCGTGCGGGTACGCCACAACCATTGTGATCAGAAATCTGCAGGCGGGAGACCAGAAAATATCTGATATGACCGACGGGTAGCATCTGACGTGACCCAGGTAACAACAGTTGTACAACGGAAGGAACCCGATGGCCGACCAGCCCCGCGGGAAGGACGCCGCGGCCGAAGCCCGGGCACGAGCCGAGGCGGCTCGCAAGGCCGCAGACGAGGC
>NZ_JBAQEO010000266.1:0-12570 GCF_049286785.1 Rhodococcus sp. (in: high G+C Gram-positive bacteria) | reverse complement strand
ATCCCGGCGGGAGTGTAACGAGACCGGCCGACACCACCAAACCGACTACACTCACCACCATCTCCTCGTCGGCCGGTGGCGGCGCCGGCGGCGGCGCCGGGACAGGGCTCGCAGCCTCACCGACCGCCGGCGCAGGGGCCCCCTCGTCCACAGCAGGCAGGGACGGCACCGCATGTGCCACCGGCTGATCACGGCCGACGGCCACCACCGTGACACCCACCACGACGATTCCGACGAGAACCAGAACGATCGCACCCGACCGCCCGGCGCCGAGGCGAGCGCCGCGCCAGCGCTCCGGCAACCATCCAGAGTACCAACTGCTTTCGGCCGACCACGTCGTGTCGTCCACGGCCTCGTCATCCCGAGTGGACGTCAGCCATTCCGGTGACGGAGGTGTGAGCATCTCCGTCGGGAGAATTCGCCGCTCTCCCGACGTGATGAACGCGAGACGAGTCCGCACCCTCGAACGCTCTTCTCCGATGCCCATGAACGCGACACTAGAGCAGTGATCGATCCGGTTGCCGCAGGTGACCTGGCGCCGGAATCGACCTGTGGATCAACGGCGGGTTGTGGATGAATCGACCTCGAGAGGCACCTCTGCGGGATCCGGGCACAGCACGACGCCGACGGCGCCAGCCCCGACGTGGGCGCCGATCACCGCACTGATGTCGGTGACGAGAAGGTCGCTGACCTGGGGAATCCTTTCCTTCAACTCCTGGGCCACCGCTTCGGCCCGACTCCGGGCCTGCATGTGATGCACAGCCACAGCCGTTCTGTCCAGACCTGCCCACTCCACGGCGGAATCGATCATCTTCGCCAGCGCCTTGGTGGAGGTGCGGGTCTTTTCCTTCAGTACCAGTCGTCCGTCGACGAGATGCAGTACGGGTTTCATCGCCAGCGCGGTGCCGAGCAGCGCGGCCGCGGCCCCGATCCTTCCTCCCCGGCGCAACTGATCGAGGCGATCCACCACGATCAGGCAGCGACCGCCGGCGGCCATGTCCACGGCCCGCCGGTACACGGTTTCGAGGTCGGCGCCGCTCTTCGCAGCCCTGGCGGCAGCCAGTGCCGGGTATCCCAAACCCATTGCGGTCGACTGCGAATCGACGATACGCACGAGACCGCCGAATTCCTGTGCCGCGCTGCGGCCGGCCTCCCACGTACCGGAGAGATGCCGGGAGATGTGAATGGCGAGAACGCCCGCGCCTTCGCTCGATTCCAGCGCCTCGGCATACGTCTCGGACAGCTCGCTCGGGGAAGCGCCGGCAGTCGTGACGCCTGCGAGGTCCTCGGGTATCTCGTCGATTCCCTCCCGGAAATCTCGTCCCGCACTCAATATGTGCAGCGGCGCAACGCGGATCCCATACTCCTGAATGTGTTCGGGCAACAGGCACGCCGACGAATCGGTGACCACGACAACGGGCATCGGACTTACTCGGTCCCGCTCAGAAGAACGTCGGGTTCCGGGTCGTCGGCAGCGGTCCTCGCGAGTAACGCATGAAGCATCGACTCCGCCACCCGCCGATGACCCTCCCAGCCCCAATGGATGCCGTCAGGATTGCCCTCGTCGCTGAACACGTTGTCGCGCACCGCGTCCGCGAGGTCGACCAGGGGAACGTCCTTGTCCTGTGCCCACGCGGTGATGGCGGCGACGGCACCCGGCCTTCCCGAGTGAACCTTGCCGTAGGCCTCACTGCGGTGCACGGACGGCAACGTACCGATCACCGGCAGTTCCGGTCGCATGTACGCGAGCGCCGCCCGGGAACTCTCGAGGTACTCGACACTCAGCCTCGGCGGTAACGCCACCGGCCAGCCGAGCGGGGAGAGCCGGGGTTGAAGCCACTGGTAACCGGCACGCACGACCCTGCGCACGGAGGGCGGGCGGATGTAGCGCAATTGCTCGCGAATTGCCGTCGGAAGCGGCGAGGGGAGCGAATCCATGCCGCCCACCGCGAACACGACCGCAGCAGCCCGGGGGACCGTGGCCCACACACGTGGGTCCTGCGTCAGCGCCCACCAGACGTCGCGACTGGTCCACCCGATCCGGGCCACCAACTCCACATCCCAATCCAATTCGCGGGCAACGATGTTGGGCCAGATGTCGGGATGATCGGATGGCAGGCCGCCCTTCGGCCCGTAGTACGAAAGCGAATCAGCGAGCACCAGCAATACGGGGCGCCCCTTCGAACCGATACCCGCGTCAGAGGATGTCACTGGCCACACTCGCAGACGCGTTCCACACATCGAGGCGCCACCGGAGCGAATCGCCACTTCCATGAGCACTCAGCTGCACCCAGCTGGTGTTCCCGAGGCCACCGAGCACCGGCCAGCGTTCCAATGGCAACTCCAGCAATGCTGCGGTCAATGCGGCGATCAGCCCACCGTGGGCCACGAGAAGCACGGGCTGCTCCCCCCAGCCCTCGTGCTTTTCGAGCAGTTCGGCGATCACGGGCCGACTGCGACGTGCGACGTCGAGTCGGCTCTCACCTCCCGGCGGGGCCCATGTCGCGTCATTGCGCCAGGTGGCACGGGCACCGGGCGAGTGCACGTCGACCTCGAGGTGCGTCAGGCCCTGCCACTCCCCCAGATGCGTTTCGCGGAGTCGCTCGTCGATCTGCACCGGAAGCCCGGCATCGTCACCGACCTCGACCGCGGTGTCGTAGGCACGCCGCAGGTCCGAGGACACGATCGAGATGGGCTTGCGGCCCACGAGCGCCACCGCCGCGGTGCGGGCCTGCGACCGGCCCAGCGCGGACAGGTCGGTGTCGAGTTGTCCCTGCATGCGGTTGTCCGCGTTGTATTCGGTCTGACCGTGGCGTAGGAGGATCAGGCGCCGCGGTGCTCGTGCGGCTGCCGTCACTGCTCGGACTCCTCGCCCTTCACCGCATCGGACTCCGCTCCGTTCGGCGTGGCTGCGACCGGACGATGCTCACCGATGCCGTCGACCGGAATGGTCGGGCAGTCCTTCCACAACCGGTCGAGCGCGTAGAAGTTGCGCTCCTCGTTGTGCTGGACGTGGATGACGATGTCGACGAAATCGAGCAGAGCCCAACGACCTTCGCGGGTACCCTCACGCCGCACCGGCTTGTGACCTGCCTCACGCAAGCGTTCCTCGATATTCTCGACGATCGCGTTGACCTGCCGTTCGTTGGGCGCAGACGCGATGACGAAGCAGTCGGTGATGACCAACTGCTCGGAGACATCGAGCACCACCACATCGGACGCCAGCTTCTCGTCTGCTGCGACTGCCGCGATGCGTGCCATCTCGATGGCTTCGGTCGTTGCGCTCACTCGATGTTCTCCCATGTTCTGTGGAAACGTGCTAGTTATCGGTCTTGTCAGGAGCCGGTTCGGACATCGTCATCGATCCGTCGAGACGCTCCGAATCCGGCGGGCGATACAGGTTCCGTTTGGAGATGTACTGGACAACACCGTCCGGTACGAGGTACCACACGGGACGATGCTGGCTGGCACGCCGACGACACTCCGTCGAGGAGATCGCCAGGGCGGGGATCTCGATCAAGGTCACCGCGTCTTCCGGCAGCGCGTCAAGGTGGCCGGCCAGGTGTTCGGTGTGGAGATCGAAGCCCGGCCGTGAGACCCCGACGAACTTCGCCAGCGAGAACAGTTCCTCCCAGTCCTGCCAGGACAGGATACTCGCCAGCGCGTCCGCACCGGTAATGAAGTACAGCTCGGCATCGGGGTGGTACCGGTGCAGATCGCGCAGGGTGTCGACCGTATAGGTGACCTTGCCCCGGTCGATGTCCACGCGGCTGACCGAAAACCGGGGGTTCGACGCGGTGGCGATGACGGTCATCAGATACCGATCCTCGGCCGGGCTGACCTCCTTGTGCTCCTTCTGCCACGGCCGGCCGGTGGGTACGAACACCACTTCGTCGAGACCGAAACGATCGGCGACTTCGCTGGCCGCCACCAGGTGTCCGTGGTGAATGGGATCGAACGTGCCACCCATGACGCCCAAACGACGCCGTCGCGCGTCCCCTGATCCCTGTTTCACGAGTGTCGAGCTTACGTGCTCATACGGGAAGCAACCCGGCGACCACCGACGCGAGCTGCTGCGCCGACCTGCACTCGTGCATGCTGATGACCTCGTTGTAGACCTTCGCCGCGGAGTCGCCCGACCCCCACTGCCCTCGGGGCTCGGGATTGAGCCAGTGCGCATGCTTGGCGACCGCCACCAGGCGGGCCAGCGCCTCGAGGTTCGGATCCCGGTAGTTGTTGCGACCGTCACCGAGAATCAGCAGCGACGTCCGCGAGGTGATGGCCGGCGTGTACCGCTCGGCGAACACACCGAACGCGTTGCCGTAGTCCGAATGCCCGTCGTAACCGACGAGGTCGGCCTCGCGGATCATCCGTGACATCGCGGTACCCAGGTCTGCGCCCGTGTCGAAGAAGCGGGTGACCTCGTCGGTGGTGTCGATGAATGCGAATACCCGGACCCGCGAGAACTGCTCACGCAACGCGTGGACCAGCAGCAGGGTGAAATGGCTGAACCCCGCGACGGAACCCGACACGTCGCACAACACCACCAGTTCGGGCCGGGCGCGCCGGGGTTTGCGCTGGACCAGATCGATGGGAATGCCACCGGTGCTCATCGACTTCCGCAGGGTCCGCCGGAGGTCGATGGAGCCGGCCCGGCTGCGGCTACGCCGAACCGCGAGCCTGCTCGCCAGCAGTCGCGCCAGAGGCGTGATGTTGCGCTTCAACGCGGTGAGTTCGGCATCGGAGGCACGGAGGAAATCGACCTCCTCCGCGAGCCGCGGCACTCCGTAGGACGCGACACGCTCCTTGCCGAGCGTCTCCGCCGAGCGTCGTCGCGTCTCCTTCTCGACCATCTTGCGGAAATCGGCGATCCGCTGGGCAGCGGTGCGCTTCGCGACCTCGGACTCGTAGCTCTCCGCGGCCTCGGCGTGACCGCCGTCCTGATTGCCCAGCAGTCCGTCGAGGATCTTCGTCAACAACGTCTCGGGTGACACGTCACGCAGCGCCTGGTAGGCGGAGAACGACGGGCCGTTCGCCGACTCGTACCGGCCGAGTTCCTCGACCATCTGGGCAGTGAGCAACTCGGTGAGTTCGAGTGCCTCCGGCGATCCGTCGACGAGCAGTTCCGCAATCAGCTCGCGCAGCGCGTCGTAGTCGATCTCCCCGGCCGCGGTGCGCGGCAGACTCGTGTCGATCGTCCCGTCCGCCCTCGTTCCCACAGCCGGCGGAAACCACAGATCGAACAGGGCGTCGAACGTGGATCGATGCGTCGGGCGACGCAGCACCGCACACGCGAGGCCCTCCCGGAGCGACTCACGGTCGAGCAGGTCCAGTACCGACATCACCCGTCCGGCGTCGACGGTCTCGGACGGACCGACCATGATGCCACGCCGGCGAAGTGCTTCCACGAAATCGACGAGGTGTCCCGGCAGCCCGTGCGGCGCTGCCGGACCGGATCGGCTCGATCGGGAAGTCGGGGGACCACCAGCAGCCATGGGACGCCCTTCAGTTCAGTCGCAGCTCGGCAGCTGCCCGCTGCTGGTCCGATTGATGCTTGAGAACCACACCCATCGTGGCACGGACCGCATCGTCGTCGAGGGTGTCGAGGCCCAGTGCGAGGAGGGTGCGTCCCCAGTCGATGGTCTCGGCCACCGACGGCAGCTTCTTGAGTTGCATGCCCCGCAGCACCCGGATGGTCCGGACGAGTTGCTCGGCAACGGCCTCGGGCAATTCGGGGACACGGCTGGCCAGGATCTTGCGCTCGAGTTCGGCGTCCGGGAAGTCGAGGTGCAGGAACAGACAGCGCCGCTTCAACGCCTCCGACAGCTCACGGGTGGCGTTCGAGGTGAGCACGACGAACGGCTTGCGGGTGGCGGTGATGGTGCCGAGTTCGGGAATCGTGATCGCGAAGTCGCTGAGCACCTCGAGGAGCAGTCCCTCGATCTCGACGTCGGCCTTGTCGGTCTCGTCGATGAGCAGCACCGTCGGTTCGTCGCGGCGGATCGCTGTCAGCAGCGGGCGCGACAGCAGGAATTCCTCGGAGAACACATCCGCCTTGGTTGCGTCCCAGCTGTGATCACCGCCGGACTGAATCCGCAGGATCTGCTTCGCGTGGTTCCACTCGTACAGAGCGCGGGCCTCGTCCACGCCCTCGTAACACTGGAGTCGGACCAACTCGGCGTCGGTAGTTTCGGCCACCGCTCGCGCGAGTTCGGTCTTGCCCACCCCCGCGGGCCCCTCGATGAGGAGCGGTTTCCCCAGTCGGTCGGCGAGGAAGACGGCCGTTGCGGTCCCCTTGTCGGCGAGGTAGCCGGTCTCGGCGAGCCGGGCGATGACATCGTCGACGCTCGCGAACAACGGCGTCGTGGTGGGCAGGGCGCGATCCACGCTCGCTCCTTTCGGGGGGCGGTGAACAGGTCGTGGGCTGTGGTGTCAGGCCGGGCGGGCGGTCAGGCCGGGCGGGTGTGTCCGTCGCCCCATACGATCCACTTCGTCGAGGTGAGCTCCGGTAGCCCCATCGGACCACGCGCATGCAGTTTCTGGGTGGAGATACCGATCTCGGCTCCGAAACCGAACTGCTCACCGTCGGTGAAGGCGGTGGACGCGTTGACCATCACGGCAGCGGCGTCGACACGGGCGCTGAACTCACGAGCAGCCGCCAGGTCGGACGTCACGATCGCCTCCGTGTGGCCGGTGCCGTAGCGATCGATGTGTTCGACCGCGGCATCGAGATCGTCCACCACCTTCAGCGCGACGTCCAGCGTGAGGTACTCCTCCGACCAGTCCGCCTCGGTGGCCGGCACCAGTCCGGGCAGATCGCCGTGCACGGTCACGCTGTGCGTCCGCAGCGCCTGCAGGAGCCGGGGGACGGCCGTCTCGGCGATGCCGGCGTCGATCAGCACGGTCTCCGCCGTGTTGCACACACTCGGACGGCGGGTCTTGGAGTTGAGGATAATCCGCTCGGCCATGTCGAGGTCGGCCGCGGAATGAACGTAGACGTGGCAGTTGCCGACACCGGTCTCGATGGTGGGAACCGTCGCGTCGCGTACCACGGCGCTGATCAGTCCGGCGCCGCCGCGCGGAATCACCACGTCCACCAGACCCCGCGCCTGGATGAGATGGGTGACGCTCGAGCGGTCCTTGCTGGGCAGCAACTGGACGGCATCCTCCGGCAGTTCCTGCGCGGCCAGTGCGCTGCGCAACGCCACAACCAGCGCGGCGTTCGACTTCGCGGCCGACGAGGAGCCCCGCAGCAGTGCCGCATTGCCCGACTTCAGCGCCAGGCCGAAGGCATCGACAGTGACGTTGGGCCGGGCCTCGTACACCATGCCCACCACACCCAGCGGCACCCGGAGCTGTCGCAGCTCGAGACCGTTCGGCAACGTGGAACCGCGCACCACTTCACCGATGGGGTCGGGCAGGCCGGCCACCTGCCCCAGTCCGGAAGCAATCCCCTCGACTCGTTCCCGCGAGAGCCTGAGACGGTCGAGCAGGGATTCCTCGGTGCCTGCCGCCCGCGCCGACTCGATGTCGGCCTCGTTCGCCGCGAGGACGGCGTCGGTCGCGACGAGGACGGCGTCGGCGGCGGCGTGGAGCGCCGCATCCTTCTGCGCGGTGGTGAGCTGCGCGAGGATCCGCGACGCGATGCGGGCCCGACGAGCGGCTGTGTGGACAGCTTCACGGGTGTCCACCGCTGCGCCGGCCGACGAGGTGGAAGTCACTGCACTCATGAAGACAGCCTATATACCCAGGGCCAGGGGAACGATTCGTCCCAGCCGCCCTGAGTCGTCCAAGGCGTTCCCGAGCGCTGGATCCGGCGGTTCTGCACATCCTTTGCTAGGGTTATCGCTCTTACAGCTGGTAGTCCCGGGCCCCGCAGGGGCACGTGACCATGCCACGTGCCAGAGCCGAGCGGTGGGGGCCGCATCGCGCCGAAGGGTCCGTGAGCCTCCGAACCCGACCAGCACATCGGCCGTGCGGGCGACGAAAAGATGCGTGCATCAGGTACGTGCCCCGCGTGGGCGATGGCTGCGCTGGGGAGCGCAAGACATGAATGCACCAGATCACTCGATTACCGCTGCCGAGATCGCGGACTCGCCACACGTCACACGTCACCGTGACGGACGAGGCGTCGGTCAAGAGGGCAGTCAGGGCGACCATGCTCGGCAATGCGATGGAATGGTTCGACTTCGGTGTGTACGCCTACCTCGCGACCACCATCGGAAAGGTGTTCTTTCCGGATGCCAGCGGTACCGCGCAACTACTTTCGACGTTCGCGATCTTTGCTGCCGCATTCCTCGTCCGGCCACTCGGCGGGGTGTTCTTCGGCCCACTCGGCGACCGGATAGGCCGCAAGAAGGTACTCGCGACCACAATCATCCTGATGGCGGGAAGCACCTTCGCGATCGGCCTGATTCCCGGCTACGGCTCCATCGGGCTCGCTGCGCCGATCCTGCTTGTGGTGTTCCGGCTGATCCAGGGCTTCTCCACCGGCGGCGAATACGGCGGCGCGAGTACCTTCGTCGCCGAATACGCACCCGACAAGCGGCGCGGATTCTTCGCCAGCTTCCTCGAGTTCGGAACACTCGCCGGCTATGTGGCGGCTGCCGGTCTCGTCACGATCATCAGCAGCGTCGTCACGCCCGAGGCGCTGGTCGACTGGGCCTGGCGGATTCCGTTCCTGCTGGCCGGGCCGCTCGGCCTGATCGGACTGTACCTGCGACTACGACTCGAGGAGACTCCGGCGTTCCAGCAGATGATGCAGGCCGAAGAGCATTCTCTCGCAGAGGAATCCGCCGGGGCGAAGCTCCGTGAGACGCTGATCGACAACTGGCGGCCACTCATGCTGTGCATCATCCTGGTCGCCACCTACAACATCGCGCACTACGGTCTGCTCAGCTACATGCCGACCTACCTCTCGAACACGCTGGGCTACGACGAATCACACGGCCTCGTCCTGATGATCGTCGTGATGATCATCATGATGGTGTGCATCAGCTCCGTCGGAAAGCTCTCCGACAAAGTAGGCCGTAAGCCGTTGCTAATCCTGGGTTTCGCCGGGTTCTTCGCACTCTCGCTGCCCGCCTACCTGCTGATCGGTGTCGGCAACTACGTCACCGTTTTCCTCGGACTGGCAGTCCTCGGCTCACTGCTGCTGCTCTTCGTCGGCGTCTTTCCGTCCGTGCTTCCCGCACTGTTCCCCACCGGCACCCGTTACGGCGGGCTGGCGATCGGCTACAACATCGCGGTGTCGATATTCGGCGGCACGACTCCATTGGTCCTCACCGCGTTGCAGGACGCCACCGGGAGCCACCTGGTGGCACCGACGTACATGATGGCCGCCGCCGTCGTCGGTGGTGCGGCGGTGCTGCTGATCTCCGAGTCCGCTCGCAAAACCGCTCGACGGATCGCCGCCTGCCGTGTCGACTCAGGCGGAAGCGCGGACCGTTCTGCGACGGCTCCGCTCGGGCCGGGTTTCCCTCAGGAAGACCGCCGGCCAGGACGCGGCAACCCTCGACGGGCGATAGTCTCTGGCTGTGCCCGCTCCCAGCATCGTCGTCGTCGGCAGTGTCAACATGGACCTGGTGACAGCAGTCGAGCGACTGCCGAAGCCCGGCGAGACGACCCTGGGCAGTTCCTTCGGCACGATTCCGGGTGGCAAGGGAGCCAATCAGGCGATTGCCGCCTCCCGTGCGGGCGGTAACGTCACCTTCGTCGGCGCCGTCGGTTCCGATACCTTCGCGTTGGAATTGCGTCAGACCCTCGTGGAGGCGGACGTCGACACCGCCCACCTTCGCGAGGTGGAGGGGCCCAGCGGAATCGCGTCCATCACCGTCGATGCGGCCGGCGAGAACAGCATCGTGGTGGTTCCCGGCGCCAACAGTGCCGTCACCGAATTGCAGCCCGTGGAACTCGACGCGATCGCGGCGGCTGATGTCCTGCTCTGTCAACTCGAGATTCCTCTCGGGACCGTGGTGGCGGCAGCCCGTCACGCCGCGGCGAACGGAACGCTCGTGATGCTGAATCCGTCTCCCCCGCAAACTCTTCCCGAGGACTTGCTCGCACTGGTCGACGTGCTCCTCGTGAATGAGCACGAGTCCGCGCACTTCGGAGCCGAGGCCACCGCGGATGTGGCCCACGTGGTGACCACACTCGGTGCGGCAGGCGCGGTGTGCCGCCACGGCGGCGCCGTGCTCCGGGCCGAGCCTCCGCGTGTGGCCGTGGTCGACACGACCGGCGCGGGGGACGCGTTCGCGGGAGCGCTCGCAGTGGCCTGGGCGGAGGGACCGGAGACGGCTCTCCCCTTCGCGTGTGTTGCGGGCGCGCTCGCCGCCACCCGGCGCGGCGCTTCGGCCTCCGCACCTACCCGGACCGAGATAGAGAGTGTGCTCTCCCGCTGACCCCACACCCGCCTGTCGCCCCTCTCGTGCACCATGGGGGCATGACCACCACCACGGAAACCGCACTCCGCTCCGAGGCCGAGCGGCTCCTGCGCCAGCTCGCCGGACCGGACGCCACCCTGCGGGACGATCAGTGGACCGCCATCGAGGCGCTGGTGGTGGGACGCAGGCGGGCGCTCGTGGTCCAGCGGACGGGCTGGGGTAAGTCGGCTGTGTATTTCATCGCCGCGAAGCTGCTGCGAGCGGACGGGCACGGGCCGACGGTGATCGTGTCCCCGCTGCTCGCCCTGATGCGGAATCAGGTGGCCTCGGCCGAGCGGGCAGGCGTGCGGGCGGCCACGATCAATTCTGGCAACGTCACGGAATGGGACGACATCCACGCGCGCGTCGCGGCGAACGACCTCGACGTTCTGCTGGTCAGTCCCGAGCGCCTCAACAATCCGGACTTCCGTGACCAGGTGCTTCCCGCGCTCGCCGCCGATGCGGGCCTGGTGGTGGTCGACGAGGCGCATTGCGTATCCGACTGGGGTCACGATTTCCGGCCCGACTACCGGCGCATTCGCACCCTGATCGCGGAACTCGGAGAGGGTATTCCCGTCCTCGCGACCACCGCGACGGCCAACGACCGGGTGGTCACCGACGTGTCGACCCAGCTGGGAGTGGGTGGAGGCGAGACGCTCGTCCTCCGCGGCGGTCTCGAACGTGATTCGCTCCACCTGGCGGTGGTGCAGATCCCCGAGGCCACCGCGCGGGCCACGTGGCTGGCCCGGAAGCTGGACAGCCTGCCCGGGTCCGGCATCATCTATGCCCTCACCGTGTCGGCCGCCCAGGATCTGGCGAGCCTGCTGTCGGAGCAGGGCCACACTGTCGCCGCATACACCGGGCAGACCGACGCCGCCGAACGCGAGAGTCTCGAGCAGGATCTCCTCGACAACAAGGTCAAGGCCCTCGTGGCAACCTCTGCCCTGGGTATGGGCTTCGACAAACCCGACCTCGGTTTCGTAGTGCATCTCGGCGCCCCGTCCTCACCCATCTCCTACTACCAGCAGGTCGGGCGCGCCGGACGATCCACCGACCGCGCCGAGGTGATCCTTCTCCCGGGCACGGAGGACAGGCAGATCTGGAGCTATTTCGCATCCGTGGCGTTCCCGCGCGAACACGTGGTCCGGCGGGTCATCGAGGTCCTCGACCCGGAGCGTCCGCAATCCACCCAGGCACTGGAACCGTTGGTCGAACTGGGCCGCACCCGGCTGGAGATGGTCCTGAAGGTTCTCGACGTCGACGGCGCCGTCCGCCGTGTCCGGGGCGGCTGGATCGGCACGGGGGAACCATGGACGTACGACGCCGAGCGTTACGAACGTCTCGAACGCGCCCGCGAATCCGAGCAGCAGGCGATGCTCGACTACCAGCGGATCACCACCTGCCGGATGACGTTCCTGCGTGAACAGCTCGACGATCCGGGTCTGGCGGCAGGCGCCGCCGGCTGCGGACGCTGCGACAACTGTACCGGGGTCCATCATGACACCACGGTCGATTCCGAGGCTGTGCAGCAGACCCGGGCACGCCTCGAGAGGCCCGGCGTCGACTTGGCGCCGCGGAAGCAGTGGCCCACCGGTCTCGCGAAACTTGGCGTGAAGCTGTCGGGGAAGATTTCCGACGGACCGGAGCCCGGCCGCATGTTGGGCCGGCTCACCGACCTCGGCTGGGGTCAGCGCCTTCGTACGCTGCTGGACGGGCCGGACGGCCCCGCGCCCGACGGCGTCGTGAAGGCCGCCGTCGCGGTGCTGGCGGCGTGGGACTGGGCCGAGCGGCCCACCGCGGTCATGGCCGTCGAGTCGGACACCCACCCTGCACTGTCCGCCTCGGTCGCCGAGCGGCTGGCCGAGGTCGGGCGCCTCGGGAACCTGGGCATCCTGCAACGGCGCCCGGGGCATCCGCCGGTGTCCGCGGCGAACTCCGCCTATCGAGTGGCTGGCCTCGTCAACGCATGGGAGGTTCCGCACCTGCCCGACGCCACCGGTCCGATTCTTTTGATCGACATGCTGACCGACACCGGATGGACCCTGACGATGGCTGCCCGGACCCTCCGGCAGGCGGGCGCGCCTGCGGTTCTGCCCTTCGCGCTGGCGGGGGTCAAATAGCCTTCATATTTCGCGGGAGGTTCCGCTGC
>NZ_JBAQEO010000265.1:0-2319 GCF_049286785.1 Rhodococcus sp. (in: high G+C Gram-positive bacteria) | reverse complement strand
GTCTCAGGCTGGGCGTGGCGGAAGCGGGCTGGCATTGCGGTCAATGATGGCCTGTCCGGGCGTGTGTTCAAAGCCCGCCAAAACCACCATTTTTCCGCCGGTGCTATCCGAGCAACTCCGGCACCCGCTTAGCAATCCGGTCAATGGTCCGGCGGACGTCGTATAGCAGGTCATGAGCGTCGATCGCTGCATCTCGATGTGCTTCCTCGGTCATGAGCGCCAGCGCGTACTCGACGAAGGCGACCTCATATGTAACTTGGCGGAACGCGTCGCTCTCAATTTCCGCGGACAGGCGCAGTGCAGCGACGATCTGCGGATGGTCCATGTTCACGAAGATAGTCCGCGCATCCCGATCGTAGTGGGCGCGCGGCGCGTCGGTAGTCTCGTGCACGAACTCGATTTTGAACGTGTCGGTCCGACGAGCCCTCGTGGTGGTTTCGTGGTGCGCGCCAGGCTGCTCGCCCGGCAACAAGTCGGTGCCTGGCCTTGGCGCGTCGCCCGGAGCTCCCGTCGTTCCTCGCCGACCGTCGCCGGGTTGAGGCCCAGCTTGTTGCCAGTCGGTCGGAAGTTCGCCGCCTCCAGGGAGCACGACACCTTCCGGGTCTTCAGACGTCGTCATCGCCCCGATAGTGTCGACAGGCACCAAGGTGCTCCCATGTGCCGGGAGCCGTGATTGGACCCCTTGGATCTTGGCAAGCTCCCTCTGGAGCTCTCGGAAATCGTCATTCAACACTTTCCCGATCCGCTCGGCCTCGCGCGCCAGCTTCCTCGCGTCCTCACTCTTGCGCTGCTCTCGCTCGGCTTCTTCAAGCTCCTTCACGACCTGGCGCAACTCTTTACTGACCCACCCGAGCAGGGTCGCGACCAAAGGGTTCGCATGGTTCAATGTGTTGTTGCGGGTGTTGTCGAATGGCGGCGGCTCGCCCTCCCACGTCTCCAGAGCATCGCAGGTCACCTCACCGAACAACCGGCGAGCCGCACCTTGGCGAGGCAAATCACCCAGAGTCGTGGTGTGCCAGAAGCCATGCGCTAGCACGTCGATTCCGTTGGTCTCGGCATCCAGCGGCGCTGGCGCAACTCTTACGACTAGGCGGACGAGCCCAAGGTGCTCCCCGACCAGCGGTGGCGGGTCAAACTCGTATTTGCGCGTGTAGACGGGCTCGTGGAACTCGCATGGATGTCCGTTGATGAGAACCTGATGGCTCTGCTGGTGCCGGCCAAGGTGCCGATCGACGTAGCGGCGCGTGTCGTCGATATCCAAACGCTTCCGATCGAAGAGGTGGCTCATGATGATGGTTGTCCCATCCTCCTCGTCGGTCGGGGCGTCGGTGACAACCTCCGACACAGAAAACGCCTTACCGTCGGACGCGGCCTCAATCGCCTCTCGGGTGAGTTCAACAATGTTGTAGCGGCCTTCTTTGCGCGTCTCGATCCGCAATGCGCGGGCGATGCCAAAGGCCGCGCTCTTTCCCGTGCCGAAACGACCACGCACCACCCGGCCGCGCTGGCGCTGAAGATTCTGGCCGTGCATCTGGAAGAAGCGCTGCAGGTCGTCACGGTTCATGCCGCTCGCGTTATCGTCTACTTCAACGCGGTCCGCCGAGATATGGACATCAACGACGACAGGCAATCCGTCTCGCGCGTTGTCGAGCGCATTGGAGACATACTCCCAGACCACCTTGGGCATCGTCGAGAAGTAAGTGGCGTTCTGGAGAAAATCACGCGCCACATGGCTCTTGACCGTGATCTGGCGAGGGGACGTCATGTGCGCATTACCTCCGGGAATCGGTGCTGAAGTGCGGCGGCGAAACGAGAAAGTTCTGCGTCACCGCCGGCAGCGTTGAGGAAGGCAACCACCCGTTGCCGGCGTTTGGCAGTGGGGAAGTACTCATTCACCCGGAGGAGATCCATAATCTGAAGACTCGTCACGACCTCCGCACCGCCTTTCCGCCAGGCGCGGAACGCGGCGGAGCGCCGAATGCGGCCAGTATCAGGCTCGCTGACTTCGGCGCCGCCTCGAAATACTTCGCATCGTTGTACCGCCGCGAGCGTCAACTGCCAGCCATCTCGAACACCACCTGTGACGAAGGCCTCTTTTTTATTGTCCTTTAGTGCCAAGCGCACAGCCTCGAGGCTTACCTGCTCCGGGTAACGCCTCCATCGGAACGCCTTCGGGGCGACCTGAGCGGCGCGCATGGCCACGTCCTCGGTATCCACAGCATGACGACTCCCACCCAGGTCATACAGGGCCAAGAGGGTGGCCAATTTACTGGTAAGTTTCTCGGTCATGCCTTCCACCGGACTGAGACGTGCGCTTCC
>NZ_JBAQEO010000264.1:0-1811 GCF_049286785.1 Rhodococcus sp. (in: high G+C Gram-positive bacteria) | reverse complement strand
CTCGAATGCGGTGATGGTGGCCTCGGCCATGGTGTTGATGGTGTAGGGGCCGATGAGACTGTCGACGTAGAGGGTGTCGGGGTAGTCGGGGTTCTTCGTCGAGGTCGATGCCCACAGCGGCCGCTGCACCCGGGCCCCGCGGGTGGCGAGTTGCTCCCACCGCTGTCCGGTGAAGCGGTCCCGGAAGATCTGGTAGGCGAGGCGGGCTTGGGCGATCGCCGCCCGACCCCGCAGCGCCATGGTCTCGGTGTCGCCGATGTGCTCGAGACGTCGATCGACCTCCGTGTCGACGCGGCTGACAAAGAACGATGCGACACTGCGCACCGCGGCCAGATCACCGCCCCGTGCCGCCAGCGCCTCCAGACCCTGCAGGTACGCCTCGATCACCTGTTCGTAGCGTGCGAGGGAGAAGATCAAGGTGATATTGATGCTCACGCCCTTGCCGATCATGTCCGCGATGGCCGGTATTCCCTCCGCGGTCGCGGGGATCTTCACGAACACGTTCGGTCGGGCGATCCGTTCATGCAGTCGACTGGCCGCGGCGATCGTGGCGTCGGTGTCACGTGCCAGTTCCGGGGCGACCTCGATCGAGACGAACCCATCGGTGCCGCCCGAGGTGTCGTAGACGGGCCGCAGTACCGCAGCTGCGTCGACGATATCCGCCACGGCGAGCTCCCAATACGCGTCTTCGACCGCGAGTCCCTGGGCGATGAGTGCCGCGAACTGTGCGTCGTAGGCATCGGAGCCTGCGATGGCCCGCGCGAAGATGGTGGGGTTGGCCGTCACCCCCCGTATCCCGGCGGCCACGAACTCGGCGAGTGTGCCATCGCGCAGATAGGGGCGGGTGAGGTTGTCCAACCAGGGGCTTTGTCCCTGCTCGCTGTGCAGGCGATGCAATCGGCTTGCCGTTGCCCCTACCGGTGGGTGTGGGAATCTGTTCATCGTCGTGCCTTTCGTCGTCCGGGGCGTCTGATCCACGCCCACTTGCTCACCGCGCTGCCCGCATGTGCACGCAGTCACTGCCGGTCGGTAGGTGGTTTCCTCACAGCTCGGCGGCGGTGCCGGCAGGGAACCCGGAGCAGTCGCCTCGTCACACGGACCAGAAGGCTGCGGGGAGAGTAACTGAGATGATTCGGTAGATACCCATGGGGCGTAATCCCCTGCAGAGGTATGGCTTTGAGTGATGCTGACCGCTCCTGGACCCGCGGCGTTACCGAAAAGCTTGCACGGAGCGTCGCGGTCAGCGATGCGTCCTGATGCCGGTGGTCGGGTGCACGGGTCATTCGATCGACACGCGAGCCGATCCTGCGCCTCGCCCCATGTCGGTTCGTGTCCGTCAGGGACGGGCGGTACCCGGGGGCGAGTGCGCATGAGCGGACGCTGTGCGGTGGACCACCACACAGCACCGGTCCGGTCGCGGGTCCAGTTCCGCGTGTGCCGTGGGGTGGGAGCTGCCGGCGATCACGCCTTCGACGCTGCCGGCGATCACGCCTTCGACGAGGCGCAAGTTCAGCCCGCACACGATGTCCAGGTGGTCCCGGGCGACGAGGTGAAAGGGGCAGTTGCGCAGGTCGATACGGCCGTCGTCGTCGATCTGGGGCAGGTAACCGCAGCCGCGCAGCGCCACCAGGAGATCTCCCCCGGCGTCGGCGGCGGCCCGCTTGCCGGCGTCGACTGCGGCCTCGTTGACCGCCGCCCGCACCGTTCCGCTGGTGTCCTGTTCCACCGAGGAGACGAGCAATCGGGCGAGCAGCTCGTAGTCCCGCGGCGGCACGCTGAGGGTCATTTCCTTCGTGGCCCGGGTGTAGAGC
>NZ_JBAQEO010000263.1:0-5910 GCF_049286785.1 Rhodococcus sp. (in: high G+C Gram-positive bacteria) | reverse complement strand
AACGACAGGCTCACGGCGTCGGCGTGCCGTGCCACGAAAGGAAGATTCGCCAGGTCTTCCTCCGTCAACGCGGGTAGATCGAGACCGGTGTCCGGCAGGTTGATGCCCTTTGCCGCGCCGATTCGGGCACCGGCCGGGGGAGCGTCGGTGATCTTCACCGTCAATCCCGCCGCATCGACCGCCTCGATCACGCCGCCGACCTTGCCGTCGTCGAAGAAGATTCGATGCCCCACCCGCGCATCCGAGAAGACCTGCGGCAGGGTGCACCCGATCCGGGCCGGACGAAGGGCCGGATCGACGGGAGTGAGATCGGCGACGACGAGAAGGTCGTCCCCGGCGTGCAGGGTCAGCTTCTGCTCGCGTGCCGGCAGGGCCGCGACCGCGGTGATGTCGTGCTTGTGGCCTCTCATCGGGGTGCCCGGCACGAGATAGGCGGTGTCGGCGAGGTCGGCCAGGCAGCCGTCCGCGCCGCTCTCGACGATCTCGACGGCGCGTGTGGAACCGCGGGTGTCGCGGAAGGTGACGGACTCGCCGGCCACTCGGCGGGTGAGCCACTGGGGATCCTCGACCGGGATGGTTACCGCACCGGGACGGACCGGTCCGCCCGGACGGGTGAGCCACACCCGCGCCGGCGTGACCATGCGGCCGAGGTCGTCGCGTGCCGGTTTGATGTGCACCACCTGCGCGGCCGGTGCGATCGGTCCGGTTCTGAGTTTCGGACCGGCGAGATCCATCGTGACCTTGACGTGGCGCCCGTGGGCTCGTTCCGCCCGGCGCACGTGGGCGATCATCTCGGCCCACTCGGCTGGGCCGTCGTGCGCGCAGTTCACCCGGACCAGATCGGCGCCGGCTTCGACGATCCGATCGACCAGGGCAGGATCGGTGGCGGCCTCACTGGGCAGGGTGACCATGATCCGCGTCGACCGGCCGTTGCGCGCCTGCCCGAGCAGCGCCGTCGCATTCTGCCGGAGTATCCGCCCGCCGCTCACGAAATCGACCGCATGCTCTTCGACCGCGTGCTCTTCGATCGGGTGGCCTTCCCGGAGGTCCGGACCGGTCAGGCCCGCGACGGCAGCGCGGACGGCATCGAGCGATGCGAGCACATGAGGCTCGGCTCGGCCGAGTGACGAAAGCCCCAGGGCGGCGAGATCTTCCTGCAGATCGCGAACATCGTGCCGGCGCAGTGCGACGTAGTGGGCGAGGTTCTCGGCGCTCGCCCGGTTGTCTGGATGGACGCCCGTGAACCGGCTGCTGTCGGCTGCCGCGTCGACGAGATCGGTGCGAAGATCGCCGAGTCTGCCGGCCAGCATCGCCAGCTGTTCACGCATAGTGCTCGTCTCGGTCACGCCGCCAGGATAATTTCGTCAGGTGTCGCCGCAATGGCCCGCACGTGACACGTGTGTGCACAGATTTCGCAGGGGGCGGCGCCGCAACGCGGCGCCGTGCGATGTCGTGGATCATCAGTCGCGTGTCGGAGGAAATTCGACGGAGAGACCCCGGGCGAGGAGAGTGTGGCTATGGCCGACATCGTGACGGTGACGATGAACCCGGCTGTCGACATCACGCTGAGCGCGGAACGGGTGACGCCGACCAGCAAGGTGCGTTGCGGGCCACCCCACCGTGATCCCGGGGGCGGCGGACTCAACGTCGCCCGGGTACTCCGCGTCCTCGGCGAGTCCGTGACGGCGCTGTTTCCGTCCGGCGGGCACAACGGACGGGCGCTCGAAGATCTGGTCGCATCCGAGGGTGTGAAGGTTCGAAGTTTCACGATCGCCGGATCCACCCGCGAGAGTTTCACCGTCGACGAGGAATCGACGGGTCTGCAGTACAGGTTCGTTCTGCCGGGTCCGCCCGTCGCGCCGGTGGAACAGCAAACGTGCTTGCGTCTGCTGCGTGAGGTGGGTGCGGGCGCCGACTTCGTCGTCGCGAGTGGCAGCCTGCCGCCGGGAGTGCCTTCCGACTACTACCAGAGCATTGCCGATGTGGTTGCCGGACTCGGTGCCCGGCTCGTCGTCGACACCTCCGGAGAGGCACTACGGCACCTGCACCACGGCGCGTACCTACTCAAGATGAGTGGCCGTGAACTTCGGGAACGTATCGGCCGGGACCTGACCACACTCGACGAGCAGAGTGCCGCCGCAGGGGAACTGGTGAGCGCGGGTGTGTGCGAGGTGGCGGTCGTGTCGCTCGGTGCAGACGGAGCGCTCCTGGTCACCGCAGAGGGGCCGCGATACTTTCCTTCTGTCGAGGTTCCCGTGGTCAGCGGTGTGGGAGCCGGCGACAGCATGGTCGCCGGCATCACCGCCGCGTTGCGCCGGGGCTGGAGCCTGGACGAGGTGGTGCGCTACGGCGTCGCCGCGGGTTCGGCGATGCTGCTGACGCCGGGAACGCAGTTGTGCAGCGCGGCCGACGTCGAACGCTTCTACTCGCAGATCCGCGGAGACGCGTGGGCTCGTCCCCACACCACCTGACCGGGCGCCGCGTCTACGGGACCACCACTGCCCGCCCCTCGAGTGTGCCCTCGCGGAGCCTGGCATAGGCCTGCGGTGCCTCATCGATGCCGAACGTCTCGGTGTGGATGTCGAAGACCCCGCGCTTGGCGAGTTCGATCACCTCGAACAGCTCCTGCCGGTATCCCCAGTACGGCACCAGCGTCTCCGCCTCGTACGGGGTCATGAAGAAACCCACCTTGGCATACGCGCCGCCGGCGCCGATGCCCACGATGGACAGCCCACCGCCCACTGCGACCATCTGCTGGGCCAGGTCGATCGTCGGCTGGAATCCGGCGCAGTCGATCACCAGTTCCGCGCCGCGACCGTCGGTCAGATCCTTGACGGCGTCGACGGCGGAGGCGTCCGAGAGGAAGGCGTGGTCCGCGCCGACCGCCGTCGCCAGGTCGAGTTTGGCCTGATTGACGTCGAGTCCGATCACCTGGGCGCCGGACAGGGCGCGCAGGATCTGAATCGCCACGTGTCCGAGCCCGCCGACCCCGATCACCACCGCGGTCGAGCCGGCGCCGAGTTTGGGGAGAAAGCGCTTGATCGCGTGATACGGGGTGAGCCCTGCGTCGGTGAGCGGCGCTGTGGTCACGGGGTCGAGATCACCGATGGGAACCAGGTGCCGCGGTGAGTCGACGATCATGTATTCGGCCATCGACCCGGGGTTGCCCAATCCGGGTGGCGCGATGCCGAGGTCGGCGGCGCGCGGGCAGTAGTTCTCCATCCCCGCCGCACAGGTAGCGCACGTACCGCAGCCCCACGGCCCGTACACGGCGACGTTCTGACCCTCCTCGACCCCGGTCGCACCCGGACCGAGTGCGACCACGGTGCCCACGCCCTCGTGACCGAGAGTGAGTGGCAGGCCGTAGATGTACTGCTCCTCGGGCAGGTCCATCACGAAGATGTCCGAATGGCACAGTCCGGACGCGGTGACTTTCAGCAAGACCTGCCCTGGGCCGGGTTCCGGTGTGGGCACGTCGACCACGACCGGTGACGCTCCGATCTCGCGGTACTGTACTGCTTTCATCACGGACTCCTGAGGTATGTCGTGGTGCGCAAGCGGACCGACGCGTGATGGCCCGTCCGTTCAACTTAGGGGTGCGAGCGGCCCCGTGCCCGTCTTCCGGCAGGAGGAGGCGAACTCTTCCCGAGAAGTTTCGCGTCGTTCACGAACGCGTCACCACGGCGCGTTCGATCAGCTGTGCACAGTGCTCGACGAGCGTGTCGCGGGTGACGTCGACCTGGCCGTCGAGCCAGGCCACGATCAACGCGCCGATCCCGAGCCCGAGGACGGCGCCGGTCAGCAACTGACTGTCAGGATCCTGGGTCGGTCCGATGACGTCCTCGAGCAGGGTGCCCAGCAGGGTCGGGGCCGCGTGCAGTCCCTGCTGGGTCAGAGCCTGCTCGGTCATCGCCTCGCGGACCAGCACACGCCCGCGCCGCGGGTCCTCCGAGAAGAAGTCGATCGCCCCGGCGATGAAGACCCGGGCGCGATCGGCGACGTTGGTAGGTGCGGCTGTGACCACTTCGCTCATGTGGGACATGACTTCGTTCGCCATCTCGGCGAAGACGGCGGCGACGAGTTCGTCGCGGGAGGAGAAACTTTCGTAGAAGTAGCGCTCGGTCACCCCGGCGGTGCGGCACAACGCGCGGACGGTCACCGACTTGCCACCGGTGGTACCGAGAAGTTCGGTGCCGGCGTCGAGAATGCGTTGTCGACGACTGGCCCGGCGATCGTCGGCGGCGACGCCGTGCCATCGGCGACTCGGTGGTGTGCGCATGCGTCCATCCTGCCGCACAGAGGCGAATCCTCGGCCGTCGGCTATTGACGGCCAGTAGTGGACAACATATGTTGTCCACTATCGCCACGCGGTGGCCCGAACTGGAGGTCTGCATGACAACACTCGCTACGGGAAGGCGTATCCGGCAGGAGATCGCCCAACTGGATCCCTTCCGCGACGATCGCGACGTCGCGCATCTGAGCCTCGAGATCCTCCATGGGAATCCGATGCTGGTCCATGCGCTGTTCACCGTCTCGTTCATTCGTCAGGTCGCCGTGCCGAGTATGGCGAAAGTGCTGTATCGCAAGGGAACCGGCAAGATCATGACCGACACCGCGTTGCGCAACGACGACACCATGGTCTTCTTCGGCAACTTCATCGAACTGGGGTACGACACGCCGGAGGGCACTGCGTGGATCGAGCGGCTCAACACCATCCACAGTCACTTCCCGATCCGCAACGAGGACTCGCTGTACACCCTCGCGACCCTTGCTCTGGAACCGCAACGCCTGGCCGACGTGATCGGCGCGCGGCCCTTCTCGGATGCGGAACTCGATGCGCAATGGAGCTTTTGGAGTGGGGTGGCCGCGGCTCAACGAATCGAGGACATCCCTCGTACCCGTGCCGACCTGGCCGCGTGGATGGGTGACTTCGAGGCCCGTGAATACACGACGACCCCCGAGGGGACCGCGGTCACGCTTGCCCTGGTCGACGACTTCGCCACCCGCTGGTTCCCCCGACTGTTGCAGCCGTACGCAGTCCACGTGCTGTCCGCGTTCTGCGACGAGACCCTCCGGTCCGTGCAGAACCTGCCCGAACCGAACCCGGTCATCGCCGCGCTCGCTCGCTCGGTGGCGCGAATCTATTTCGCCGTCACGCCGATTCGGCCGGTGCGGCGCGATCGCAGTTTCGTGAAGATCTTCGGGACGTCGAAGTATGGCGAACGCGGGATCGATGCCGTGGGTTATCAACGGCCGTCCGGCGCCGGGCGCGGGTAACTATCCCTCGGCGGGGTGCCGCCGGATGCCGGCGGATTCGGGGCGGGGCCAGGGTCGCCCGGAGAGGCGCTCGATGTCGGTGTTGAAGCGTTGGAGCCATCCGGCGAAGGTGGCGACATCGTCGGCGTCCCAGTCGGTCAGCATCCGCTCCAGGGCGGAGACGTTTCCGGCGCGTTCCATCTCGAGTCGGTTCTCGCCTTCGGCGGTGATGCGGAACTTGCGGGCCATGCCCCCTTCGGGGTCCGGGATACGTTCGACCAGTCCGTCCCGCGTCATGGCGTTGGTCTGGCGGTTGAGGGTGGAGGCGTCGAGGCCGAAAGCGTCGCTGAGTTGCCCGATGGACATCGGGCCCTCCATGCTGATGCGACTGAGGAGGGTATAGGCACTGCGGTCCAGGTGGCCGCCGTGCCGTTGGGGATTGTGCAGGCTGAGATGTCTTCCCAGCAGCATGGTTTCGAACTCGATCAGGTGCGTGGGCTTGTCCATGCCGATGATTCGCCGGTCCTTCTCTCGATTCTCGAGCCCCAACCCCTTGCTTGACAGCCGTTCTACCACATGTATGTGCATCCGACACAAATGGTGCACGAAGCACATGATGTGTACGGTACACATGCTTTGTTTCCCAGGGTAAGG
>NZ_JBAQEO010000262.1:0-5025 GCF_049286785.1 Rhodococcus sp. (in: high G+C Gram-positive bacteria) | reverse complement strand
TCTCCGGCCTGTCCCTCGCCTCCCGCATCGGAGTGGTGATCCGCAGCGGCGGTGCCCTCGAAAACCTCGGTCACGCCACCACCCTGGTGATGGACAAGACCGGCACGTTGACCAGCGGACGGCCGACCGGCGCAGACGTCGTCGTTGCCCCGGACCGTTCCGCCACCGAGGTGCTCCGGCTCGCGGCATCAGCCGATCAACTCTCCCCGCACGTGCTCGCCGAGGCGATCGTGCAGGAGGCGAAGATGCGTGACCTGCCGCTGTCGATGCCGGCCGACGTCGACGAGGAGGCCGGGACCGGAGTCATCGCCACCGTGGACGGACACCGCGTCACGGTCGGGACCCTCACCCTCCCCGCGGATGCGCCGGCGTGGGCGCGGGCGGTGCTCAGCCGCGCCGCCCTCGACGGAGCAGTCGTCGCATGGGTGACGGTGGACGGCACCCTCGCGGGTGCAGTACTGCTCGTGGATCCGCTGCGTCGCGATGCGTCCCGCACTCTGCGACGGCTGCGTTCGGCCGGCCTGAATCGGCTGGTCATGCTCACCGGCGACCGCCACGAACCCGCCGAACAGGTCGGTTCCGTCCTCGGCCTCGACGGTGTCTACGCCGAACAGACCCCGGCCGACAAGGTCGCCGGTGTTCGCTCCGAACGGGACTCCGCGGTGACGGTGATGGTGGGTGACGGCGTCAACGATGCACCCGCCCTGGCCGCGGCGACCGTCGGGGTCGCGATGGGGGCGCGTGGGTCGACGGCGAGTTCGGAGGCTGCGGACATCGTGCTCACCACCGACCGTCTCGACCGGCTCGCCGACGCCATGGAGATCGCTCGCCGATCCCGCCGCATCGCCGTGCAGAGCGCGAGCGTGGGAATGGGACTGTCACTGGTGGCGATGGGATTCGCGGCGTTCGGGCTGCTTCCCCCGGCGGCGGGCGCGCTCCTGCAGGAGGGCATCGACGTCGCCGTGATCCTCAACGCATTGCGCGCACTGCGCGTCGACCCGGGCCGGATGGTGACGGTCCCCGGCGACACCGAGGTCATGCTGCGCAGGTTCTCCGCCGAACATGACGTGATGCGCGACGACCTGTCGATCCTGCGTCAGACCGCTCAGTTGCTTGCAACCGGTGACCTCGACCAGGCCCACTTGTCGTTGCGCCGTGCGGACACCTTTCTCTTCGGCACGCTGCTGCCGCACGAGCAGGCCGAGGACAGCGAGTTGTATCCGGCCCTGGCCGCGCCGCTCGGCAGCGGGGAGGCTACCGCCACGATGAGCCGGATGCACGCCGAAATCGACCGGCTCAGCCGCCGGTTGCGCACCCATCTCGAACAGGCCGATGCCGCCGGGGGACTGAGCGCCGATCAGTCCGACGACCTGCTGGCCTGTCTGTATGGTCTGTCTGCTCTGCTGCGGCTGCATTTCGTGCAGGAGGAGGAGAACTACTTCACCCTCGCACCCGAAACCGAGCGGACTCGCGACCCGGCGTGACGGGCGCTACGCGCTCTGCGCGTGCAGATTTCGGGCCGTCGGCGACTTCTCGACCGATTCGGGATCCGGGGCGGTGCCGAGTACGCGATCGGCGGTGCCCGAGGTGGTGACGGTGAACCAGTAGTGTTCGTTCCTGTAGTGGTGGTGCCGGTGGTTGCGCCAGATGGCTCGGTAGAGGCGCGAATTCGGCCGGTAGTCGCTGTGGATGAGGTAGTGGGTCCATTCGTAGACCATGCCGAGCACACTCAGAGTCACGAGGAATGTCAACCCGAGGCCCGGGCGCGGGAACGCCAGCAGCGCCACGGCAATGAGCGTGGGAATGAGCAACGTCAAGGTCTGCCACGGAATGAACACCAACGGCACGTCGCGGGGATCGACATGGTGCTCACGATGTTTGCGGGCGAGCAGCGAGTCCACCGTGACGCCGAGGATCCGCCGCGGCTTCCAGTGCAGGATGCACACGTGGATGACCCATTCGGCGAAGGGGAACACTGCCAGCATCACCAGCGGAACCGCGGCGTCGGTCACCTCCCAGTCGCCCACCACGGCCCGGGCCACGACGGCGACCAGCAGCATGCCCCCGATCATCCACGGCGACGGGTGACGCCGGAACTGATCGGCGGCATCGCGCAAACTGGCAGATCTACGGTGCACGGAAGGTTTCGTACTCATGAGTCCTTCTCCGAATCGGGGGCTTGCAATGCATCGATGACGGCGGTGAGGGCCGCAGTCCCGAGGTCCAGAAGTGTGGTGGCCGTCTGCGTCGCAGCGTCTTCGTCGTGTGTAGAAATGGCTTCCGCCAAGCGGTGATAGAGGTCGCTGCGGCCGACCTCGGCCACCATGACCGTGGCCATGGCCGTCATCGTCGGTTCATAGGCTTTTCGCAGGCTGTTGAAGATGAGCCGGAACGCGATGGAGTCGGCGGCATCGACCACATGCTCCCAGAACGCGAGGGCGTCCACCTGTTGGGCGACGGGGTCACCGTCCGACGCAAGGGTTTCCGCCGCCTCCCGGAGGGCGGTGGCCGACTCGGCGGTGGCCCTGCTCGCGGCGAGCCGGGCCACTTGCGTGCCTATCATCCTGCGGGCCTCGAGAACGCTGCGGGCGACCGCCCAGTCGGGTTGCCCGTCGCGGATCAGCAATTGCGACAACAGTTCCGGTCCGGCGTGACGCCGGAAATCTCTGACCGAGGTGGCATCGCCCTGCCGGACGTCGACGAGTCCCGCCTGTGCGAGCTTCTGGATCGCTTCTCGCACTGCGGGCCGGGACACGCCGAACGCTTCGGCGAGTCGACGCTCGCTGGGCAGGGCCGCGCCCGCAACGAGATCGCCCCCGAGGACTCGGGCGGTGATCTGGTCGAAGACCTCGCTGGACGCGGATTTCCGCGCGATCGGCTCGAACATCATGCGTCGACGTTAAGCGGTAATGGGTAAGAGGTCAAGTGGTAAGACCAGTTGGTCAGGGCTCGGCGAACAGACTCTTCACAAAGGGTGTGGAGTCCGGAACGGACGCGGCCATTGTCGCGATGTGACCGGTGAGATACGTCTTGAAGACGAAGTTCTGGCGGTTCGCCGCCATCTCGGCGGCCAATGCGAACGCGAAGGGTGCGGGCACCATCTCGTCCAGCAGGCCCTGTCCGATGAAGAGGGGTCGCTCATAACCCTGGGTGGGGATCCCGAGCATCTGGCGGATCGCGTCGAGGAGGCGGGGCTCACCGAGTGGCCGCGACAGGAGATCGCCGATCGAGACTCCCTGGAGTTGAGGTGCGGCCTCGGCGTAGCACTGTGTCTCCACCCGGTCGAGCACCTCGATTCCGAGGGGACTGAGGTACCGGTTCAACTCCAAGTCGGGTCGCGCTGCTCGCAAACCCGTGAGGGCGTACGCGATGAACAGTGTGGTGCCGACCAACGGCAACTCCGGGAAGCCCGGACCCGCCAGTGGTGCGAGATGCTCGAGGTTGGATGGCGCTCCGGTGGCCACGGCGCCCCTGAAATCGAGTTCCGGAGCGTATTTTGTGGCGATGGCTGCGGCAGCGAGAGTCGCGTGACCGCCCTGGGACTGGCCGATGGCCACCCATTTGTCGGAGAGCGATGGCTCCACGGCGCGTGCCGCACGCACCATGTCGATCACGCTGTGCGCCTCGGAAGGACCGTCCAGGTACGGGTGCACGCCCGGTGTGCCGAGTCCGATGTAATCGGTCGCGACGATGGCGTACCCCTGATCGAACCAGTGCCGGATGTAGGGCCCGATCATCCTGCCCGTCACGGTCGGCGCGCACTTGTCGGCGACGCCCTCCGTCCCGTGTGCCCACGAGACCACGGGCCAGCCACCCGCGGGCGGTTAGCCGGGCGGAACGAAGATGGCGCCGGTGCTGGTCGCCGGTTGATTCAGCGGTCCGGTGGACCAGTACGTCACCAGCGACGCGTCCACCATCCCTGGGGGGATCTTGCTCGCCGGCATCGGTGAGTACGACACCACCGTGCCGGGAGAATTCCCGGCGGCCGGGTCGGCGAGAGCGGGAATCGCCGGCAGCAACGCGGTGAGTGCGACCGCGACCGCAATTCCGGTGCAGCGGTGAAAGAGTGATCTCATCGTTCCGCCCCTTCGACGCCCCGCCCGTTCGACACTTCGCCCGTTCGACACTTCGCCCGTTCGACACTTCGCCCTTTCGACACTGCGCCCTTTCGACGTCGTGGGTGTCGATGTGGGTGGCTCTTACGACGTCGCTCTCATTGTGCGCGTGTCACGCGGGACGTGCCGGGTCTTTCAGCCGAGCCCGTATCCCGTCGACGAACAGGGAGAGGCCGAAGTCGAAGCGCACCGCCGGATCGCCGTCCCGGAGATCCTCGTCGTACGCCGCGATCGCCGAGTCGGGGGCGTCGGGTGACAGGGCTCCGCGGGTGAGTGCGCCGATCGATTCCATCTGCGCGCGGGACTGCTCGTCCACGGTGTGCCCGAGGACGTAGTAGAGCAACGAGTACGAGGCGAGCTCGGCATGTTCGCGCGACAGCCCGGACCGTCGCCCCGCTGCGGCGAAACTTTCCCGGACGCGCGAATTCGTCATCCGCGACGCGTAGGTCGCGGAGGCCAGTTCGGCACCGTCCCGGTGCGACAGCAGGGCCGAGCGCAGTCGATGTGCCAGTTCGACGAAGTTCTCGTCCCATTCGTCGGCGGTGACCGGGGCGTCGACGTCTTCGAGGATTCTGTCGGCAATCGCGCCGAGGAGGGTCTGCTTGTTGGGGAAGTGCCAGTACAGCGCGCCCGGTTGCACTCCGAGGGAGGTTGCGAGCCGGCGCATCGTGAGGTCGGCCAGGCCGAACTCGTCGAGGATCGCCAGGGCGCCGTCGAGAACGTCGCCGCGTCGCAATTGCACTATTCGATCTCCTGACTTGTGAGAGCCCCGTTCGGTGGCGCTTTGACAGTATTCCACCACGGATCTAACGTGAACACCGTTCAACTTGTACGGTGTTCAAGTTCCAGTTCTCGAAGATGTTCCAGCCACCATGTCGATCCACTGCACGTGATCGGCCCGGTCTCCAGG
>NZ_JBAQEO010000261.1:0-2282 GCF_049286785.1 Rhodococcus sp. (in: high G+C Gram-positive bacteria) | reverse complement strand
AGCGAGTACCGATCGAACCAGTAGGCGACCGCCTTGAGCGCGATGAAGGTACCGGCGAGGATCGCCAGCTGGATCCGGGCCGCAGGGATCAGCGCTGTCTCACGCCCCTTGGACTTGTCTTTCAGCGACAGCCGGATCCCGCCGAACAGGTAGTGAGTGCCCAAACTGACAAGGAAGGCCAGGAACACCGCGACGAGTAACCATGTCAGCACCAGCCGGTAGAACGGCAGGTCGAAGACATAGAACCCGATATCGTGCCCGAATTCCGCATCCACGGTTCCAAAGCTGCCGCCGCGTAGGAACAGCTGCACCGTGTCCCACCTCGACTGCGCGCTGAGCCCGAACGGCAGGGCGAGCAGCAACGGTATGCCGATTACGAACAGTCGCGGCCGGCTCATCACCACCGTCCGATATTCCTCGATCGGGTCCTTCTCGGATACCGCGGTAGCGAACAACGGGCGAGATCGGTACGCCCACAGCAACACCGAAAAGACAAGGGCCCACACCAGGGCGGTGACAATCGTGAACAGGAGTAGGCGGGTGATGAGGATCGTGCCCCACACCCTGCGGTAGCCGACCTCGCCGAACCACAACCAATCCGTGTAGACGCCGATCATCCGTGGACCGGCCACCAGTAGCACCGCGAAGGCAAATAGCGCCGCTGTCCACACAGTCGCACGGCGAGACAACAGCTGCACCCGCTCGGCCGGTTGCATCGGCCTCACCTCCCGCGGCCCGCACACCTCGGCGGGAGGTGCGATCGGCACGAAGAGCTCCAAAGCCCAGAATCCGTTGTCCGTTCCATCCCATTTTAGGCCTCGGCGGCGGCCCCGCATCGGTGACTGGGGATGATGGAAGACCCGAGGCCGCCTCGCCCGTCCCCCTTGTCGGTTGGCGGCCCGGTCGAAGGTCGGGCGGCGCGTAGGCTGCACGTCGAGAGCGACGAGGACGAGGTGATCGAGGCGATGCCCAGTAGCTTGCGTGCACGGTTCAGCCGATCCGACGTGCTCACCGAGCGACCCGACTTTGCACTGGTGGGCATCCTGCGGGTACCTCAGGTGCAATACAGTCCCGGCCGGGCCATCACCCGACGGATCGGGTACGCACTGACTGCGTTGGCTTTGGTGGTGGTCGTGGTCTATCTCGACCGCGACGGCTATGCCGACACGCAGGAAGACGGGCTATCGCTGCTCGATTGCATCTACTACGCGACTGTCTCGCTCTCGACCACCGGATATGGAGACATCACCCCGCTCACCGAGCAGGCCCGGCTGGTCAACATCCTGGTCATCACACCGCTGCGAATCTTCTTCCTCATCGTCCTGGTCGGCACCACCCTGTCGGCGCTGACCGAGAACTCCCGCCAATCGTTCAAGATTCAGCGCTGGCGTCGCCGCGCCCAGAATCACACCGTCGTTGTCGGTTACGGCACCAAGGGGCGCACCGCGGTCGACGCAATGCTCGGCGACGGTGTCGCCCCGTCCGACATTGTGGTGGTCGACACCGATCCGGTTGTACTCGAGACCGCCGTCGGCCAGGGACTGGTGACGGTGCAGGGTTCGGCGACGAAGTCGGACGTGCTGCGACTGGCCGGT
The DNA here is from genome assembly GCF_049286785.1 of Rhodococcus sp. (in: high G+C Gram-positive bacteria). Classification (GTDB taxonomy): domain Bacteria; phylum Actinomycetota; class Actinomycetes; order Mycobacteriales; family Mycobacteriaceae; genus Rhodococcus_F. Next base: position 687 of record NZ_JBAQEO010000261.1, on the reverse strand, counting down.
GTGCAACACGCCAAGTCGATCATCGTCGCGACGAACCGGGATGACACGGCGGTGCTGGTAACACTCACCGCGCGTGAGATCGCGCCGAACGCGAAGATCGTCGCCGCAATCCGGGAGTCGGAGAACAGGCACCTACTGCGGCAGTCCGGCGCCGACTCCGTGGTCATTTCTTCGGAGACGGCGGGCCGGTTGCTCGGTGTCGCGACTTCCACTCCATCCGTGGTGGAGATGATCGAGGACCTGCTCACCCCGGAGTCAGGATTGGCGATCTCCGAACGCAACGTCGAGGGGGAGGAGGTCGGCGGTTCGCCGCGGCACCTGTCGGACCTCGTGCTCGCGGTGGTGCGTGGTGGCCGGTTGCTACGCGCCGGCACCGCTGAGGTCGATGTCGTCGAGGCCGGCGACAAGCTGCTCTACATCCGCCGGACAACGGACTGACCCGCCACAGACGTCGTTTCCTATCGTCTCTGGCCTGTCATCTCTGTCCGAGTTCCGTCGTGCCGGCGCCGAAGTCGCTTGTCGATGGAGACGGCCGCGGCAGTGGCGGCCGCCAGGGCAAAGATTCGCATCCACGCGTCGGCGTTGATCGGGGCGGTGGCAAAGACTGTGTTCATGGCGGGCAGGTAGGTGATGGCGATCTGACCGAGTGCCTGGGCGGTGACACCGGCGATGATCCATCGGTTGGTG